>NZ_VOHR01000113.1 GCF_009192725.1 Segeticoccus rhizosphaerae | reverse complement strand
GTCATGTGCGCTGTCAGCCCGGTCCCGTAGGCGTAGACCTGCTGACGCAAGTGGCCGTAATCGCGCCGGTGGCCTGGAGCGGGCCCGGTTCGCGTTGGCCGACCTGGCCCACCCACGCCCGCGCCGAGACCGCCGTGGTCGAGGCCTGCATGGTGCAGGTACTCGACGAGCTCGGGCTCACCGGGCTGGCGACCAGCATCCCGGGGCTGTCCGCGGTCGGCGCCGCCGCGATCCTCGCCGAGACCGGCGACCCCACCCGGTTCACCAGCGCCCGGGCAATGGTCAAGCACGCCGGACTTTGTCCCCGCGACAACGCCTCGGGCAGCTACCAGGGCAAGACCGGAATCAGCGGCCGCGGCCGCCCCCAGCTCCGCCTCGCGGCGTGGCGGGCGGTGTGGGCCGCGTTGCGCAACAACCCGGTGCTCGCCGCCCGGTACGCGCACCTGACCGGCAGGGCCGACAACAAGCTCACCAAAACTCAGGCGCGGGTCGCCGTCGCCGGCAGCCTGCTGCGCCAGCTGCACGCCGTCATCACCACCGGCACCGCCTGGGACCCCGCCATCGCCGGCGGACTCAACCCGCAGACCCCCGCAACCGCGAGGGGAGCCGCCGTTGCCGCCTGACCCCAAGGCGCAATAGCCGACCGGACGGGGTGAGCCCGCCACTGCGTCGGGATCACATCCCGCGAAAGACCATGGGCAGCCCCGCCCGTCTCCACCAAAGCCCGGATGAAGGCTGTCGGGAAGCAACCCGCTTGCACGCTACGTAGGGCAGGAGACGGGCGCCCGGGCCCCCGACCACCGGCGAACGCGCCTCAACCCCAAAGACCAATCAACCCGCCGGCGAACCTCGGCGAGCCGACTTGCCCTGCACAAATCAACGAACCCAAGCCCCTTGACTTCGTCGCCATAGGCTGGTCTTTCCGCCATGGATCGCGCCGGTGATCAGGGTGCCCTTGACGTGATCGATACCTGTGCCTGACCCAGGGCTTGCCTGGCCGTGGCCAGAACGCGCCTTCATTTCTCGTTAGGCGGTGGCGGGGTCTTGTTGCAGGACGGTCCAGACGATCTTTCCGTCGTCCAGGGAGATGGCCCCCCACGCGGCGGTGAAGTGATCGATGAGTTGGAGCCCGCGCCCATCTGGTCTTAGGAGGTCGGGTGGGTGAGGGGCGGGACTGTCGTGGTCCGTGTCGCGGACCGCGATCCGTAGTGTGCCCCGGCCGGGCGGGGCGGTGGGATTCCTGCGGCTGATGGTGAGGGTCATCGGCGTGTGGGCGTGCACCACGGTGTTGGTCACCAGCTCGGTCACGACCAGCTCGGCTTCGTTGAGGAGGTACCTCAGGCGCCATTGCTCGAGGGCTGATCGAACGAAGTGGCGGGCTTGGCCGGGCGCCGCAGGGACCGAGGCGAGGGGAAGGACGAGCCGGTCGGTAGGTATTTGGCGGCCTGCGGCGACCAAGGCGAAGGCCACTGCGGGAAACAGGGTGAGTCTGGCGCCGAGCGGGTGGGCCTGCAGGACGCGCTCCTTCTCGAGGGTGTCGGCGCACACGAGCAGGGCGGTCGCGTCCCAGTGGCCCAGATAGTTTTCGATCAGGTCGAGCTCGGCGGGCAGGGCAGATGCATCGACGTCGGGTCCGGTCAGATCAGCGACGACGGCTCGTGGTTCCTGGGCCAGTGCCCTCAGGACAGCCAGTCCCTGGACCGGGCCGGTTGGACCGGTCGCGCCGACCACCGTGACGTCGCGAATTGGAGCCTCATCTCTGCCGGTGGAAGGGCCGCCCCGCCCCGGATCGCTCGGACCTCCACGCCGCGGCGCGAGCGCCGCTGCCGACTCAATATCGCGTCCCTGTTCAGCAGGCTACGCCCGGTGGTTGGTCCTGCCAAGCCCACCACAGCAGGCCCATTTCGTGCTTGACCGTCGGGTCGCGCAGGGGATAATCGGGTGTATACAGCAGGTGCGTACGCGGCAGGAGAGAGGAAGTACCGCGGTTGAGCCCTTCCTCACCGGATGCCCGAGGCCGAGCCGAATTGGCGGGCAGCTTGGCGGCGCTGGGTCAGTTTGTGCTGTCCGAGCAGTCCCTGCACGAGTCTTTGCAGCGCGTCGCTGAATTGTCCGTGCGCGCCGTGCCCGGCTGCGACGGCGCGGGAGTCACCTGGGTCGTGCAGGGCAAACCGACCACGGTCACCGCGGCCGGCGACTTCGTGCGGCGCATCGACGAGATCCAGTACGCCCTTGACGAGGGACCGTGCCTGCACGCCTACGTGACCCAGGACATGGTGCTGACCGAAGACCTCGAGGACGAGCAGCGCTGGCCCCGGTTCCGGGCCGCAGCGCTGCAGTATGGGCTGCGCGGGATCGTGGCGGCACCGTTGACGGTCCGCGGTACCCGGCTCGGGGCGTTGAACGTGTATGCGCTGCAAGCCTGGGTGTTCGATGAGGCCACCGCCGCGACCGCCGCGTTGTTCGCCGAGCAGGCCTCGATCGTGCTGGGCAACGCCGAGGCCTTCACCCGCGCCCAAGTCACCGCGGCCAGCCTCGAACAGGCCCTCACCTCCCGGTGGGAGATCGACACGGCCAGGGGCATCGTGATGGCGCAGCAGCGCTGCGGACCCATACAGGCCTTTGACGTCCTGCGTGACATGTCCCAGACCCAGCACCGCAAGCTGCGTGAGATCGCCCGCGAGCTGCTCGACCAGGTGCAAGACGAGGAGGGCCAGGCAGGCGAGACCGCCGCAGAGCGGTGAACCCGCCCACCGTGGGGACTACCCGAACCACCCGTTCTGGACTACTGTCGAGGTAGCTGAGCAAACAGCCGCCCGCAACGCCACCGGGCTCCGTCACCCGCCACTCACCCACCTGGGACCTCCACCATGACGGACCCAGCCCATCGGGCGGCAAAACCGAGACCACAACGCCACCAGGTCGGATCCGCAGGCCACAGCCACCCAGGAGCTGACCTCATCAGCCCCTGGGTGCTGGAATTGGCCGGCGAGTATGACATCAGCACCCGCGACGACCTAAATGCTGCCCTCGACCGCGCGTTCGCAGATGCTCACGGGCTGCTGGCGATCGACCTGACCAACGTCACGTTCATGGACGCCCACTGCACCGGGATGCTGATCAGTGCAGCCGCCCACCGCCGGGTCGTGGCCGTGGGAGCAACCGGAATGGTGGCGCGCGTCATGGACGTGCTAGACCCCGGACAGCACCTGCCGCGCCGCAGCACCCGTCCAGATCACCGCGCCACACGGCTCGGCTGACCCGCAAGCACAACGTCCCTGACGTACACGCCCCGGCAAACAAACGTCCAGCGACCACCACTACCCCCACCGGCGCTGGAAGCGAGCATGTCAGAACTTCGGCACCGCAGGTCGAAGCTGGGCATACGGCGGCAGTTGCGCTGGTGGCCTCGTCAGTAAACCTATGCGCGCCAGTCGTCGTTCGCGGAGTCGACCCCACACACGAAGCCAATCGGCGAGTTCTGCTGTTCGTCGGAGGCCCGCCCGCCTGCACCGGCGGCACCACAGCCACCACGGGTCTGCGACGTCCCGTCACAAGGTGTCGCCGCGAACGACGGGGCCATGCACCGCAAGGGGGACGAGTCCGGCCGACTGGGCCCGAGCATAATGAACAGTGCCTGACTGGCGTGCCGGACTCGGGAGGAGGCAGATGCCGCCGATGCGCAGCACCGAGAGCATCTTCCTGCGTCTGGAACGCAGTGGCTACCCGATGGACGTTGCCGGGATCTACGTCCTTGAGTCCGCGCCCGAAGGCCCGTTGCCCTTCGACGACATTCGGGCCGTCTTCGGTCAGCGACTGCCCGGCTCACCGATTGCCAACCGCGTGATCGCTCACGCGCCACTGCGCATCGGCGAGGACCGCTGGGCCCAGACGGACTCTGTCGACCTCGACGAGCACATCCACCATCGGAGGGTCCCGGCGCCGGGAGACGCGTCCGCCCTGATGGAGACGATCCTGCAGGTCTCCGGCAGGCCGCTGGACCGCGGAAGGCCACTCTGGCAGGTCTGGTACTTGACCGGGCTGGCCGATGGGCGAGCGGTGCTGGTCCTGCGCGTGCACCATGCCGTCATAGACGGCGTCGGCATGATCGCGCTGCAGCATCTGCTGTTCGACGCCGCGCCCACCCGGGTGGATCGCGAGCGTGAGCCGGCGCCGCTGACCGGGCGGACGCAACCGTCCCTGCTGCAGAGGGCACTTGTGGAGCTGCCGAGCCGGTTAGCCGCCAACACCGTCGCCACCAAGCGGCTGATGGGCCGGCTCGTCCCCAGCGTGCCGCCAGGGCTGGCCAACCGCTCGGCGCGGCTGCCGCAGCTGCCCGGCTACCTGCCCTCGCTGACCGACGCGCCCCCGATGACGCTGTTCAACCAGCACGTCAGCGACCCGAGCAAATCGATGGCGCTCGTCAGTGTGCCTTTCGACCAGGTCCGGGCGGTGCGCGTGATGTTCCCCGGGACGACCGTCAACGACGTCCTGCTGGCGCTGGTGACCGGATCCATGCGCGACTACCTGGCCGCGCACGCCGACCTGCCCGACAAACCGATCCGCACCACCTGCCCGGTCAACGTCCGGGCGGCCGGCGACGACGACATGCAAGGCAACCACCTCACCACGATGTGGGTCGACCTGCCCGTGCACCTCGACGACCCCGGGGAACGGCTGACCGCGGTGCACGCGAGCTCCGCCGCGGCCAAGTCGGCCCTGCCCCGGTCGCGGGCCGACTGGCAGTCCCTCGCCGACGTCGGCGACCTGCTGCTGCCCGGGATCGTCAGCGCGGCGATGGCCTTCGCCGGCACCAAGGCCTTCGGCGTGTTCCCGCCCACCCAGAACCTCACCGTGTCCACAATGGCCGGACCGCGTCAGCCGCTCTACCTGGCAACCCGCCAGATCACCGACGTCTTCCTGCGCGGCATCGTCTGCCCACCGGTTCACCTCTTCTTCGCCGCCATCACCTACGACCAGCACGTCGACATCAGCGTCACCACGGTGCGCCAACTGTGCCCGGACCCCCAAGCCCTGGTCGACGGCATCAGGGCCGAGCTTGACCAGCTGCTGGCAGCCGCCGGCTGACGCCCCGGCAAGTGACGCCCCAGCGGACCCACGATGTGGACCTGAAACCCCGCGCGGCGCCCTCCCCACTCCGGACCGTTCAGCCGCGCCGATCATGGCCACGACCAACCGCCGGGGGCCTCCTGTGCGGAACTGGTGCCACCGGAGGGAGGCGCGTTCTCGCCTGGCTCTCTACGCTGGTCTCATGCCGAACGACTGGGACATCACCGACGACGAGATCGACGCCTGGTCCGAGGAATGGGAAGCGGTGGACCGGGCCGCGGCGGAGTACCTCGCGAAGCGCATCCCGGCAGTTCGGGATGTTCCCACCGACGACGACGCCCGTTGGCTGGACGCGCTGGCCGAGACGATCTCTCCATCGAAGGAGCCCAGCGCGGACGAGATCGAGTCGATGTCCGCGGTGATGGCCCTGCAACACGCGGACTGGCTCGGCCTGGTGCTTGGCCTGGTAGACCGAGGACCAGGCAGCGCGCTCGACCCCGCGCTCGTGCAAGTGGACGTCGAGCGCCTCGAGGATGTCGACGGCGAGATTGAGGACCCCCAAGGCCACCTGGCCGTGCTGGAGATGGCCCTGATCCATCTGACTCCTGGCTGGCAGGACCTCGGGGTGCTGGACGAGGACCAGCGACTCACAGACCGCGGCGCATGGGGACTGCCACGAGCACTACACCGGATCTGGAGCCACTGAGGCCACGTTGAGCCCACCGTGGACCGCACCGCTCTAGCAGCCGCGAGTGCAGGCGTCTTAGCCGCGCGATGCGCTCCTCATCCATGCCCAAATGGCCATCTTGTTGGCGCAGCTGAAGACCAGGTTGAGGTGCGAGCAGTGGTGGCGGTCAAGTGCGTGCTCTGTTGAAACTGCGTTAGCGCGGGTCGATGGGGGTGAAGGTGCCGGCGCATGCTTCGATGACTCAGCGGCGTCCAGGATGCCGTCCTCGTCGAATCTGTCGACGGCGCTCAAATGCGGGAAATCCGAGCACCGGCATTGCCATCATGGAGGCCTGTGCGGCCATGACCCGCCGCATACTCTCGACGCTGGCAATGTCGGCGTCTGTTGCCGGTCGCGTCGATCGATGATGGGGGCGTCGTGGTTGGTGATGACGGGTTGAGTCGATTTTGAAGGCCCCGCCGGGCAACCGGCGGGGTGGTCATGGTGTCGTGGTGGTGGTCATTCTGTCGTGACTTCGGTGACGGCGGCTCGCGCGGATGATTCGTCGACGATGGCCTTGCTGGTCGCGAAGGCGGCGACCAGGGACTGGACGGCGAGGTTGTTCACTGCTCTGGGGATGCCGCGACCGACTTGGTGGATCAACGCGACCGCGTCGTCGGAGAACTGGGTGTCCGATCGTCCGGCCAGGCCGAGGTGGTGGGCCAGGTAGGACTTGGTCTCGGTCTGGCTCATCCCGGTCATGGCGTAACGCAGCGCGATTCGCTGGTCGAGGGCGGCGAAGGTTCCGAGCTTGATCCGCCGGCGCAGGGTGGGTTGTCCCACGAGCAGGCACGCGAACGGTGAGTGGGAGTCCATGTCGGCGTTGGTCAGCAGCCGGAGTTCTTCGAGCTGGTCGGCGCCCAGCAGGTGGGCCTCGTCCAGCACCAGGACCACGGTGCGACCTCGCTCGTGTTCCTCGGCGGCCAGCAGCTCGGCGGTTTGTGGGATGAGCGCGGCCTTGTGGAAGCGGGGAACGCCGCCCAAGGCGGTGACGATCCCGGCGTAGAGGCCACGGCCGCCTACGGCGGGGTTGCCCAGGTAGATGGTGGTGTGCCGGGAGGTGTCCAGTCCGGCCAGGGCGGCGCGGATCGCGACGGTCTTGCCGGCGCCGACCTCACCGGTGACCACGCCGAGGGCGCGTTCGGCCACGCACCAGCTGATCCGCGCGGCGGCCTCGGCGTGGCTGCCGTTCGGGCGGTGCAGCATCCCGGGTGCCAGGGCCCGCCCGAACGGCATCCGGGTGAATCCGTAAGTGGGCTTGCAAGCGATCCAAAGTCATGGCTGCTCCTCGGTGGTGTCGGTGATGAGGTCCAGCAGGTCGAGCTGGTCGCGGTAGATGTCCGCGGTCGGGCGGCCCGAGGCGAAGGCGCCGAACGAGGCGAGCTCGGACTCCAACGCAGTGCCGGTCACCGCGGGCCAGCTGGTCGGTTACCTGCCGCCCGCGGGCTTCCCGGCCGACCGTGAGGAGGTGCTCGCCGCGGCGGTGGACCACCACGCCCCGCCAGTGGTGCTGGAGCTGCTGCTGGACCTACCCGCACACCGCCACTGGCCCGACTTGCCGGCCCTGTGCTCCGCCTTGGGGACGCCGACCGCCGCGACGCGATCGTGATGCGCCATCGGTTCCGGGCGCCGCCTGCCGCCGCCATCGCGGCGCCCCAGCCAGCCGGCGGTCTCGACGCGTCCGGTCTCCACGGCGAGCTCTGCGGCGGTGTCCACGACCCGGTCGGGCCGCGAGCCGGCCACGGCGCCGGGCCACCGTTCGCCGGGGCACAGCGACCCGCCGGGCGGGCGCGCTACCCGGCCGATCCGTCCTACTTCCTGGGCTGACGTGGACACCCAGCACATCCTGGGCGCCGGCCCCGGCGCTCGCGAGGCCCGCCCGGTTCGCGGGCCGGCAACCGCCCGCGTTGCGCGACCGCTCGATGCGGGAGCTGATCAGCGACCTGGCTCGGCTGGAAGACACTCTCCGGGCCGCCCCGGTGGCACCGGCTCGGTCTTCGCACAACGACCCAGATCAGACCCGGCTACGGCTCCAACAGGACGCCATCATCACCGAACTGGGCCAACGCCGGGCGGCACGCGCGGCGGCGCCGGCACGCCAGGAGGGCCCCACCTCCGTCACCAGCGGCACCCGGGCGGGCGATCCCCTAGGAGAACACGACCCCTGGAGAACACCATGGTGAACCAGCACCAACAACGACCGCGGAAGCCGGAGCGGCTGTCGGTGGCCCGCTGGCGCCCGGCTCGGACCGGCCGGCTGGCGCGGGACACGCCCCCGGGTGCGGGGCCGCCAGGGGCGGCGTCGCGGCCAACACCGGTAGCCGGGGACCTGTGCTGATCCACCGGAAGGGTTGGACTCGCGTCCAGCGACTCAGCATCGTTGGGCCCGGCGGTGGGCGGCGCTGACTGCCGCGGGATGGGACTGCCGTTGCTGACCGTGGTGCCGGTTCTGTGCCCAGGGCGACAACGCCGCTGTGCTAGTCACAGATCCCGTGGCAGTCGCTGGGTGACGGTGCTGTTCACTGGATCGGTGATCGTGACGACGACCCATCTCGAACAGGATGATCCGGCGGACCTGCGAGCAGCACGTGAGCCTGCAGAGCCCGCGCTGATCGGGCGGGTCGGCGAGCTCGCTCCGGAGTTCTCCCGGTTCCTCTACACGGCAGTCGGTGGCGACTGGTACTGGCTCGACCGGCGCGGGTGGAACTTGGCCGAGTGGGTCGCCTGGCTCTCGCGGCCGGGCTCGGAGACCTGGGTCGCCTGGTTCCACGGCGCGCCCGCCGGCTACGTCGAGCTCGCGGCTGACATCCACGACGGCGCCACGCACGTGGAGATCGCCTACTTTGGTCTGCTCGCGCGGTTCACCGGTCGCGGCCTGGGCGGCCAGCTGCTCACCCAGGGCCTCAGCAAAGCGTGGACGCTGCACGAGCGCTGGCCCGTGCTTCCGGAAGTCTCGCGGGTGTGGGTGCACACCTGCACCCTCGATGGCCCGTACGCACTGCGCAACTACCTGGCACGCGGATTCCGCATCCACCACACGACCCAGGCCGAGCAAGACGTCCCCGACGATCCCCCCGGGCCATGGCCAGACTCGGCCAACACCTAAGCAGCGCTGGAAGCGCAGCTCGTCGCCGCCACGCGACGCCCAGATCTTGGCCCGGCACGCCGACCCCCGCACCACCGAGCACTACGACCGCGCCCGCGGCAACCTCGACCGGCACGCCGTCCACTTCCTCACCGCCTACGCGACCGGAGTCTGATCTAGCGCGCGTGCATGCCGCCCAGAAGGCAGCGACATCACTCCGTCGGTGGCCGACGGTATCGACGGCGACGGGATGGGGGTGGGAATGCTCAGAGTCCGGTTCGGGACACGGCCGGGCTTGGTCACAGCTCCCAGGCAGAGGGCTGGCCGGGGTCGGGTTGGTAGGTGCAGGTGAGGCCGGTGCGGATGTGGGTCGCCAGGTGGCGCCCGACGACCGGGTCGGCGGTCGTGATCGTGTCGATCGCAGCCACGATTGCCTTGCGCACGCTCACCCGGGCGCGTTCGGTGCTCCCTCCGACCCGGCGGGCTCGGCCGCCGAGTCCGGTAGCCGCCGAGACCTCGGCCAGCAGCGCGGTTCGCTCCGCGGCCAGGGCCTCGGCGCTGGTCGCGTTGCCGGTCGCGTCGGCGGCATCGAGCGCCTCGTCAAGTTGACGGAGGCGACGCCGGTAGGCGGCCAGCGCGGTCGCGTCGGCTCGGGGCCCCAGGTCGCTCTCGACCACCGAACCGCCGGCAAGGGTGAGTGCGCTGATGCTGCTGCCTGGCCGGGAGAGCAGCAAGTGCACCTGGGCCATGCCCTTGCGCGCTGGTACCGGCGTCGTCGTGCCGGCGTGGCCGACCAGCCACGTGCCGGCAGGGCCAGGACGCAGGGTCATTCGGCGGTCGGCCATTCGGCTGTCGCTGCTGGCGGCGGGCAGCTTGGGGGTCCACTGCTCGAGCCGCTGCCGCCACCAGGTCGCGCCGATCCGCGTGTAGGTCGCCAACGCGTCCGCCCGCAGCCGTGCGGCCTCTTCGTGATCACCGCGCAAGTCCGCGGCCCGAGAGAGGGTGTCGTCGGTGACCCCGTGGAACATCACCCCGCCTGAGGTGATGACCGGCCGGCCGGCGTACGCGGCGAGCACGACCGCGACCCGGGTGACCAGGTCGGACTCGCCGGCGTGGAGTGCGACGTCCAGCACCAGCTGCAGGGTCGGCAGGTAGCTGAAGTCGCGGGGCAGCGACGCCAGCACACCGGCATCGAACGTCGCTGCCAGCGCGATGGCCCGCTCGACCTGGCCAGCGCCGAGCCAGATCCAGGCCGCCTCGGCGTAGAGCTCGCGAACACCTTCAGCGATCGCGAAGTCCTCAGCCAGCTGGGCCAGCTCGGCGGCTGTGTCCCGGTCTCCGGTGTGGACCGCGGCGTACCCTCTCATGCTGGACACGACCAGCCAGCCGTCGGCCAGCCCGGCCTGGTCCAACGCCCGGCCTGCCACGGCCACGAGCTCTGCGGCGGTTTCCGTCCTTCCGCGCATCAGGTCGAGGGTGAGCCGCCGGGACGCCGCGAAGAACATGGTCCGTGGCGATTGCTCGCCGAGCACCTCCAACGCGCGCATCTGGCGGTTCATCGCGGGTAGGTCGAGCAGTTCCATGGCGACGGTGAGCAGCCACAGATGCGCCTTGGTGCGTGCCTGCACATCGGTGAGGTGGGCGGTGACGTCGTCGAGCTGCCGTGCCAGCTCGGCGCGGACGGACAGCTCGTCGGGCCCCCAGTGCGTGGCCAGCGAAGCGTCGAGCGCATCCGCCAGGAGCGCGCCGTCACCGGCCGCGGTCGCATGGGCCAGGGCAGCGTCGGCGAACGGGACCGCACGGGTGCGCGTCCCGGCATAGGCCCAACATCGCG
>NZ_VOHR01000112.1 GCF_009192725.1 Segeticoccus rhizosphaerae | reverse complement strand
CCCGACCGCCTCCGGCGCACCGGCTGGTGATCCGGCGGGAGCCGGTGGGGCGGCGGGACCTGGTTCGCGACGAGCCGCCGCCTGTGCCGCGGCGGCGAGCTCGTCCGACCTCAGCCGCTCGACCACGGAGTCGAGGAGGGCATCGACCTCCTGCTCGGTGTAACCCTGCCGCAACGCCACGGACCCGAACACCTGGTCCGCGACCGACTGTGCCGTGAGGGTCCGACGCTCCACCGGGCGGTCGAGCTCGTCGGCCACCTCCTCGAGGAACGCGTCCACCTCGGTCTGGTCATAGCCACCGCGACGGGTCGTCAGGACTGCCTTGCGCACCTCGTTCGAGCCGAGCCTTGACGGGCTGTTGCCATCGGTCATCTCGTCCTCCTTCGGAGGTCGCCTCTGGTTGGGCCATCGACAATCGTGCCACGATAGGGCCCGTGGCCCCGCAGATCACGGCAGCACGACCCGACCAGGCGTTGTTCGACCTGCCTTGGTCGGTCCCCCTCCAGGACTGGCCGGAGGAGCGCCTCGCAGCGCTGCCCCGCGGCATCTCGCGCCACGTCGTGCGGTTCGTCCAGCTGTCCGGCCGCGTGATCGCGGTCAAGGAGATCAAGGCCGACCTGGCCCGGCGGGAGTATCAGATGCTCCGCTCCCTGCGCCGCCTCGACCAGCCCTGTGTCAAGCCGATCGGCGTGATCAGCGACCGGGTCGATGCCGACGGGCATCCGCTCGACGCGTGCCTGCTGACCCGTCACCTGCGGTTCTCCCTCCCCTACCGGGCGCTGTTCAGCCAGACCCTGCGTCCCGACACCGTCGGACGGCTGATCGACGCCCTGGCCGCGCTCCTGGTGCGGTTGCACCTCGCCGGCTTCTGGTGGGGCGATGTGTCGCTGTCCAACACGCTGTTCCGCCGCGACGCGGGCGCCTTCGCGGCATACCTCGTCGACGCCGAGACGGGAGAGCTCCAGAGTCGCCTGTCGGACGGTCAGCGCGACCACGACCTGGAGATCGCGCGGGTCAACATCGCCGGTGAGCTGATGGACCTGTCCGCGGGCGGTCTGCTCGAGGCCTCCGTCGACCCGGTCGACACCTCCGCGCTGATCGTCTCCCGCTACGAGAAGCTGTGGCGGGAGCTGACCGAGCTGGAGCGCTTCGAGCTGGGCGACCGGTGGCGGGTCGACGAGCGCATCCGGCGGCTCAACGAGCTCGGGTTCGACGTCGACGAGCTGGCCATGTCGACCGACATCGACGGCACCCACATCCAGATCCAGCCCAAGGTGGTCGACGCCGGCCACCACTCGCGTCGGCTGCTGCGGCTCACCGGCCTCGACGTCGAGGAGAACCAGGCCCGCCGTCTGCTCAACGACCTCGACTCCTACCGCGCCGCGACCGACCGGCAGGGCGACGACGAGGAGTTCGTCGCCCACGACTGGTTGTCCAAGGTCTACGAGCCGGTCACCCGCAAGGTGCCTGCCGAACTGACCGGCAAGCTCGAGCCGGCCGAGGTCTTCCACGAGGTGCTGGAGCACCGGTGGTTCATGTCCGAGCGCCAGGGCCACGACGTCCCGATCATGGAGGCTCTGCAGGACTATCTCGACAGCGTCCTGCCGACCAAACCCGACGAGGCTTCCGTCGTCGGAGTCGACACGCAGGCGATGCCGGTGCGCGCCCGGCCGATCGAGCGCTGACCAACACGCCGCTCCTCCCCGCGTGGGAAGGTCGATCAGGCGCGAGCGCGCTGCCGGGCGACCTCGTAGAGCGCAACCCCCGTCGCGATGCCCGCGTTGAGGGACTCCACCGACGACGACATCGGGATCGAGACGATCTGGTCACAGGTCTCGCTCACCAGGCGCGAGAGCCCCTTGCCCTCGGAACCGACGACCACCACCAGGGGTTCGGTGGCCAGCTCGAGTCCGGGCAGCTCGACGTCGCCGTCCATGTCCAGGCCGAGCACGAAGAAGCCGTCCTTGCGGTAGGCCTCGAGCGTCCGGGTCAGGTTGCTGGCCAACGCCACCGGCACCCGGGCCGCGGCCCCGGCCGACGTCTTCCACGCACTGGCCGTCATCCCCGCCGAGCGGCGCTCCGGCACGACGACGCCGTGGCCGCCGAAGGCCGCGACGGAGCGGATGATCGCGCCGAGGTTGCGCGGGTCGGTGATGCCGTCCAGCGCGACGAGCAGCGGCGCTCCCGGGGCCTCCGGGTTCACCAGGTCACGCGGATCGGCATACACGTAGGGCGGCACCTGCAGCGCCAGTCCTTGGTGCACGGATCCGTCTGACAACCGGTCGAGTTCGCCGCGCGGTGTCTCCAGGATCGGGATGCCGCGCTGCGTCGCGATCTTCACGGCCTCACGGACCCGGTCGTCCGACTCGACCCGGCCCGCGACGTACATCGTCGTGGCCGGGACCTCCGCGCGAAGGGCCTCGAGCACCGAGTTGCGGCCCGCCACCACTTCGCTCGAGCCCTTGCCGCGGCGGGACCCGCGGGATCCTCCGCGCGCTCCCGACGCGTCGGAGCGTTTCTGCGCCCGGACAGCGTTCTTGTGCGCCTGGTGCTTCGGGCGGTCGACGGCCTTCGGAGTCGGACCGCGGCCCTGCAGTCCCTTGCGCCGCGCCCCGCCGCTGCCGGCGGACGGCCCCTTCTTGGAGGAGCCCTTGCGGACCGCGCCGCGACGCGAGGAGTTCCCGGGCATGTTCTGTCCGCCTTTCAGGCGTCGGTCCGTCGGGGCAGCGACCAGCGCGCTCCCGAGGCGGTGTCCTCGACGGCGATCCCCGCCGCCGTGAGCTGGTCCCTGACCAAGTCAGCAGTTTCGAAATCCCTTGCTGCTCTCGCAGATTCCCGCTCAGCGAGCCGTGTGGTGACGAGCGCGTCCAGGGCCGACATGGCGTCGTCGGCGGTGCGGCTCGACGTGCCGTTCCACCGCGGGTCGAGAGGGTTCACCCCGAGCACCTCGGTCATGCCGACCACCAACCACGCGAGACGTGCGGCTTCGTCGTCGTCGCCCTCGTCGAGCGCGGTGTTGCCCGCCCGCACGGTCTCGTGGACGACCGCCAGCGCGCCGGACACGTTCAGGTCGTCGTCCATCGCGGCCGCGAAGTCGCCGGGCAACGGCGTTGCCTGCACTTCCTGTTCGTCGTCCAGGGCACGCCGCAGGAAGCCCTCGATTCGCTCGACGGCGGCCTCCGCCTCGGGGAGGGAACCCTCGTGGTACTCGATGGTGGAGCGGTAGTTGACGGCGCTGAGGTAGTAGCGCAGCGCGATGGGCCGCACGGTCTTGGTGATCTCGCTGACCATCAGGGAGTTGCCGAGCGACTTGCTCATCTTCTCCCCGCCGATCGTCACCCAGGCGTTGTGCAGCCAGTAGCGGGCGAACCCGAGCCCCGCGGCGTGTGACTGAGCCTGCTCGTTCTCGTGGTGCGGGAAGCGCAGGTCGACTCCACCGCCGTGGATGTCGAAGGTGTCGCCGAGGTACTTGCGCGCCATCGCCGAGCACTCCAGGTGCCAACCCGGACGTCCGCGGCCGTAGGGCGTCGGCCAGCTCGCCGACTCCGGCTCGCCCTCCTTGTGCCCCTTCCACAGGGCGAAGTCCCTCGGGTCACGCTTGCCCCGCGGGTCGGCGTCCTGGGCCGGCTCCATGTCGTCGAGGCGTTGGTGAGTCAGCTCGCCATACGCCGCGTAGCTCTTCACGTCGAAGTAGACGTCGCCGCTGCCGTCCTCGGCGACGTAGGCGTGCCCGGCGGCGATGAGTGCCTCGATGAGTTCGACCATCTCGGGGATGTGACCTGTCGCACGCGGCTCGTAGGTGGCCGGCAGGACTCCCAACAGTTCGAGCGCCTCGCTCGTCTCGCGCTCGAACTGGTAGCTCCAGGCCCACCACTCTCGCCCCGCGCCGGCCGACTTCGCGAGGATCTTGTCGTCGATGTCGGTGACGTTGCGCACCAGCGTCACGTCGTAGCCATGGCCCGTGGCCAGCCACCGCCGCAGGATGTCGAAGGCCACCGCAAAGCGGATGTGGCCGATGTGCGGAGCGCCCTGGGTCGTGAGCCCGCAGATGTAGAGCCCCACTCTGTCGTCGTGGAGGGGCTCGAAGTCGCGCAACTCTCGCGCGGCGGTGTCATACAGTCGAAGACTCACCCGGCTAGGTTACAAGCCGCCGGAGCACCCACTGCCCACGCGGCGGCGCCGAGCATCCCATCCTCTCTCATGCGGTTCTCAGGACACTGCGGGACGATGTCTCATCGTGGACTCCCTCGTTGCCGTCGTCGCACAAGACGCGATCTATCTCGTCGCCGCGTTGGCGGTGGTCGCCTGGCTGCTCTCGCCCCGCCACCACAAGGTGGGGTTCGCGGTGCAGGGGGTCCTGGCGCTGGCTGTTGCCTTCGCGCTCATCAAGGCCGCCAGTGCCGTGTATGTCGATCCGCGTCCGTTCGTGGTCGACCCGGCGCTGCACCCACTCTTTGCCCACCCCGCCGACAACGGCTTTCCTTCGGACCACACTGCGGTCGCCTCGGCTGTCTCGTTCGTGGTGCTCGCGCACCGTCGCAGCATCGGCGTGGTGATGCTTGCGCTGAGTGTCCTGATCGGTGCGGCACGGGTGGCTGCGCACGTCCACCACTGGCTCGACATCGGGGCCGGGCTGCTCGTCGGTGTGGTCGCTGCGGCGGTCGCAGTCGGCGTGGTGCGAGCCCTCCAGACGCTCCGTACGAGGTAACAAGTCGACCACGAGGTGAGCGTCCGACTTTGACCCGTCAACGTCGCCTGTGGTTGGTTGGAGGGACTGTCCGCGCCTGGAAAGGGTCGATGTCGGGCTGTACTCGAACTCATTTCTGACCGCAGAAGGTGATTTTTTCGTGCCTGCCATCGAGGCGGAACACCTCTACAAGGTGTTTGGACGCAAAGCGAGGGAAGGCGTCTCCCGACTGCAAGAAGGTGCCACCCGAGAGCAGCTGAGCAAGGACGATGGCCTGACGGCTGCGGTCATCGACGCCAGCTTCACCGTCAACGAAGGCGAGATCTTCGTCGTGATGGGCCTGTCCGGCTCCGGGAAGTCCACCCTGATCCGGATGGTCAACGGGCTGTTCGAGCCCACGGCCGGCAAGGTGAAGATCTACGGCCAGGACGTCACGGACGCGAGCACCAAGCAGCTGCGGGCGATCCGCCGCGAGCGGGTCAGCATGGTCTTCCAGCACTTCGCGCTCTTCCCACACCGCACCGTGACCGAAAACGCCGCCTACGGCCTGGAGACACAGGGAGTCGGCAAGGCCGAGCGGCACCAGCGCGCGGTCGAGGCGCTGGAGCTGTGCGGGCTGAAGGGCTGGGAGGACCGCCTCCCCGGCCAGCTGTCCGGTGGGATGCAGCAACGTGTCGGCCTGGCGCGAGCTCTGGCCGCTGACACCGACATCCTGCTCATGGACGAGGCGTTCAGCGCACTGGACCCGTTGATCCGGCGGGGCATGCAGGACCAGCTGATCGAGCTGCAGCACCGGTTGCAGAAGACCATCCTGTTCATCACCCACGACCTCAACGAAGCGATGCGGCTCGGCGACCGGATCGCGATGATGCGCGACGGCCGGATCGTCCAGATCGGCACCGCCGAGCAGATCCTCAACGACCCGGCCAACGACTACGTGGCCCGGTTCATACAGGACGTGGACCGCAGCAGGGTCCTCACCGCGTCGTCGGTGATGGAGCCTCCGGTCGCCCTGCTGGGCGCAGAGGGGGGTCCGCGCGCGGCGCACAAGCTGATGCGGGAGAACCAGATCGACACGCTCTTCGTGGTGGACCGCGACAGGCGGTTCCGTGGTGTCCTGCGCGAGCCGTCCGTGGTGCGGTCGCTCGAGAGCGGTCGGGACACGATCGACGACATCCTGCAGACCGACGTGCCCACGGTCACCTCCGACACCGTGGTCGCCGACCTGTTCCACGACTCGGCCGACACCGAGGTGCCGCTGGCGGTGATCGACGGGGACGGACGGCTGACCGGCGTCATCCCCAGGGTCACGCTGCTGGCTGCCCTCGGTGACATCAGCGCCAAGAGCAACGGCGACGGGGACGCCGAGGACGGTTCGCTCACGTCCGACGGTCCAGGCGTGAAGCCGAAGGGCAAGGAGGTGACGGCATGATTCCCACCGCCGTCAACATCCCGAGACTGCACATCGGCGATTGGTTCGAGACCGCTGTCGAGTGGATCAAGGACAACCTCGGCCCCCTGCTCGATGTGATCAGCTATGTGGGGAACTTCCTCAACGACAATCTCGCGGCCGGCTTGCACTGGGTCCCGCCGCTCATCCTCGCGATCATCCTCGGGCTGCTCGCCTGGGCCGCTGGCACCTGGAAGCTGGGCCTCGGCTCGCTGATCGGCATGCTCATCATCCAGAGCATGAACCTGTGGTCGTCGGCCATGGACACGCTGGCCCTGGTCATCGTGTCCACCGTGGTGGCCCTGGTCATCGCGGTGCCGCTGGGCGTCGTGGCAGCACGAAGCAGCGTCGTGAGCCGCGGACTGCGGCCCGTCCTCGACTTCATGCAGACCCTGCCGGTGTTCGTCTACCTGGTGCCGACAGTGGTCATCTGGGGCATCGGCGTCATCCCCGGCATGGTCGCCACCGTGATCTTCTCCATCCCGCCCGGCGTCCGCCTGACCCAGCTGGGCATCCAGCAGGTCGACAAGGAGATGGTCGAAGCCGGCCATGCGTTCGGCGCACGACCCAGAGCCATCCTGTTGCGCATCCAGGTCCCGCTGGCGATGCCCACGATCATGGCCGGCGTCAACCAGGTGATCATGCTGGCCCTGTCCATGGTCGTGGTCGCCGGTATGGTCGGGGCCGGCGGGCTGGGCTCCGACGTCTACCAGGGCCTCACGACCCTGGATGTGCCCCTCGCGTTCGAGGGCGGACTGGGCGTGGTGATCCTGGCCATGTTCCTCGACCGCGTCACCGCCGGCGTGGGCGGACGGTCCTCCGTGGCCCGCGCCCAGCGCAAGACGTCGCGCTGATCCCCCGGCCACCGACACAAACCGCACTCACCGGCCAGACGGTGACTGCCACCACCTAGGAAAGGGATAGAGACATGCGGACGACACGAACCTCCAAGGCGGTGGCCACGGGCGTGGCAGCGCTCGTTGCGACAGCCCTGATCGCCGGCTGCGGGTCCAGCAAGACGGCCACGGGCGGCAGCGGAGGGGCGGACACGGGCGCCAGCGGCGGCGGCGGCGGCAGCTCCTCCAAGGAGATCACCATCCCGATCGCGTCCGGGTGGGACGAGGACGTCGCCGTCAGCCACCTGTGGAAGTACGCCCTGGAGAAGGAGGGCTACACCGTCAAGGTGCCGAGCCTGGACATCGGGGTCATCTTCAACGGCATCTCGCAGGGCTCGGGCAGCAACGCCGACCTCTTCTTCGACACCTGGCTGCCCAAGACGCACGCCCCCTACTGGAAGAAGATCAAGAACAAGGTCGAGGACCTGGACGTCTGGTACGACCAGGCGACCCTCAACATCGCGGTGCCGACCTACATGAAGGACATCAACTCCATCGCCGACCTCAAGGGCAAGGCGGACGAGTTCGACGGCAAGATCACCGGTATCGACCCGGGTGCCGGGCTGACGCGCGTCACCAAGGAAGACGCGATGAAGCAGTACGGCCTGGACGACTACACCCTGCAGACCTCGTCGACCGCAGCGATGCTGGCGGCGTTGCAGAAGGCGACCGACGACAAGGAGCCGATCGTCGTCACCCTGTGGCACCCGCACTGGGCCTACAGCGCCTTCCCGATCAAGGACCTCAAGGACCCCAAGGGCGCGATGGGCGGGGCCGAGAAGGTCCACGCCATCGCCCGTGAGGGATTCAGCAAGGACCACCCGAAGGTCACCAAGGCCGTCAAGGCGTTCAAGATGGACGACAAGACCCTGGCTGGTCTGGAGCTGCAGGTCATCCAGAAGCACAAGGACGACCCGGCCGCCGGTGTCGAGGCGTGGGTCAAGCAGGACAGCGCCAACAAGGCCTTCGTCGACAAGATGATCGCCAACCTGAAGTAAGCAGCCCTCCGCTGACTCGCCCGAGGGGCCCCGCCGACCTGGTCGGCGGGGCCCCTGGACGTCAGGAGGAGCTCGGCGCTCAGCCTTCGGGCGCCCGCCACTCGTCCGCCTGCGCGGCCTCGGCCGCGATCGTGGTCGAGTCACCGTGGCCGGTGCGCACCACGGTCTCGGGCGGCAACGTCAGCAGCCTGGTCCGGATCGACTCCACGATCGTCGGGAAGTCGCTGAAGGACCGCCCCGTGGCGCCCGGACCGCCCTGGAAGAGCGTGTCACCGCTGAAGACCGTGCCCAGCTCCTCGCAGTAGAAGCAGCAGGCCCCCGGCGAGTGACCCGGGGTGTGCAGCACCTGCAGCCGCACCCCGGCGACCTCGATGACGTCACCGTCGGCGAGCTCGTGGTCGGGCGTCACCGGATAGACCCGGTCCCACAGCATCCGGTCGTCAGGGTGCAGGTATGACGGTGCTCGCGTCGCGTCGAACACCTCGCCCACCGCGTTGATGTGGTCGTCATGGGCATGGGTAAGCAGCACGGCCTTGAGCGTGCGCTCCCTGCCGACCGCGCGCAGGATGGCCGGGCCGTCGTGCGCGGCGTCGATGACCACACACTCTTCGTCGTTGCCGACGATCCACACGTTGTTGTCGACGTCCCACGTGCCACCGTCGAGGCTGAAGGTGCCCGACGTGACGAGGTGGTCGATCCGCGCCTCGTTGCTCACCATCCCTGGTCGGGGCTCCTCCGCGGCAGGTCGCTGCGCTCCATTCTCGCCGCTGTCGTCGCCGCTCATCACAGCTCCACCACCGAGCGCAGGACCTTCCCCTCGTGCATCTTGTCGAAGGCCGCCTCGATGTCGTCCAGGGTGATCGTCTCCGACACGAACGCATCGAGGTCGAAGCGTCCCTGCTGGTAGAGGTCGACCAACATGGGGAAGTCTCTGGACGGCAGGCAGTCGCCATACCAGCTGGACTTCAGCGCACCGCCCCGGCCGAAGATCTCGATCATCGGGAGCTCGACCTTCAGCTCCGGTGTGGGCACACCGACGAGGACGACGGTGCCGGCGAGGTCGCGGGCGTAGAACGCCTGCTCGTAGGTCTCCGGCCGGCCGACCGCCTCGACGACGACGTCGGCGCCGTTGCCGCCGGTGAGCGACCGGATCGCCTCGACGGGGTCGTCGTTCCTGGAGTTGACCGTGTGGGTGGCGCCGAACGCCTTGGCCTGCTCGAGCTTCCGGTCGTCGATGTCCACCGCGATGATCGTGGTGGCGCCCGCGACCTGGGCCCCGGCGATCGCGGCGTTGCCCACTCCACCGCAGCCGATCACGGCGATCGAGTCTCCGCGGCCCACGCCACCGGTGTTCACGGCGGCGCCGAACCCGGCCATGATCCCGCAGCCGAGCAGCCCCACGGCCTTGGCGGAGGCCTCGGGGTCGACCTTGGTGCACTGTCCAGCGGCCACCAGGGTCTTCTCGATGAAGGCCCCGATGCCCAGCGCGGGCGAGAGTTCGGTGCCGTCGGTGAGGGTCATCTTCTGGGTGGCGTTGTGGGTGTTGAAGCAGTACCAGGGCTTGCCCTTGGCACAGGCCCGACACTGACCGCACACGGCCCGCCAGTTGAGGATGACGAAGTCGCCGGGCTCGACCTCGGTGACCCCCTCGCCGACGGCCTCGACCGTGCCCGCGGCCTCGTGCCCCAGCAGGAACGGGAAGTCGTCGTTGATTCCGCCCTCGCGGTAGTGCAGGTCAGTGTGGCAGACGCCGCAGGCCTCGATCTTGACCACCGCCTCACCGGGGCCCGGATCGGGCACCACCACGTCGACGACCTCGACCGGCGCGCCCTTGGCGCGCGCGATGACTCCCTTGACCGTGCTGGGCATTCCGCGCTCCTGTGTGTCGTGAACTGTTGTCGTGATCCTCTCCCTCGCACCCTAGCCAAGCGGCCTCGCGGGAGGCATGGCCGTCCGCGGTTCGGATCTGGGATACGAGACTCTCGCGGGAGAGGTCAGGCGCGGATGACCAGGGCGGTGGCGATCGCGGCCAGTCCTTCGCCACGGCCGGTCAGCCCGAGCCCGTCGGTGGTGGTGGCGGACACCGAGACCGGGGGCCCGCCGAGCGCCTCGGACAGGACGGCCTGCGCCTCCTGCCGTCGGGGGCCGAGCTTGGGCCGGTTGCCGACGACCTGCACCGCGACGTTGCCGATGGCGAACCCGGCCTCCTCGAGGATCTGGCGGGCGGCAGCCAGCAGGACCGGACCCCGAGCACCCGACAGCTCGGGGCGTCCGGTGCCGAAGTGGGTGCCGAGGTCGCCGAGCCCGGCAGCCGAGAACAACGCGTCACAGATGGCGTGCGAGACGACGTCACCGTCGGAGTGTCCCTCGATGCCGGTCTCGCCCGGCCACTCGAGCCCGGCCAGGAACAGCGCGCGGCCGTCCGCGGCATACGGGTGGACGTCCACGCCGATCCCCGTGCGCGGCACGTCAGGACGCGGCATACGGCTGTTCCTCGAGCAGTCGCTCGGCGAGTGCGAGGTCCGCGGAGGTGGTGATCTTGAGCGCCAACGGGTCTCCCTCGACCACGAGGACGTGCCCGCCGGAGCGTTCGACCAGCCCGGCGTCGTCGGTGGCGCGGACCCGGTCGTCCGCTGCGGCGCGGTGCGCGTCCTCGAGCACCTCCCGCAGGAACGCCTGCGGCGTCTGGATCGCCCGCAGGCTCTCGCGCGGCGGGGTCGCGAGGACCCGGCCGGCGTCGTCCACGGCCTTGATGGTGTCGGGCACCGGCACACC
>NZ_VOHR01000111.1 GCF_009192725.1 Segeticoccus rhizosphaerae | reverse complement strand
GCGCGCTCGGCCACGTCGCGGTCGACCAGCTCCCGGTAGAGCCCGCGCAGCCGCGTCGACACCGGTCGCGGCCCGTCGCCGATCGCGCGGCCGTCCACCTCGCGCACCGGGACCAGGCCGGCGAAGGTCCCCGTGACGAAGGCCTCGTCCGCGCCATACACCTGCGTGGTGCTGAAGTTGCGCTCGAACGTGGGTATGCCGGCCTCCCGGGCCACGCGCAGCACGTTGCCACGCGTGATCCCTCCCAGGCAGTAGTCACCGGTCGAGGTCCAGAGCTCACCGTCCCGGACGATGAAGAAGTGGGTGGAGTTGCAGGTGGCGACGAAGCCGTGCGGGTCGAGCATGAGCGCCTCATCCGCGCCGGCCTTGTAGGCCTGGATGCAGGCGGTGATGTCGTTCAGCTTGCTGTGCGAGTTGAGCCGTGGGTCGAGGATGTCCGGTCCGGGGCGGCGCACGTGGACGGTGAACAACCGAATCCCCTTCTGCGCCACCGCAGGCAACGGCTCCTTGTATTCCGGAAGGATCACGATCGTCGCCGGCCCGATGGTCACCCGGGGGTCCTGGTATGGCGTGGCCTTCAGTCCGCGCGTGACCATCAGCCGCACGTGCACCCCCTCGGTCATCCCGTTGGCGTCCAGCGTCTCGTGGATCGCCCGGGTCAGCTCCTCCCGGGTCATCCCCACGTCGAGGTCGATCGCTGCCGCGCCCTCGTAGAGCCGGTCGAGGTGCTGGTCGAGGAAGGCGACCTGGCCCCGGTGGACCCGCAGCCCCTCCCAGACCCCGTCGCCCAGGACGAAGCCACCGTCGAGGACCGACACAGTCGCCTCCGGTCGTCGCTTGAGCTCGCCGCGGACGTAGATGAGCACCTGCTCGTTGCGGGGGTCCTCCGCGAAGTCGTGCGTCCCGTGCACCTGGTCGGTCATCGCTGTTCCCGTCTCATCGGAGTGCGCTCAAGAGTCATCGCTGTGCCTCGCTCCCGGGCCACGTCCCCTGCCTGCGACGCTTCGAGGACGCGTGACCAGCGTCCAGTCAGCCGCCACTGTGTTGGAGCTCCCACGCCGCGACGAGCGCGTCCTCGATCGCGCCCGGGTCGCCGCCGTCCAGGTCGGCGACGACCATCATGTGCTTGGCGAAGCGCGCCGGGAGGCTGAAGGTCCCGGGGAACTGTCGCAGCACGGCATCGCGGTAGTCGAACTCCGCGCGGATCGCGAGGAGCGTGTCGTCGAGCTGCCGCGCCACCACCCGTCCGTGGTACCTCCATTGAGCCAGCCCCGCCGAGGTGGTCCGCCGGACCCCGTCGAGCGTGTCCGCCACGTGGTCGACCTCGCTGATCCGCACGCCAGCAGTCCTACCAGAGAACCCGGCTGCCTCGGGCTCTCCGCCGGCGATCCGCCGTTCCCTCAGCCGACGCGGACCACGACTCGGCGACGGGCGCGGCCCGTCGCCTGACGGGACCAGCCGTCCGCAGCGTCCGCCCAGTCGACCACCTCGTGACCGACCGTGAGGCCCTCGTCGGCGGCCAGCGCGAGCAGCGCGGACAGTGCCTCGCGCCGCTGCTCGGTGGTCAGGGCGTTGTTCGTGTAGCCGAGGACCGATGCGGTCCGGCTGCGAAGCGACGCCGAGTCGAACTCGGCCGTGGGACCGGCAGAGCTGCCGAGGTTGACCAGGCGGCCGCGGCCGGCCAGCACGCGCCCGGCCGCCGTCGCCGGCACTCCGCAGAGCGGGTCGATGACGAGGTCGATCTGTCCTTCGCAGGCCTGCTCGAGCCTGGCAGCGAGCCCGGGCACGTCGTCGTCCGCGGTGAGGGCGACGGCGGCGTGCGCGCCATAGGACAGGGCGAGGTCTCGGGAGTCCTGCGCACGTGCCGCGGCCACGACCCGCCCCGCTCCCCGCAGCAGGGCGACCTGCACCGCGACCTGACCGACGACTCCTCCCGCGCCGAGCACCAGGACGGTCTCACCGGGCCGCAGCGCACCGCGCCACGTCACCGCCATCCACGCGGCGACCCCGGACAGGCCGAGGGCCGCGACCAGCTCGTCGTCAACGCCCTCGGGCAACGGGACGAGGTCGGCCTCCGGAGCGACGGCCCGTTCGGCGAGGCTGCCGTCGCCGGGTGCCATGCCGGCCGACGTGGGGAACCAGACCCGGGTCCCGGCAGGCACGGTGTCGGACTCGAGCACGGTGCCCACGCCCTGCACGCCCGGGACATAGGGCAGCGCCGGCGCGCCGAAGTAGGAACGGCCGGTCGCGCAGAGGATGTCGAGCGGGGTGATCGGCACCGCGCTCGTGGCGATCAGCGCGTGGCCGGCCGAGCGTGGGGGCGGTGCGGCCTCGGTGAGCCGCGGCGGCTCGCCGTGCCCGGTGACCTGGGCGGCGCGCATCAGGTGCTGATGTCGGGGTAGGGGAGCGAGTGGTGGGCCAGCCGGGCGGCATACTCCAGCTGGAAGCCGAGCGGCTCGTCGTGGTCACGCTCGAACATCGCGATGAACAGCGTCAGGGTGAGGAAGGGGTGCGCGCCGAGTTCGAACAGGGTCGGGTAGTCGTGCGTCGAAAGCGCTTGTCGCTCCTGCTCGTTGAACGCCTGCCCGGTGCTGGCCTCGAAGGTCGCACAGCCCAGCAGGCGGTTGGCGAGGTGCTCCTCCCACCAGGCCACCGTGCCGGCCGGGTCGTCGCGGTAGCGCTCGACGAGCTCGGGGTCGCGGTCGACCGTGAAGAGGAACTTGTCGAGGAGGTATTTGCTCATCGCGGTGCTCCCGTCGGATACCAGGTGAAGTAGGCCTCCATCGTGTGGAACAGGTCGAGGCTGTCCACGTAGTCGGCGGGGACGTGCTCGCCGGCCACCCCCATCATCAGCATGAAGTCCATGAAGCCGTGCGTGGCGTTGCCCGGCGCGTGCAGGCTGTCGAGGGTCACCTGGGCGAGACAGCCCTCGATGTCACCGCTCGAGATCCATTGCACCGCCTTGCGATCGAAGTCGGGGTCCGGCCCATGCGGCCCGAACTGGCGGGGTCCGCCGAGTTCGAGGGAGAGGTGACCGGTCCCGATGATGGCGACGCGCAGACCCGACGGCCAGCTCTCGACGAGCCGCCGGATCGTCCGGCCCAGTTCGACGAAGCGGGACGGCTGCGGCAACGGCGGGGCGAAGATGTTGGTGTAGATCGGCACGATCGGCAGGTCGGCCTCTGGTCGCAGCGTGATGATCGGGCAGGTGATCGAGTGGTCCACCCGCAGCTCGTTGCTGAAGGCGAGGTCGAAGCCGGCGTCGATCCCGTTGCGCAGCAAGTGGGTCGAGAGGTCGAGGTCGCCGGCCAGACGCATCTTCGGCAGGCCGAACTCGCGCTCCTCGTTGTACCAGTTGGCGTCGTAGAAGGGTGCCTTGCCGACGAGGAACTGCGGCATGTTGTCGAGCCAGAACTGGTGGAAGTGGTCGCTCCCGACCATCACCAGGACATCGGGGGAGGCGCGGGTCAGTGTCTCGCGGAACCGTTCGATCTTGGCGACCCACTCGTCGGCGAACGGCGGCCGGTCATCCCCGGTGGCCCGGCTCGCGCGGTAGTAGAACGGGTGGTGGGTCGAGGCGATGACGGCAACGACGTCGGCCATGGTGCGAAACCTCCTCGTCCGATCGTGTCACCGGACGCTGTCGTCCGGTGCCTGGTATCGCGCGTGGCGGTCGACGGACAGGTAGACGTCCATGCCGATTCCGTCGCGCTGTTCCTCGGCGAGCTGGCCGAGCAGGCCTGCGGTGCGGGCGAGCAGGGCAACCCCTCGCAGCATCCCGAGCGGGATGTCGATGTCGGCGAGCGCGGCCCCGCACACACCGGCGCCGTTGAGCGGCAGGTGCCGCCCGAGGATCGGTTCGTGGACCCGGCCGATCGCCTCGAAGAGGCGCAGGTGCGGACCGTGGGTGTCGGACTCGTCGGCGAGCTGGATCAGCCGTGGGGTCCGCGGGTCCTCCACCTTGTGGACCGGGTGGCCGAGCCCGGGCACGTAGCGCCCCTGCTCGCGTGTCTCGCGCACGGCGACCTCGCCCAGCGCGTCCCATCCGGCGGCGTCCTCGAGCGACTCAGGGACCAGATCCGTATGCCGCGACAGGGCTTTTGCAAGAAACTGGCCACAGTCCTCGGTCACTCCGAGGAAGCGGGATCCGCCGCCCAGCAGGCCGGCGGCGACGGCGCCCTGCAGCGAGTCGGGAGCCGACAGCAGCGTGAGCCGTGCCGCGATCGCGGTCGGGGTGAACCCGTGGTCGGCGAGCGCGACCAGCACGGCCTCGAAGACCCGGACCTGGCCGGGCGTCGGCTGACGCTGGGTGAGCAGTCGGTACGCGAGCTCACCGAAGCCGACCGTGCCCATGAGGTCTCTCGCGAGGTCCTGGCCGAGCAGCGAGATCGTGGTGGGGGTCGAGACGCCGAGTGACGTCGGGTACTCGGGCAGTTGGGGTGTTGCGGTCATCGGGTGCCTCCGTCGTGGTGCTCGTCGCCGCCGGTCCCGGTCAGCCACGCGCGGATCTCGGCACCGTGTTCGTCGAGCTCCGGGGGTGGCAGCAGGTAGCGGGCGGGGGTCTCCGAGAAGCGCAGTGGGTTGCGGATCGACGGCACGGCCCCCTCACCGTCACCCACGAGCACGACGGGGTCGAGGCCGATGCCCTGCGCGAACTCGACGCCCTCGGCGACCGTGTTGATCGGGCCGCACGCGACTCCGGCCGCGGTGAGGTCGCGGAACCACTCGGCGCGCGTTCGGGTGGCGAGCCGTTCGACGAGCAGCGGACGCAGCTCCTCGCGCCGCGCGGTGCGGTCCTGGTTGTGCGCGAACCGGGGGTCGTCGGCGAGCTCGGGGACGCCCAGCGCGGTGCACAACTTCACGAACTGGCCGTCGTTGCCTGCCGTGACGATCAGCTCGCCGTCCGCGGTCGGGAGCGGCTCGTAGGGGAACAGGCTGGGGTGCGCGTTGCCCATGCGGGTGGGGACGACGCCCCCCGCGGCCCAGGCGCTGGTCTGGTTGACCATGCCCGACAGGGCGGTCGAGAGCAGGTTCACCTCGATGTGCTGGCCGGTGCCGGAGACGTGGCGGTGCTCGAGCGCGGCGAGCACACCGATGGTGGCTTGCATCCCGGACATCACGTCGAAGACCGAGATGCCGGCCCGGTAGGGCGAGCCGTCCGCGTCACCGGTGAGGCTCATCAGGCCGGAGATGGCCTGGACGATCAGGTCGTAGCCGGGCAGCGCCGCACCGCCGGTGGAGCCGAAGCCGCTGATCGAGGCGTAGACGACACCAGGGTTGTCCGCCGCCACGCTTTCGTAGTCGAGTCCGAACTTGCGCAGTCCGCCGGGCTTGAAGTTCTCCAGCACGACGTCGGCGCGGGCCGCGAGCTCCCGGGCCGCGGCGAGATCGTCGGCGTCGGTGAAGTCGAGGGCGATGGACCGCTTGTTGCGGTTGATCGCCAGGTAGTAGGTCGACCGGTCGCCGCGCACCGGTGGCACCCATGTCCGGGTGTCGTCCCCGCCCGGGCTCTCCACCTTGACGACGTCCGCCCCGAGGTCGCCCAGCAACATGCTCGCGTAGGGGCCGGCCAGGATCCGGGAGAAGTCGGCGACGAGCAACCCGGCGAGCGGCCCGTCCGGCGCCGCCCCGGTCTCGTTCGCCTGCGCCGCCACCTGTTCGCCTCCACGTCGTCCGCATCGCGGACGACTGTCCGCACTTGTCGAGTTTCGTCCGACGTCGCGTCGGTGTCAAGGGAGCGGAGTGGTGCGGGGTGGGCACACCGAAGGTCAGGCCGGGTGCCGTTCCGTGGGGCTGACGCGCAGCGGCAGTTCGTCGCGGAGGGCGAAGTCGGCGCTGATCTCGCTCGCCGTGCGCAGCAGCGCCGGAAGGTGCTGGCCGAGCAGGGTGTCCATCGAGGTCTCGGCGGCGTGAACCGTCACGTTCATTGCCGCGACCACCCGGCCGCTGCCGCCCCGCAGTGGCACCGCGACCGAGCGGATGCCGCGGGCGAGCTGCTCGTCGGTGGCCGCCCACCCCTTGGCCCGGACGTCGCGCAGCAGGGCATCCAGCTCCTCGCGGGTCGGGGCGATCCGGGGTTCGATGCCCGATCGGCCGGGCTCGGCCAGGACGCGCCCGAGCTCGGCCGGGTCCAGGTCCGCCAAGAGCACCTTGCCCAATGAGGTTGACACAGCGGGGAATCGAGTCCCGATGTGCACGGCGAGGGTGATGAGTTTGGGCACCGGCGTGCGTGCGACATACACGATGTCCGAGCCGTCGAGCTGGGCGATCGAGCTCGACTCGTGGGTCTCTGCGACGAGGCTCTCCATGTGTGGTCGGGCGACGTCCCAGAGCCCGACGGACTGGACGTAGCTCAGGCCGAGCTCGAGGACCCTCGGGGTGAGCGAGAAGCGCCCGTCCGCCGCGCGCACGTAGCCGAGGGCCTGCAAGGTGCCGAGGATCCGCCGTGCGGTCGGCCGGGCCAGGCCGGTGGTGGCGGCGACGTCGCTGAGGGCCATCGCGGGGCGCTCCGGCCGGAAGGCCTTGATGACGTCGAAGCCCCGCGCGATCGACTCGATGAAGTCCGGATTGGCGTCACGGCCTGCCATGCGGCACCTCCTGCGCGGGGTGAGTCGGGAACGGAACCGCGGTCGACCCTACTGTCCGCGCGACCTCTTGACAGACTGGAGCGCCCGTCGGATCCTGTCTCCATCGGAGAGTGACCGTCATACGGACAATCGTCCGCCATTCTCCGCAGAATGGGAAGGCAGCCATGACAGCGCCTGGCCACACGGCATTCGAGAACGGTCGTCCGGTGGTGCTGCGGGGTGGCACCGTCCTCACGATGGATGCGACCCGGACGGTCCTGCCCCAGGCTGACGTCCTCGTGGTGGGCAACACCATCGCGGAAGTCGGCCCGGCGCTGGCGGTGCCCGACGGGACGGTCGAGATCGACGCGACCGGCGGCATCGTCATGCCGGGCATGATCGACACGCACCGCCACATGTGGCAGACGGCCATGCGCGGCTACGGCGCCGACTGGACGCTCACGCAGTACTTCGTCTGGTACTACCTCGAGCACGGCAAGACGTTCCGTCCCGAGGACGTGCACGCGGGCAACCTGCTCTCCGCCGTGGAGGCGCTCGACGCGGGAGTGACCACGACGGTCGACTGGTCGCACGGACTGCAGACGATCGACCACGCCGATGCGGCGGTGGACGCGCTGGAGGCCGTGCCCGGGCGGTTCGTGCTGGCCTACGGCAACATCCAGGCCGGCCCGTGGGAGTGGGCGACGGCCCCGGAGTTCAAGCGGTTCTACGAGCGGCGCTTCCACGGCTCCGACCTGCTCGGCTTCCAGATGGCCTTCGACGTGACCGGCGACCCGGAGTTCCCCGAGCGGGCCGCGTTCGAGGTCGCGCGCGGGTTGGACGTGCCGGTGACCACGCACGCCGGTGTCTGGGGCGCCACCAATGACGACGGCATCCGGCTGATGCACGAGCACGGCTTCATGGCTCCGAGCACGATCTACGTCCACGCGGCCACGCTCAACCACGACTCGTACAACCGGATCGCGGCCACCGGCGGGCACGTCTCGCTCGCGTCGGAGAGCGAGGAGACCTGCGGCCAGGGCTACCCGCCCAGCTGGGCCCTGCGGGCACACGACATCAACGTCTCGCTGTCGATGGACACGAGCGTGTGGATGAGCGGCGACCTGTTCTCGGCGATGCGCGCCACCCTCGGCGCCGATCGAGCACGGGAGCACCTCGAGGCGCACCAGTCCGGGGAGACCATCACCCAGTTGCACCTGCGCTCGGACCAGGTCGTCGAGTGGGCGACCCGCGGTGGCGCCGAGGCGCTCGGGATGGGCGACCGGCTGGGCTCGATCGAGGCCGGCCGGCTCGCCGACGTGGTGCTGCTCAAGAACGACGCGTCACCCGCAATGTTCCCGATCCTCAACCCCTTCGGCCACGTGGCCTACCAGGCGCAGCGCGGAGACGTGCACACCGTGATCGTCGACGGACGGGTCATCAAGCACGACCACCAACTGCTCGGGATCGATCTGTCCGCCGTGCGCCGCGAGGTCGACGCGACCGTCGAGCACCTGCGCTCCGAGCTCGGCGAAGAGGCTTGGCAGCACGGGATGAACCCCGACATCCCCGAGACCAAGATCCTCGACAACCCGTACACCTACACCGATTTCGCCAGTTCGGCGACGCACGACTCCGCGGCCGGCAAGACCGAGTGAGCCGCGCGGCGTCGCCCGTCGCCCGGAGGTCACCATGCCCACACGTCATACCCCTGTGCTCATCGTCGGGGGGAGCCTCGTCGGGCTGTCCCTGTCCGCGCTGCTCGCGCAACACGAGGTGCCGCACCTGCTCGTGGAGAGCCACGCCGGCACCGCGATCCATCCCCGCGCGGCGTCGTTCCACCAGCGGACGATGGAGGTGTTTCGGGGGCTCGGCATCCAGGAGGCCGTGGAGGCCGCGGCCGCCAGGGAGTTCGTGCAAAACGGTGCGATCGTCGCGGTGGAGAGCCTCGGTGGCAAGCAGCTCGCGACGTTCTTCGCCAACTTCAACGCCGGGGTCGAGGACCTCAGCCCGACGGCACGGCTGTTCATCACCCAGGTGGGACTGGAGCCGGTGCTGCGCGACCGGGCCGTCGAGCTCGGCGCCGAACACCTCTTCCACACCGAGCTCGTCTCGCTGACGCCGCACGCCGACCACGTCGCCGCCGCGCTCCGGCCCCGTGACGGGGGTGAGCCGTTCGAGGTCACTGCCGACTACGTCGTGGCGGCTGACGGTGCGCACAGCGGGATCCGCGAGCAGCTCGGCCTCCCGATGACCGGCCACGGCGACTTTGCCGACTGCGTGACGATCTACTTCCGCGCCGACCTGCGCGAGCTGATCGGCGACCGCAACCTCAGCGTCGTCTACGTGAACCATCCCGATCTGCTGGGCTTCTTCCGCTTCTCGCTGGATGCGCAGTCGGGGTTCCTCGCCGTCTTCGCGACGTTCGACGCCGACGGGGCGCGCGACAGCAACCCCTCGCACGACCTGCAGACCGACCGGTGTCTTGAGCTCGTGCGCACGGCACTCGGCGGCGGCGACGACCTGCCCGTCGAGGTGGAGAGCGTGCAGTACTGGTCGGCGGGCGCGGCCACGGCGCAGTCGCTCCGGAGCGGACGGGTGCTGCTCGCCGGCGACGCGGGACACGTCATGCCGCCGACGGGCGGTTTCGGGGGCAACACGGGGGTCGCCGACGCCCACAACCTCGCCTGGAAGCTCGCCCTCGTGCATCGCGGGATCGCCGGTCCAGAGCTGCTCGACACCTATGACGCGGAACGTCGTCCGATCGCCGAGCTGACCGTCGAACAGGCATACACGCGCTACGTGTTGCGGGTCGACCCCTCGTTGCCGCAGGACGACCTGCAGCCCCAGCTCGACGACCCGTCCATCGAGCTCGGCGGGCTGCACCGGTCGAGCGCCGTGTCGGGTGACGACGTCGTGGAGCCACCGCTCCAGGACCCGCGCGAGGCGCGCTGGAGCGTGGGTGCGCGAGCACCACACCACTGGGTCGACGAGGCAAGGACGGTGTCCACCCTCGACCTGACTGCGGGTGGCTTCGCGCTGCTGCTGCCGGAGGGCTTCGAGACCAGCCGCGTGGCGGCCGAGTCCTTCGCCGCACAGATCGGCCTGCCGGTCACGGTCCACCCGCTCGCTGCGGACTCCGCGATCGGCGCTCCCGGAGCCGTGCTGATCCGGCCCGACGGGGTGGTCGCTTGGACCTCCAGCTCCCCGTCGGCCGCCGCCGACGAGATCGCGCACACCTTCGAGCGACTGCTCTGCCGGTCCGAGACCGAGGCCGTGCCGGTCTAGCCCGCGGCGGAACGCACGTCACGCTGGCACTGGCCGCGCCAAGAGTCGCGACACGCCGGTTTTCGGCGCGCTCGAGCGAGTAGTGCCAGCGCGACTTGCGAAATTCCACCCCGTGCGGTGCCTTCCGCCGGGCGACTGGTCAAGCCGCGCTGGCAAAGGGGAGCTCAAGGCCCTGTATGCCGGGTCGCCGGCGATGTTTGCCAGCGCGGCTTGACGCGCGGGGGAGCCGTCGCAAATCCGCCTGTTCCATACCAATGAGAGAAGGACCCCCGAAAAGCGTGGGGGTCCTTCTCTCATTGGTGCGCGAGGGGGGATTTGAACCCCCACGCCCTCTCGGACACTGGCACCTGAAGCCAGCGCGTCTGCCATTCCGCCACTCGCGCGCGCTCCCATAGTGTGCTGCACGACCCCCTCGGAGCACAAACCGGGGTCGCGCCTCGACCGTCGGTCCAGCCCCGCCCGTTACCATCGAGCGACGAGCAGCGCCGCCGCCAACCCGGGCGCGGGAACCACCACGCCTCGCGGGGCGTCAGGCAAGCGTCAAACAGAGCGACCGGCCAAGACCAAGGAGGGAGGCCGACATGGGTGTGTTCGATCGCGTCGAACAGCGGATCGAGCGAGCGGTCAACGGGGTCTTCGCGCGAGCCTTCAAGTCCGAGGTGCAGCCGGTCGAGATCGCCTCCGCGGTGCGGCGGGCCATGGACGACCGCGCCGCCGTCCTCGGCCGGGGCCGCACCATCGTGCCCAACCTGTTCACCGTCGAGCTGTCCGAGACCGACTACGAGCACCTCACCGCCTACGCCGACGAGCTGACCGACGAGCTGGTGGCCTCCGCCCAGGAGCACGCCGAGACCCAGCGCTACACCCCTGGTGGCCCCGTGCACGTCCACTTCGAGTGCAACGAGGAGCTGGAGACGGGGGTCTTCCAGCTGCGCCCGTCCACGGCCCGCGCCGCCCGGCGCCAGCAGCACGCCCCGCGCCCGCAGCACCAGCCGCACGAGCCGCAGCAGCCGGAC
>NZ_VOHR01000110.1 GCF_009192725.1 Segeticoccus rhizosphaerae | reverse complement strand
AGGTCGCACCGGGCGTGGACCGAGCCGCCCTCGACGGCGCCGAGCCCGAGGTCGGTCAGGCCTGCGACGCCCAGCCGCGGGAGGGCGGTGGCGAGCCGGTCCGGGTCGACCGGGAGGCCGAGCGCGAAGAGTCGCACGAGCGTCGCGGCCGGCGAAAGGTTCTGTCCCGTGGCCAGATCGGCGGGAAGCCGCTGCTCGCGACGCAGGGCTCGTGCAGCGGTCGGGCCGAGCAGCTCGGTCAGTCCCTCGACGGTGAAGCCCGCGGCATCGAGGTCGGCCCGCAACGAGGCGACCCGTGCGGGGTCCGGGTGTGGCGGGGGCGCGCTGCCGGGCCGCGATGGAGGCCCGGGCGGATCGGTCGGCGTGTCCGTGGCCATGGCCGTCACCCTAGAACCCGACTCGGCCAGCTCAGCGGCGGGTGAGCAACCGCACGACCGATCGCTCGACCGCCAGCCGGGTGTCGGGGTCGGCGAGATCGTCCACCGCCTCGACGCCGATGCGGTCCAGAGCCGGTTCGATGGTCACCTCGTCCTCGAACCCGTCGACCACGCGAGGGTCGACGTAGGACCGACGGGCCACCGCCGGCGTGTTGCCGAGCTGCTCCCCCACCTGCTCCATGGCAGCGCGCTCGGCCCGCTGCACCCCGGTCTTGGACCGCGGGAGGTCGACCTGCGCCAGCTCGACCGCCGCGACCACCGTGGCCTGCCAGGTGCGCAGGTCCTTGACGGTGAAGTCCTCTCCCGCCAGCTCCTTGAACCGCTCGTTCAGATCCTCGGCGTGCACCTCGTGGTAACCGTCACCTTCGCGAAACACCAGGAGCCGCTCCATCCCGGACCGGCTGCGCTTGAGCGCCGTGACCGTCTTGGCGAGCAGCGCATCCGGGAGGACCACGACTCGCTCCAGGCCGCCCTTCGCGGTGAACTCGGCGATGACCTCGCCCCGTCTGACCCGCACGTTGTCGCGAGAGAGGGTCGCGACCCCCTGCGTGCCGTGCTCCTGCGCGTACTGGTCACCACCGACCCGGAACACGCCGTGATCCAGCATCCGCAGGCCAGCCGCGAGCACCCGGTCTCGCCCGAGTCCCCGTGCGCGCAGGTCGGACTCGGTGGTGGCACGGATCTCGGGCAGGCGCCGGGCCAGCCGCAGGACCCGATCGTGCTTGGCCTCGTCGCGCTCGAGCCGCCACTGGTCGTGGTAGAGGTACTGCCGACGCCCGGCGTCGTCGGTCCCGACCGCCTGGATGTGTCCTGTGGCATGGGGGCAGATCCACACGTCCTGCCACGCCGGCGGTATGACGAGTGCCGTGATCCGCTCGCGGGTCGCCTCGTCGACGGGCTGGCCCTGCACATCGGTGTAGGACCAGCCCTTGCCGCGCCGCCGTCTCCGCAGGCCGGGCTCGTTGGGGTCACTGCGCCGTAGGCGCACCGTTGCCCTCCCTTCCCTGCGCTCCGGCCCGCCGGAGGACGCCCGGACCGATCAGTCGCGAGACTGCTGGACGTTGGACCTGGCCTCCTGCGCCCTTCCCTTGACGTCCTCCGCGGTCTGCTGGCCCTCCTGCTTGACGTTCTGCGCCGAGTCCGCCGCCTGCTCCTTGGTCGCCTGCACGGCCTCCTTGGCCCGGGGTTTCAGATCCTCCGCGGTCTCCTTGGCGACCTCCTTCACCTCGTCGACCACCGGAGCCGCCCGATCCTTCACCGCCACGGCGGCCTGTTGCTCCCGATCGCTCGCCGGGAGCAGCGAACCCAGCACGGCACCGACGCCGAAGGCGACGAGGCCCGCCGCCAGGGGGTTGCCCCTGACCTCGCTCCTGGCCCGGTCCTGGGCCTCGCTGGCCCGATCCGAAGCGTCGGACGCCGAGCTCTGCATGCTCGATCCGGTGCCCATGACCCTGTCCCGCAGCGAGGTGGCGGCACCGCCGACCTTCCCCGCCTGACGGCGGGCCACGTTGCCGGGCCGCACGGTCTCCCCTAGTTGGTTGACGTCGTAGCTGAGGTTGCTCTGGGTGCGCTCGATGTCCTGGCGGATCTGCTCCGGGTCGTTGCTCATCGGATCTCCTCGTTTCCCTTGAGTGCGTCGGGGATGTCGCGCGCCGTCTCCGTGGTGCGCGGGATTCCCTTGACCTGCTTGATTTCCTGGCGCCCTCGGGCGGCGAGAACGGCTCCGATCACGGCCCAGATGGCCGCCACGATCAACGCCGACCACCCCAGGCCCAGTTGTGTGCCGATGGCCCACCACACGGCCACCGATCCGAAGAGCAGGACCATGTAACCCGCCAGGGCGGCCCCGCCGAACATGCCGGCGCCCTTGCCGGCCTTCTTGGCGGACTCCCGCACCTCCGCCTTGGCCAACTCGACCTCCTGGCGCACCAGGGTCGAGAGGTCGTTGCCGATGCGGCCGACCAACTCACCGACGTCGCTCAACGGTCGGCCGGGGGGCTCGCCACCGGGCTGGGCACCGAGTCGCTCGCCTGTCTCGTGGCTCTGGGTCATGGCACCTGGCCACCTCGGACGGCCTCGTCGGCCGCGGGATAGGCCGGATATGCCGGCCTCTCGGCCGATGCGCCACTCGCCGGCACACCGGTGCTCGTGGACTGACCCGAGGAGCTCTGGTCCTGGTGCTCGGCAGCCAGGCCGCGGCCCATCCTCGAGGCGACGAAGCCGAGTCCGGCCGCGACCGCGAGGAAGGTGCCGGGCTTGCTCCGGGCGAATCCCCTGACCTCCTCGAGCAGGCTGCCCGGGTCACGTCCGTCCAGCCAGCCCGCCAGCTCATGGGCCTTGCTCGATCCCTGGCGCGCGAGGTCTGTCGCGACACCGTTCTGCTCGGACCGGTCTGCCATCGAACCCAACTCGTCGCCGAGCTCACGCAGGCCGCCCGCGACGCGCTGTTGCTGGTGCCCGGCCTGGTCGGTCAGCTCCGCCCGCGTCTGGCGCCAGAGGTCCTGTGCCTGGCGCCCGGCCTCCCCCGTGACGTTGCGCGCCTCGTCCTTGGCCCGATCGGCCACGCGCTGGCCGCCCTCCTGAGCATGCCGCTTCACGTCGCTCGCCTCGTCGCTGGCCACCTCCTTCGTCCCGCGGTCACCGCCGCCCACCTGCTCGGAGCCCAGCGGCCGACCAACCGTTGGACCGTCCGTCACCTGTCCCGACGTGGGTGGAGGCTCCTCCACCGATGGGGTCGGGGGCACTCCCGCAGAGCTCGCTGGGGGCCGTACCCCGGTCCCCCGAACCGGGTCGTCGGGAAATCCTTGCTCGCCGTAGTCACTTGTCATCAGACCGTCTCCTTCGCTGGGTCACCCCTCGGAGACCCCCATTTACCCCCCACCTCTCGGCCGAAACCCGTTATCTTGGGCGGATTCGGGGTTTGTTGGACGCAAGTGACGGGTACCCGAATCCCAAGGATGGCGAAGGAGGCCGAGGTCGATGCCCAAGACGACGAAGAGCGGCAAGCCGAAGAAGGGTGAGCTGCCGAGCACGCTGCAGCGCTCGGACGCCAAGGCGCAACGCACCTTTGCCGAAGCACACGACTCGGCAGCCGAGGAATACGGCGAAGGCGAGCGCGCCCACCGGGTGGCGTATGCCGCCCTGAAGCACACCCACGAGAAGGTCGGCGACCACTGGGAGCCCAAGAAGCGCAAGGGGCCCTCGGACGCCAAGGCAGCAGGTGGACGAGGCACGAAGGCCGACACGGCCGGCGGCGTCGATGCGAACGCCAGCAAGAGCCACCTCTACGACCTGGCCAAGAGGCTGAAGGTCCCCGGGCGCTCCACCATGTCCAAGAAGGAGCTGGTCAAGGCGATCGAGAGGGCCAACAACCGCAAGTCCGACCAGGCTCGATCGTCCTGAGGACAGTCGGGCCCTGAAGGGCGTCGAGAGGCCTTCGCGCCCTTCAGGACCGGCGAGGCGCTCCGCGGCGCCGACTCAGCCGCTGTGGCGGGAGGATCCCTCGACCTCGGCGCGCAGCAACCGCAGCGCGCCGAGCGTCGTGTCCCGCACCACCTGCTCGGGATCACCGTCGAAGCGGTGTTGTTCGACCCTGACGTCCCCACCTGAGCAGACGGCGATGAAGACCGTTCCGGGCGGCATGTCCTCCTCCGGATCGGGGCCACCCGCGCCGGTGACGGCCACGGCCACATCTGCGGACAGCAGGTCCAGGACCCCGCGCGCCATCTGACGTGCGCAGGCCTCGGTGACCACCGGCCCCGGCTCGACGTGCAACACCGAGAACTTGACCTGCCGGCTGTAGGCCACCACCCCACCGGCAAACCAGTCGGAGGCCGCCTCCGCCGCCCCGAGGTGACTGGCGATCGCCCCGCTGGTCAGCGACTCGGCGGCGGCCACCCGCGCACCGGTGCGGCGCACGGCCGTCGAGATCGCGGCAGCGACCTCCCTCGATTCCTCGTTCAGCTCACTGGGTCCGGGCATGGACACACACTCTGCCATCGAACCACTACCCCTTGTAGGCGGAGGTGGCGATGCCGTCGAGGATGTAGCGCTGCGCAAAGGCGAATACCAGGATCATGGGCACGGTAGCGATGACCGTTGCCGCGAGCGCGATCTCCCAGTGGTACTCACCCGACAGCGCGAAAGCATCGATGATCTGCTTCAGCCCTCGCGGCATGGTGAAGTAGTCCTCGGTCTGCAGGTAGATCAGCGGCTTCATCAGGTCGGACCAGCTGGCCTGGAGCTCGAAGACGAAGACGATGATCAGGGCCGGCTTGGCCAGCGGGAGTGCGATCCGACGGAACATGCCGAGGTAGGAGCAGCCATCCACCCGGGCGGCCTCGAACAGCTCGCGTGGGATGCCGAGGAAGAACTGGCGCAGCAGGAAGATGTAGAACGCGGAGCCGAAGAGGTTTCCGGCCCAGAGCGGCACCTGGGTGTCCACGAACCCGAGCTTGTTCCAGATCAGGTAGACAGGGATCATCGTCACGGCCCCGGGCAGCATCATCGTCGCGAGGACCAGGCCGAAGATGGCTCCACGAAAGCGGAAACGGAAGTAGGCGAACCCGAAGGCCACCAGTGCGCTGCTCAGGCACACGGTCGTGGCGGCCATCACCCCGACCAGCACCGAGTTGAACAACCACCGCAGCACGGGCGCGACCTGCCACACCTTCTCATAGTTGCTCCACTGGAACACCTCCGGCCACAGCTTGTTGTCGAAGACCTGGCTCTTGGGCTTCAACGAGGCGCTGATCAGCCAGATCAACGGGTAGATGAAGGCCACCGTCGCAGCGGTGAGCACGACGAGGTAGGGAATCCGTCTCCAGGACAAGCCCGCAGACCGCGACGAGGACGACCGTGCGGCCGGATCCGCGGGGACGGCTCCCGGGGCGAACGGCGGCTGCGGCGAGCCCGGTGACGTGGCCGTCGGCGCGGGTTCCACGGGTGGGGTGGACTGGACAGAGCTGGTCACTTGGGTTCGCCCCCCTCGTAGTAGACGAAGTGGTTGCCCACCTTCACCTGGACCACGGTGATCACCACGATGATGACGAACAGCAACCAGGCCATCGCCGAGGCGAAGCCCATGTGGAAGTACTGGAACGCGTTCTGGAACAGGTAGACCATGTAGACGAGGGACTCGTCCGACGCGTTCGCCTTCTGCTGCGGCCCGTAGAACATCGTGTATGCCTGGTCGAACATCTGCATGGCGGCGATGGTGTGGGTGATCACGGTGAAGAAGACCGCCCCCGAGATCATCGGCAAGGTGATGACGAAGAACCGCCGGATCGGGCCCGCTCCGTCCAGCTGCGCCGCCTCGTGCAGCTGCCGCGGCACTCCCTGGAGCGCGGCCAGGTAGATCACGACCGCGCCTCCGAGGCTCCACAGGCTGACGATGGCCAGGGAAGGCTTGAGCCAGTTGGGGTCGGTCGTCCAGTTGGGGCCCGCGATCCCCACGAACGACAGCACCTTGTTGACCAGGCCCTGCTGTCCGTTGAGCAGCAGCAGGAACATCGCGCCGGCCGCGACGGCAGGAGTCATCACCGGCAGGTAGAAGGCGGTGCGGAAGAACCCGGCCGCACGCCCGACCCGGTGCAGCAGGAGCGCGAGCGCGAGGGCCACCACCGTGCCGAGCGGGACGAACATCGCCGCGTAGACGAAGGTGTTGGACAGCGACTTCATCACGCGTGGGTCGCTGAGCAGTTCTCGGTAGTTGGCCGTGCCCACCCCGGTCGGCGGCCGGATCATCGAGTAGTCGGTGAAGGACAGCACCAGGCTGGCGATCATCGGGCCGGCAGTGAAGATCAGGAACCCCAGAACCCACGGCAGGATGAACAGGTAACCCGCTCGGTCACGGTGCCGGCGACGATGTCGCCGGGTGCGCGCGACGCGCCCGGCAGCGGTCGCCTCAGCCATTCTGCGGCGCCTTGTCGAAGGCCCCCTGCGCTTCCTGCTGCGCGCGGTCCAACGCGTCCTTGGCGCTCATCTTGCCGGACAGGGCCCGCTCGACCGCGGCCGCCCAGGCGTTGTCGATCTGCGAGCCGACCGGGGAGGAGGGCAGCGGCTTGGCGACGTCCAGGGTCTTGTAGTAGTTCTCGATGGCCGTGTCGAATCCCTTGTCCCCCGTCGGCTTGAGGTACTTCGCCTTGATCGCCTCGTCGGCAGGCTTGTTGGCCGTGAACAACCCGGTGAAGAACGACTTGTCCTTCTTGACGGTCGCGATCCGCGCCGCAGCCGCCTTCATCCAGGTCTGCTTGTCCGTCATCGTCTTGGCGAACGCGCAGGCCGCGGCGACGTTCTTGGCGCCCTTGGGGATGGCCCATGCGTTCCCGCCGAGGATGCTGATCGGCTGCCCCTTCTTGTCCGTGAACATCGTCGACCCGAGCTGCAGGCCGTTCTTGCGCGAGCTCAACAGGACGTTGACGTACCAGTTCTCGATCGGGAAGGCGACGAGCTGGTCCTTGGTGAACTGGTTCTTCTCACCGAAGAGGTCGAAGCTGTCGCGGAAGGCCTTGTAGTCGCTCCAGCCGCCCTGCATCCGGACCATGTCCATGTTGAACTGCAGCGCCTCGACCGCTTTCGGGTCGTTGAGGTTCGGGGAGCCGTCCTTGTTGATGATCTCGACACCGTTGGCGCGTGCCCACAGGGGGAAGGCGTCGGGGATGTGGGTGTCGTAGCCGATGCGCTGGAGCTTGGAGCCGTCGGACTCGAACAGCCGCTTGGTGGTGGCCTTGAGCGCGTCCCAGTCCTTGGTCTGGACGTCGGCGTCGGTCAGTCCGGCCGCTCGCAGGGCCTTCTCGTTGATCAGGTTGACGCTCACCGTGTAGAACTCGGGGATCCCGTAGACCTTCCCGTTGATCGTCACCTGTTGCATCGCCGCCTCTCGGTACTGCGAGGTGTCGATGTGCTGGTTCTTGACGCAGGTGTCCATCGGCTCGATGGCGCCTTGCGCGGCATACGTGCCGATCAGCTTGCGATCCATGTAGACCACGTCCGGAGCGTTGCCGCTGGACACGGCCGTGAGGAACTGCTGGGCATCGAAGTCGCCCTTGTTCGCGGTGACGTCGACGTCCGGGTAGGCGGCCTTGAACGCGTTCATGCGCGAGCTCGCCACCTCGTCGCCCCCTGAGAAGCCCATGATCTTCAGGGCCCCGGAGGGTGTGCTGGCGCCGCCGCTGCCGCCGCTGCCGCCGCCATTCGTCGTGGGCTCCTGGTCGGATCCTCCGCCCACGCCTGCACAGGCGGACAGCATCAGGGACGAGGTCAGCGTCAGGCCGACGAGAGTGGCCAAAGGTAGCGAACGGGCATGCCTCATGGTGAATTCCCTCCGGTGGCGCTCCGCGGTCGGAGCAACTACCGGCCCGGTACCCAGACCGAACGCCCGAGAAACGCTTCCGGGGAGAAACGTTTGCTCGGGCGTCCGGGTGTGTCCAGCCGAGGGGAAGGGCTCAGCGCAGGACGTGCTGCCCCTCTGCCGGCGCCGCCTCGGGGTCGCTGTCGCCGCCGATGGCGAGGTCACGCCGCTTGGTGATGGTGATGACACCGACCAGGGTGGCCAACGCGACGACGGCGATGACGATGCGCAGCACCTGGTGCGAGTCCGCGCCGATCGACATGGTCACGACGGCCGGCGCGATCAGCAGCGACACGAGGTTCATCACCTTGATCAGCGGGTTGATCGCCGGCCCCGCAGTGTCCTTGAACGGATCGCCGACGGTGTCGCCGATGACCGTCGCGGCGTGGGCCTCGGAGCCCTTGCCGCCGTGGGCGCCGTCCTCGACGATCTTCTTGGCGTTGTCCCAGGCCCCACCGGCGTTCGCCAGGAAGACCGCCATCAGGGTGCCCGCACCGATCGCGCCGGCGAGGTAGCCGGCGAGCGCGCCGACGCCCAGGCCGAAGCCCACGACCACCGGGGCCAGGACGGCCAGCAGGCCGGGGGTCGCCAGCTCACGCAGCGAGTCCTTGGTGCAGATGTCGACGACGCGCGCGTAGTCGGGCTTCTCGGTGTAGTTCATGATGCCCGGGTGGTCGCGGAACTGGCGGCGCACCTCGAAGACGATGGCGCCCGCGGCTCGGGTGACGGCGTTGATCGCCAGCCCGGAGAACAGGAAGACCACCGCGGCACCGATGAGCACACCCACGAGCGTGTTGGGCGAGACGACCTCCACACTCAGCATCGACGCGCTGATACCGGAGGTGTCCACACCCGTCATCGTGCTCAGGGCTTCTCGCACCGAGTCGGTGAACGAGCCGAACAGCGCGGTCGCGGCGAGCACCGCCGTCGCGATCGCGATGCCCTTGGTGATGGCCTTGGTCGTGTTGCCCACGGCGTCGAGCTCGGTGAGGATCTGCGCACCCTCGTCGTGCACGTCTCCGGACATCTCGGCGATGCCCTGGGCGTTGTCCGAGACCGGCCCGAAGGTGTCCATCGCCACGATGACACCCACCGTGGTGAGCAGGCCGCAGCCCGCGAGCGCCACGAGGAACAGCGCCAGGATGGTGGAGCCCATGCCGAGCAGGAAGGCCAGGTAGACGGCCGCGCCGATGATGACCGCGGTGTAGACGGCCGACTCGAGGCCGACCCCGATCCCGGACAGGACCACCGTCGCAGCGCCGGTCAGGGACGTGCGGGCCACGTCCATCGTGGGCCGCTTGTCGGTGCCGGTGAAGTGGCCGGTGAGCCACAGGATGATGCCGGCCAGGATGATGCCGAGGATCACGGCCGCACTGGCGATGAGCCGAGGGTCACCGCCGAGCTGGGCGATCTGGGTGTTGGTCAGGCCCTCGAAGTCGGCGAACGAGCTGGGCAGGTAGATGAACGCGGCCAGCGCACACAGGCCCGCGGAGATGAGTGCCGACACGTAGAAGCCGCGGTTGATGGCCACGAGGCCGTTCTCGCCGGCCCGGGGCTTGGTGACGTAGACGCCGAGCATCGCCGTGATGGCGCCGATGGCGGGCACGATCAACGGGAAGACCAGACCGGACTCCCCGATCGCCGCCTTGCCCAGGATGAGCGCGGCGACCAGCGTCACGGCATACGACTCGAACAGGTCGGCGGCCATGCCGGCGCAGTCGCCGACGTTGTCGCCCACGTTGTCCGCGATGGTGGCGGCGTTGCGCGGGTCGTCCTCGGGGATGCCCGCCTCGACCTTGCCCACCAGGTCGGCGCCGACGTCGGCGGCCTTGGTGAAGATGCCACCGCCGACGCGCATGAACATCGCGAGCAGCGCGGCGCCGAAGCCGAAGCCCTCCAGCACCTTGGGGGCGTTGCCCTTGTAGAGCAGCACCACGACACCGGCGCCCAGCAGACCCAGGCCCACGGTCGCCATACCGACGACGCCTCCGGTGCGGAAGGCGATGCGCATGCCCTCGTCACGGCCGCTGGTCCGCGCGGCCGAGGCGACGCGGACGTTGGCCTTCACGGCCAGGCTCATGCCGAGGTAGCCGATAGCGGCGGAGAAGACGGCGCCGATGACGAAGAAGATCGAGCGGCCGATCCGCACACCGCCGGTGTCGGCGGGCAGCGCGAGCAGGACGAAGAAGACCACCACGACGAAGATCGACAGGGTGCGGAACTGCCGCTGCAGGTAGGCCTGGGCGCCCTCCTCGACGGCCGCGCCGATCTCCTGCATCTTCGGCGTGCCCGGGTCGGCCTTGAGCACCTCCCCGCGGAACTTCACCCCCATCCCCAGCGCGATGAGTCCGATGATCGCCACGACGGCGACCACGGTCAGGTTGCCTCCTCCGAGCGACAGGGAGCTCCCGTCAACAGATGGCATCAAACCCGGCATGCGGTTCCTCCTACGGGCAGGGTCCAAACGCGTGGGGCACGCGTGGCTGCCGTCACTCTATGGGGCGAGTGAACACGAGGACAGGGCGGGATGAGAAAATTGTGCCCACAAGCCACGGGATGAATGGGCCGCGGAGCTCCCGGCGGGGGTGGGAGCGAGCGGCTCAGACGAGGCTCGCGACGGCGTCGTCGACGCTGTCGAAGATCTGGAAGACCTTGTCGAGTCCGGTGATCGCGAAGACCTTGAGGATGCGCTCGGAGCGGCACACCAGGCGCAGGGTGCCCTCGTGCGACCGGACCATCTTGAGCCGACCGACGAGCACGCCGAGGCCCGTGGAGTCCATGAACGCCACGTCCTGCAGGTCGATGACCAACTGTCGACGGCCCTCCGCGATCTGCTCGTCGAGGCGCTCGCGCAGCTGGGGAGCGGTGTAGACGTCGATCTCGCCGCCGACCGCGATCACGGTGACTTCGCCGTGGTCAGCGGTGGAGATGGACAGGTCCACGGACGGCTCCTTGCCTGTGTTGCCGTTGAGATGAGGTCGTCGGTCACTGGCCGCGGGCGTGCCCCGCTGCAAGGCCCAGCCTAGAGCGCGCGGGCGACGAACGCGACATACGGTGGGTGCAGCCATGACCATCGACATCGACGGCGACCTCGCGGCCGCCCCCACGAGCACGCTGCGCCGGCTGTCCCGCGGCACCCGCAGCGAGCGGCTCCTGCACGTGCAGCACGTTCAGGAGCCGCTCGCTGCGGGTGCCGCGGGACA
>NZ_VOHR01000011.1 GCF_009192725.1 Segeticoccus rhizosphaerae | reverse complement strand
GCTGCGGAGGTCGGCCGCACCTGGTCGGCGACGGTCAGGGCCGCACGCGCGCTGCCCTCCCAGCCGACGTAGACCGTGGTGCCCGCGCGACGGCCCGAGGCGGTCTGCAGCTCCCCCGGCACGCGGTCGAAGAGGTCGAGCTTGCCCACCGTCACCGGGGTGTCCTTCACGGTGGCGCGGGCGCCTGAGCCGGGGAGGTTGGTGAAGTCGCTGATCGCGGGCACCGACAGCTCACGAGCCGTGGCCGCGTCGACGACCGCCCGGGCGATCGGGTGCTCGCTGCCGGACTCGACGGCGGCAGCCGCCCGAAGTGCGGCGACCGGATCGAGGTTGCCGGCCGCCACCACGTCGACCAGCACCGGCTCGCCGCTGGTGACCGTGCCCGTCTTGTCCAGCACGACGGTGTCGACACGGCGGGTGCTCTCGAGCACCTGCGGACCCTTGATCAGGACGCCCAGCTGGGCGCCGCGGCCGGTGCCGACCAGCAGAGCGGTCGGCGTGGCCAGGCCGAGGGCACACGGGCAGGCGATGATCAGGACCGCCACGGCGGCCGACAGCGCGGCACTGAGGTCGTGACCGGTGACGAGCCACAGCACGAAGGTGACGACGGCGATGCCGAGGACGACGGGGACGAAGACCGCCGACACCCGGTCGGCCAGCCGTTGCACGGGCGCCTTGCCCTGCTGGGCCTGCTCGACGAGGCGGGTGACCTGCGCGAGCGTGGTGTCGGCGCCGATGCGGCGCGCCTCGACGATCAGCCGCCCGTGGGAGTTGACGGTGCCGCCGATGACCTCATCGCCGGGACCGACGTCGACCGGCATGGACTCGCCGGTGACCAGCGCGGTGTCGAGCGCGCTCTGTCCGTCCAGGACAACGCCGTCGGTGGCGACCTTCTCGCCAGGCCGCACGAAGAACTGGTCGCCGACCTGCAGCTGGTCGATGGGGATCCGCTGCTCGGTGGTGACGCGGGTGCGCGGGTCGATCCTGCGCACCGCGACGTCCTTGGCGCCCAGCTGGAGCAGGGACTCCAGCGCGGACTTACCCGACGCGCGGGCGCGCGACTCGGCATACCGGCCACCGAGCAGGAAGGTGGTGACGACTGCCGCGACCTCGAAGTAGAGGTGGTCGGTGAATCCGGTGAGCACGGCCACCAAGGACCAGAGGTAGGCCGCGGTGACACCCAGCGAGACGAGCGTGTCCATCGTGGAGGCCAGGTGCCGCGCGTTGATCGCGGCCGCGCGGTGGAAGGGCAGGGCGGCCCAGAGCACGATCGGTGTCGCGAGCACCAGCTCGATCCACGGAGCGGCAGGGCCGAGGGCGCGGCCGAGCGGCATGACCATGGCGACCAGCACCACGGGCACCGCCAGCGCGAGGGAGACGAGCGCGCGCCGGCGCAGGCTCTCGTCGCCGGCGACAGGGCGCTGCGGGAGCTGGCCGTCGGGGTCGGCATCGGAGGTCCGCGGTGGCCGAACCTGCTGACTGGCGGCACGGCCTTCCTGGGCCGCCGGCCGCGCGCCGTCCGCAGGCCGCGGACCGATGACCGTCGCGCCGTAGCCGGTCTTGCCCACCTCGGCGACGAGGTCCTCCGCGGTCAACGGGTCGGCATACCGCACGTGTGCCTTCTCGGTGGCGAGGTTGACGCTGGCCTCGACCCCGGCGAGCTTGCTCAGCTTGCGCTCGATCCGGGCCGAGCAGGACGCGCACGTCATGCCCGTGATGGCCAGGTCGAGCTCGTGCTCGGTGGCGGGGTGGTTGGCGGTCTGGCTGGCGGTGGTGCCCATCGGAGTCCTCAGGCGGTGGCGGTGTATCCGGCTTCCTCGACGGCCGCGCGCACGGCGCTGGGGTCGAGGGGCGCGGAGCTGGTGATCGTGACCGGTGAGTCGCCGCCGGCGTGCAGGTCGATCGTCACGTCGGTGACGTCGTCGAGTGCCGTGAGCTCCTCGGTCACCGCGCGCACGCAGTGCTCGCAGGTCATCCCCGAGACGGTGACGGTCGTGCTGTTCATGATTCCTCCGGTATGTCGGGTGGTCCGGTTGCGTGGGGTGTCCGCGGCCGGCTCAGCTGCGGACCAGGCGCGCGATGGCGTCCGAGGCCTCTCGCACCTTGACCTGGGCGGACTCGTCGGACTCGCGGGCCGCGTCGACGACGCAGTGACCGACGTGGTCCTCGAGCAGGCCGAGGCTGACCGCCTGCAGCGCCTTGGTGACCGCGCTGACCTGGGTCAGCACGTCGATACAGTAGGTGTCCTCTTCGACCATCTTGTGGATGCCACGGACCTGGCCCTCGATCCGCCGCAACCGCTTGAGGTAGTCGTCCTTGCTGCCGGAGTATCCGGTCACTGCTGCCTCCTGTGGGTCTGAGCGGGTCGGTCGGTGCGTCGGAGCCCGGGGGCGTCCGGCGTGGTCCCACCACTGCCAACCAGCATACCCCTATGGGGTATTTCCGGCCGAATGTGAGGGGGAGTCGGACCTCAACGAGCAGCGAGATCGGCGGGGCGACGCAGCAGGTAGAGCCGGTTGAAGCCGCCGAACGTGCGGACCGCCCGCAGCAGCGTGCAGCGACCGGTCTCGATCAGCTCCGCCTGGAGGAACTCCTCGAACCGGTCGCAGTCAAACCCGAGGTGGGGGCCCCACCCGTCCTGGACCGGCGCGCGGTGGCGCTCGATGTCGCGGCCCAGCGCGACGTCGCGGGCGTACTCCCAGCGGCTGCGCCCCTCGAAGAAGTCGCCGTAAGGGCGCCGGCGCACCAGCGGCCGGCTCAGCAGCTTGAGCAACCCGGGCAGCCGCTTCTCGACGGGGATGCTGACCAGGATCCACCCCTCCGGAGCACAGGACTCGACGATGGTGGTGATCGCGGCGCGGAAGTTGCCGGTGTGCTCCAGCGTCTCGAAGCTCGTGCAGAGCGTGAAGGGTGGCACCGGCGGGATCCGGCCCTTGTTGAGGTTGAGGGCTGCGAACCGCGTGTTGTCCAGCCCCCGCGCCCGGGCGAGCTCGAGCAGCCGGCGATTGCGGTCGTAGCCGACGCAGCGCCACTGCGGCGAGAGGACGCTCGAGCGGACCAGGTCGAGGATGTAGCCGTTCGAGCACCCGAAGTCGGCGTAGCGCCCGGTCTGCGGCAGCGGCAGGGCCTTGAGCTCCTTGAGGATGGCCCGCAGCCGGGTCCGGTGGATGACCGAGACGACGTTGCTCGGGCTGTACGTCGCCTCGTGCACGATCATGTCGCGGAGGTTAGCAGCGCGGCTCACGGTGTCCCGGGTCACTCGGAGGCGCCACGCGGCGCGAGGAAGTCGACCAGGCGAGGTGCCAACCCGACATACGTCTGCGGCGTCAGCTCCAGGAAGCGTTTCTCCACGTCGGCCGGCAGCCCGAGCCCGCGCACGAACTCGCGCAGCAGCTCGCCGTTGATCCGTCGCCCACGGGTGAGCTCCTTGAGCCGCTCGTAGGGGTTCTCCATCCCGGCGACCCCCTGGGCCCCGAGCGCGCGCATCGCGGACTGGATCGGCTCGCCCAGCACCTCCCAGTTGGCCTCGAGGTCGGCCGCCATCGCCTCCGGCACCGCATCGAGCCCGGCCAGGCCGCGGGCGACGTTGTCGATCGCGAGCAGCGAGTGGCCGAACGCCGTGCCGATGTTGCGTTGCATCGAGGAGTCGGTGAGGTCGCGCTGCAGCCGCGACTGCACCAGGGTCGACGCGAGCACATCGAGGAGGGCTGCCGACACCTCGAGGTTGGCCTCGGCGTTCTCGAAGCGGATCGGGTTGACCTTGTGCGGCATCGTCGACGAACCGACCGTGCCCTGACCCCGCACCTGGGCGAAGTAGCCCATCGAGATGTAGGTCCAGACATCGGTGCACAGGTTGTGCAGCACCCGACCGAACCGCGCCACGTCGGCATACAGCTCGGCCTGCCAGTCGTGGCTCTCGATCTGGGTGGTGAGCGGGTTCCACGTCAGGCCCAGGCCCTCGACGAACTCGCGTGAGATCGCGGGCCAGTCCGCGTCCGGCACCGCGGCGACGTGCGCGCCATACGTGCCGGTCGCGCCGTTCAGCTTGCCGAGGTAGTCCGCGCCCCGCACCCGGCGCAGCTGTCGGTCGAGTCGAAACGCGAGGACTGCCAGCTCTTTGCCCATGGTCGTCGGTGTCGCCGGCTGCCCGTGCGTGTGCGCGAGCAGCGGCACGTCACGCAGATCGCGGGCGAGCTCGCCGACCGTGTCGGCCAGTGCGGTCGCACGGGGGAGCCAGACCGCGGTGACCGCGCCGCGCACCATCAGCGCGTAGGACAGGTTGTTGATGTCCTCGCTGGTGCAGCCGAAGTGCACGAGCTCCGGTATGCCGTGTGCCTCCTCGCCGAGGATGCTCGCCAGTCGGCGCTTGAGGAAGTACTCGACCGCCTTGACGTCGTGGACGGTCTCCCGCTCGATCTGCGCCAGCTCGGCGATCTCGTCGGGCCCGAAGTCGTCGACCACGGCACGGAGCCTCGACTGCTGGTCCGGCGTGAGCGCCGGCACGCCGGGCACGACCGCGTGGTCGGTCAGGTGGATCAACCACTCGACCTCGACCCGCACCCGTTCGCGGTTGAGCGCCGCCTCCGAGAGGTGATCGACCAGCGGCGCCACCGCGGCGCGGTAGCGGCCGTCGAGGGCGCCCAGGGCGATCGGGGGTGATGCGTCAGCGAGACGAGCCATGGTCCTCATCCTCCCAGAGGCCGCCAGCAGCCGAACGCCTGCTCCCGGTGACCTGGCCCGGTCACCCCGCGGCGAACCGCTCCCGCACGTGCTCGACGAGACCGCGGCAGGCCCGCTCGACCTCCGCCAGGCAGCGGTCGAAGCCGGCCGCGTCGCCGAAGTAGGGGTCGTCGACCTCGAGCTGGCCCGCGGCGACCGCCTCCGGGTCGAACTCCCGCAGCAGCCGCACCCGCTCCGCCAGGTCGGGCGCGCTGTCCCTCAGCTGCTCCAGGTGGGAGCGGTCCGCGGCGAGGACGAGGTCGTGGTCGGCGACCCAGGCCTGGTCCAGCTGCTGCGCCCGGTGGGTGGCCCCGTCGTAGCCGTGCTGGGTCAGGGCCCGCAGGGTCCGCTCGTCGGCCTCGTTGCCCACGTGCCAGTCGCCGGTGCCGGCCGAGTCCACCTCGACCTGACCCTGCAGCCCCTCGTCCTCCAGCAGCCGGCGCAGGATCACGGCGCCCATCGGCGACCGGCAGATGTTTCCGGTGCAGACGAAGGAGATCCGGTATGGCGAGTGGGTCGTCATGCGCTCATTGAACTCCAGCGCAACCGGGTCACCGGGGCTGGGTGATCTCCGAGAGCACCTTGGCGGCGTGCGCGACATCGATCTCGGTGTGGTTGGCGTGCGCGGTGATCCGCAGCCGCGAGGTGCCGTCCGGGGTGGACGGCGGTCGCAGGCAGCCGACGCGCACGCCGTGCGCGGCACAGATATCGGCGGCCACCAGGGCCTCGCGGGAGCCGGGCAACAGGACCGACATCAACGGCCCGGCCGGTGTCTCGAGACCACAGGCCTCGGCCAGGCGGGCGGTGTGGGCCATGGCCCGCTCCCCCAGCTGCGGCTCGTCCTCGATGACGTCGAGGGCGGCGAGCGCCGCGCCGGCGCTCGCGGGGGCCAGCCCCGTGTCGAACAGGAACGGCCGCGCGGTGTTGACCAGGTGCTCGCACAACATCCGGTGCCCGAGGACGACCCCGCCCTGCGCCGCCAGCGCCTTCGACAGGCTCGCGGTCACCACGACGTGGTCGAGGCCAGCCAGCCCCAGCTGCCGTAGCAGGCCCCCGCCGCGCGGTCCGCGGACGCCCACGGCGTGGGCCTCGTCGACGAGCAGGGTCGCGTCATGGTGGTCGGTGAGCTCGACCAGCTCGGTCAGCGGTGCCGCGTCACCCAGGATGCTGGAGACCGACTCGACCACCACCATCGCGCGGGGAGTGGTGCGCTGCCGCAGCAGCCGTTCGACCGCGTCGAGGTCGCCGTGCGGGAAGACCGCCACCTCGGCGCGCGCCAGCCTGGCCCCGTCGATCAGCGAGGCGTGGTTGTGCGCGTCCGAGATGATCGTGGTGTCGGCTTCCGCGAGCGCGCAGATCGCGCCGAGGTTGGCCAGGTAGCCGGTCGAGAAGACGAGGGCCTGTTCCACGTCGAGGTGGTCCGCGAGGGCCTCTTCGAGCTCGGCGTGGATCGGCAGCGTCCCGGTGATCAACCGCGGCGCACCCGAGCCGGTCCCGAAGTCCTCGACCGCCGCGATCGCGCCGGACTGGACGTGCGGGTGCTGACGCAGACCGAGGTAGTCGTTGCCGGCGAGGTCCAGCTGCTGGTCGTGGGTCTGGACCACGAGACGACGCGTCATGCCACGGGATTCGCGGTCGAGGGCCTGGCGCGCCAGGTCGTCCAGGAACGAGCTCACTCTCCAAGGTTGCCTTATCCTCCGCGTCTCGGCACGGCGGATCCGGTTACCCGTAGGTAGGCGGCGACGCGGCATACCCCTGTCGTCCCTCCCCGGCGCGATCTCCGTGTCCGTGGCGCGGCGCCCGGCGAGGTGACCTATCGTTCAGGGGTGCTGCAGGCAGCCCGGGAGGACCGCAGGTCGGAGCCGGCGACGGGGGACCGCCGCCCGGTCTGGCGTGTCACGAGATGGGTTCTCGCGGTGCTCTACGTCGCGGCGATCGTCTACTTCGTCAGCACCGAGGGCATTCCGCTCGACCGCGGCGCCATCACGTTGTGGATCTTCATCGGGCTCACCATCGCCGTGCTCGGCAAGGGGTGGCGGGCCTGGCTGTGGATGATCCTCGACTGGATGCCCTTCACGCTGGTGATGTTCGCCTACGACTACTCCTACGGTGCGCTCGGCCACTACGCCGGGGGAGTCATGGTCGAGGGGTCGCACAACGCGGTCGGTTTCCCGCTGCACATCCAGGCGCCGGTCACCTTCGACACCTGGCTGTTCGGCGGGGTGCTGCCGAACGCCTGGATGCAGCAGCACTTCTATGTCGCCGGCCAGTCGCACTGGTATGACGCGGCCGCCATCCTCGTCTACATCACCCACTTCATCGCGACCCCGCTGATCGCGATGATCCTGTGGATCACCAACCGTCGTCGCTTCCGCCAGTGGGTCGCGGTGATCGTGCCCCTCGCGGTGGTCGGCATCGCGACCTACATGGTCTACCCGATGGCGCCGCCGTGGATGGCCTACCAGGACGGGGTCATCTCGGAGCCGGTGCACCGGATCACCGGGATCGGGTGGAACCGGCTCGGGCTGGGCGTCGCGGAGCGGATGCTGCACGACGGCCAGGCCCTGTTCAACCCTGTCGCGGCGATGCCGTCGCTGCACATGGGCTTCGCGACGATGGTGGCGCTGTTCTTCATGATCGGTGCCCCGTGGTGGCGCCGGGTCCTGCTCGCGCTGTATCCCCTCGCGATGGGGACGGTGCTGGTCTACTGCGGCGAGCACTACGTCATCGACCTGCTGGTCGGTGCCTTCTACTCGTGCGTGATCATCCTCGTCTGGCGGCTCGTCATCCGCTCCCGGCGGCGACGGGAGACCGGCGAGGAATCCGGTGTCGAGGGCAGCTCGGCAGGCGACCGCGAGCTCGCCCAGGCCTGAGGCGCTCGCGCCACGGTGGCGTCAGGCGTCGGGGTATCCCTCGGGGTTCTGCGACTGCCAGCGCCACTGGTCGGCGCACATGTCGTCGATGGACTTCTTGGCAACCCAGCCGAGCTCGGCCTGCGCCCGGGACGGATCGGCATACGACGTGGCGATGTCGCCGGCGCGCCGCTCGACCACCTCATAGGGAAGCTCCCGCCCGACCGCCCGCTCGAAGGCGTGCAGCAGCTCGAGCACCGAGGTGCCGGTACCGGTGCCGAGGTTCCAGGTGCTGATCGGGTCGTCGGTCCGCGCCAGCCTCGCGAGCGCGGCGACGTGCCCCGCGGCGAGGTCCTCGACGTGGATGTAGTCGCGCACGCCGGTGCCGTCGGGGGTGTCGTAGTCGTCGCCGAACACCCGCAGCTTCTCGCGCCGCCCGACCGCCACCTGGGCGATGAAGGGCATCAGGTTGTTCGGGATGCCGGTCGGGTCCTCGCCGATGGTGCCCGACTCGTGCGCGCCGACGGGGTTGAAGTAGCGCAGCAGCGCGATCCGCATCGTGGGGTCGGCGACGGCGACGTCGCGCAGGATCTGCTCCTGCATCACCTTGGTCCAGCCGTAGGGGTTGGTCGCCGACGTCGGCCGGTCCTCGGTCGCCGACTCCTGGTCGGTGCCGTAGACGGTGGCCGACGAGCTGAAGACCAGCTTGGCCACCCCGTGGCGGCGCATCGCCCGGACGAGGGAGAAGGTCGTGCCGAGGTTGTTCTCGTAGTACTCCAGCGGCTTCTCGACGCTCTCTCCCACCGCCTTGAAGCCGGCGAAGTGGATCACCGCGTCGAGCTGCTCGTGGGCGAAGAGGTGCTCGGTCTTGTCGACGTCGCGCAGGTCGAAGGCCTGGACCGGCAGGTGCCGGCCGGTGATCGCCTCGAGCCGGTTCACCACGGTCGGCTTGGCGTTGGCGAAGTTGTCCACGATGAGGACGTCGTGCCCGGCAGCGATGAGCTGGATGACGGTGTGGGAGCCGATGTATCCGGCCCCTCCTGAGACGAGAACGCGCATAGGGTGACTGTATGACGTGTGCTGGACCGGGCGCGTGACCTCGCGGGTCGAACGGCTCGTCGTCCCCGGGCGGATCGGGGTCGACGGTGACACCTGTGCCCACGACACCAACGTCTGGTGCTGTGGTGACGAACGGGAGTGCGCCGTCATCGACCCCACGGGTGACGTCTCGGCGCTGCTGGAGCTGGCCGGTGCCACGCCGGTCAAGGCGATCCTGGTCACCCACGCCCACGACGCCCACATCAGCGCCGCCGTCGGGCTGGCCGAGGCCACCGGCGGGTTGATCTTCCTGCACCAGGACGACTTCCCGCTCTGGGTCGTGCAGTATCCCTCCCGGCGGCCCGACGTCAACGTCGTCGACGGCATGTCCCTGGTGATGGGTGGGGTTCGCCTGCGCGCACTGCACACGCCGGGGCACACACCCGGCGGCGTGTGCTGGTATGCCCCCGACCTCGGCGTCGTCTTCACCGGCGACACCCTCGGACCCGGCCGGCCCGGCGGCGTCGACCACGCCGACTCCGACTACGACTCGCTGCAGTCCTCGATCCGCAAGAGCCTGTTCACGCTGCCCACCGACACGGTCGTGCACCCCGGCCACGGCGAGGACACCCGCATCGGCTCGGTGCGGTGGGACCCGACCTTCTGGGGTTCCACCGGGCGGTGGCGCCACGACGCGGGCCGCTGACCACCCGCCATACCCGCTTGTTGCTGGGAGAGGGCGTCAGATCTGACGCCCTCTCCCAGCACCAGTGAGCGGATCGATACCGTGAGGCGGTGGCCGACCCTTCGCACCTCCTCGCCGAACGTGTCCGGGCCGGGCTGGGCGCTGCCTTCGGCGCCGAGCTCGCCGACGCGGATCCGGCGATCCGCCCGTCGCAGTTCGCCGACTACCAGGTCAACGCGGCGCTCGCCCTCGCCAAACGGCTCGGCCGGCCTCCCCGCGAGGTGGCGGCAGCCCTGCTCGCGCAGCTGCAGCTCGATGACGTGTGCGCGAGTGTCGAAGTCAGCGGGCCCGGCTTCCTCAACCTGACGCTGCGCGACGAGTGGCTGGGTGGGCAGGTCGAGGGGCTGCTCGCCGACGACCGGCTCGGCGTGGCCCGCGAGGAGCGCCAGGTCATCCCGATCGACTACTCGGCGCCCAACGTGGCCAAGGAGATGCACGTCGGGCACCTGCGCACGACGGTCGTCGGCGACGCGCTGGCCCGGACCCTCGAGCACCTGGGGCACGACGTCATCCGGCAGAACCACATCGGCGACTGGGGCACCCCGTTCGGCATGCTCATCGAGCACCTGCTCGAGGTGGGGGAGGGCTCGAAGGAGGCCGGGTTGCTGCGCTCGGACCCCAACGCGTTCTACCAAGCCGCTCGCGCCAAGTTCGACGGCTCGGCGGACTTCGCGACGCGGTCGCGGGCCCGGGTCGTCGCGTTGCAGGCCGGCGATCCCGACACCCGGCGGCTCTGGCGCGAGCTGATCGCCCTCTCGACGGCCTACTTCAACTCGATCTACGAGCAGCTCGACGTGACCCTCACCGACGACGACCTCGCGGGGGAGTCGACCTACAACGACGAGCTGGCCGGGATCTGCGATGACCTCGAGCGCAGGGGAATCGCCGTGGTCGACGAGGGGGCGCTCTGCGTCTTCCTCGAGGGTTACACCGGCCGCGAGGGCAAGCCGGTGCCGCTGATCATCCGCAAGAGCGACGGCGGATACGGTTACGGCACCACCGATCTCGCCACGATCCGGCATCGGGTGAGGGAGCTGCACGCAGACCGGATCCTCTATGTCATCGGTGCGCCGCAGCACCTGCACCTGCAGATGGTCTACGCCACGGCACGCAAGGCCGGGTGGCTGCCCGACACCGTCGAGCCCGTGCACGTGCAGATCGGCAACGTCCTCGGCAGCGACGGCAAGATCCTCAAGACCCGCAGTGGCGCGCCGATCCGGCTGCGTGCGCTGCTGGACGAGGCCGTGGAGCGGGCCACGGCGGTGGTGGACCAGGCGCGCTCCGACCTCGACGGCGACACCCGCGCCCAGATCGCCCACCAGGTGGGGATCGGCGCGGTGAAGTATGCCGACCTGTCCGTCGCCCACGACAGCGAGTACGTCTTCGACTTCGACCGGATGCTGGCCCTGCAGGGCAACACGGGGCCCTATCTGCAGTATGCCGCGGCGCGAGTCCGCTCCATCTTCCGTAAGGCGGGGGCCGAGCCGGCGTCGGCGACGGGACCGGTCGTCATACGGCACGAGGCCGAGCACACACTGGCGCTGCGGCTGTTGGGCTTCGGGCGGGTGGTGGCGCAGGTCGGCGACGCGCTGGAGCCGCACCGGCTGTGCACCTACCTGTTCGAGCTGGCGCAGTCGTTCATGGCGTTCTACGAGCACTGCCCGGTGCTGGGGGCGGAGGACCCGGTGGTGCGTGCCTCGCGCCTGGCGCTCTCGGCGGCCACGCTCCGGGTGCTGGTGCAGGGTCTCGACCTGCTCGGCGTCCAGGCCCCCGACCAGATGTGACCCCCCGAAGTCGGGACGGGGGGTCAGCCGCGCTGGTCGACGATGCGGCGCGCCTTGCCGACTGACCGCTCGACCCCGCCGGGCTCGACCACGTTCACCTTCGCGGTCGTGCCGATCCGGGACTTGATGTCGTGCTGGAGCCGCCGCGCGATCTCGGCCCGGGTCTCCGGCGCGACGCTCGGCTCCGCCTCGACGTTGACGGTGAGCTCGTCCATCCGGCCCGGGCGCGTCAGCACGCACTGGAAGTAGGGCGTGAGCCCCTCTTCCTCGAGCACGATCTCCTCGATCTGGGTCGGGAAGACGTTGACACCGCGCACGATCATCAGGTCGTCGGTGCGCCCGGTCACCTTCTCCATCCGCCGGAAGGCAGGGCGCGCGGTGCCGGGCATCAGCTTGGTCAGGTCACGGGTGCGGTAGCGCAGCACCGGCATCGCCTGCTTGGTCAGCGAGGTGAAGACCAGCTCGCCGACCTGCCCCTCCTCCACCTGCTCGTCGGTCAGCGGGTTGACGATCTCGGGGTAGAAGTGGTCCTCCCAGACGTGCAGCCCGTCCTTGGTCTCGACGCACTCCTGGGCGACACCCGGACCCATCACCTCGGACAGGCCGTAGATGTCGGTGGCGTGCATGCCCGCTCGCTGCTCGATCTCCTCGCGCATCGCCTGCGTCCACGGCTCGGCGCCGAACACGCCGATCTCGAGCGACGACTCGCGAGGGTCGAGGCCCACCCGCTCCATCTCGTCGAGCAACGACAGGAAGTAGGAAGGGGTGACCATGATCGCGCGCGGCCGGAAGTCGGTGATCAGCTGGATCTGCTTCTCCGTCTGGCCGCCCGACATCGGGATCACCATGCACCCCAGGGCTTCCGCGCCGTAGTGGGCGCCCAGCCCACCGGTGAACAGGCCGTAGCCGTAGGACACGTGCACCCCGTCGCCGGGCACGACTCCCGATGCGCGCAGCGACCGCGCCATCACCGAGGACCAGGTGCGGATGTCCTCCGCGGTGTAGCCGACCACGGTGGGTTTGCCCGTCGTGCCGCTGGAGGCGTGCACCCGGTTGACCTGCTCCCGCGGGACGGCGAACATCCCGAACGGGTAGTTGGCCCGCAGATCGGCCTTGGTCGTGAACGGAAGGATCCGCACGTCCTCGAGTGCCTTGACGTCGTCCGGATGGATCCCCTTCTCTTCGAACGCAGCCCGGTAGTGCGGCACGTGCTCGTAGGCCTGCCGCACCGACCACTGGAGCCGCTCGAGCTGGTGCGCCCGCATCTCATCGAGCGACCAGCGCTCGGCTTCGTCGTAGAGGTCTGGCCGGGGCTCGATGACGGGCAGGTTGCTCATGCCGGGGACTCCTTGCTGTGCGGTCGGGGCGATGGCGTCACGTCCGGGGCGACAGGTTGCGCGACCGGCCGCGGAACTCCGCGATCACCGCGCCATCGGCTTCTCGGGTCACCGTGACGTCGGTGATGCCACTGCGCCCGTATGTCGTCCGCTCGCGGGCGTCGGCCACGAGGACGTCGCCGAGCCGCGCCGAGGTGACGAAAGTGATGTCGCAGCCGGAGGCCACGGTCAGACGGCCGCCCGCGTTGCAGGCCAGCGCGAACGCCGAGTCGCACAGGGTGAAGATCAGCCCGCCGTGCATGATCCGGTGCCCGTTGACCATGGTCTCGGTCACCGGCATCCGCACCCTCGAGCGGCCGAGCGACCCGTCGTGGTCGACCTCCAGGGCCTCCATGCCCAACGACCTCGAGGCGAGGTCGTCCTGCCACATCGCGTGGACGTGCGCGAGGTCCGCGGTCGAGGTCACGCCAGGCTTCCGTCCGTGGCGTCCGTGGCGTCCGTGGCGTCCGTGCCGTCCACGCCGTCCGGGTGCGTTCCTCGACCCTCGGATCCCTGCTTGGCAGCGACTCTCACGCTGTCGTCGCCTCCGTCAGCGCCGCGCTGGCGCGGTAGCGGCCGCCGGGGAAGACCCGGTCCAGCTCGGCCAGCTGCGCCGCCACCACGTCGTAGCCGATCTCCCGCCCCCACTCGAGCGGCCCCTTGGGGTAGTTGGTCCCGAGCTTCATCGCGGTATCGACGTCGTCGGCAGTGGCTTCGCCCCGGGCCACGAGGTCGACGGCCTCGTTCACGAGCATGGCCAGGGTCCGGGCCACGGGGTCGGTGTCCACCGGCCCACCCACGAGCTCCTGGGCGCGCGCCGCGTCGGGTGACGCATCGAGCGCTCGGCCCGACTCGTCATACGTGAAGATGCCCCGCCCACTCTTGCGACCGAGGCGACCCCCGGCGACGAGCTCGCGCTGGAAGTCGGTGGGGGCATAGCGCGGGTCGCGCCCGGTCTGCTCCCAGACGGACGTGCCGACCGCGAGGTTGACGTCCTGCCCGATCAGGTCGGTCAGCTCCAGCGGCCCCATGCGGAAGCCGGCGTACTCGCGCAGGGCGAGGTCGATCGTCGCCGCGTCGGCGACCCCGTTGGCCACCATCCGCTGCGCCTCGCCGTAGAAGGGGCGCGCGACCCGGTTGACGATGAAGCCGGGCGTCGAGGTGCAGTGGACCGGTGTCTTGCCCCACTCGCGCATCAGGGCGTCGGCGGTGCGCAGTGGCGCGCTGCTCGCCTCGTCGTCGTGCTGGTCGCCGCGGATGATCTCCACGAGGCGCATCAGCGGGGGCGGGTTGAAGAAGTGCAGGCCGATGACGCGCTCGGGATCGGGGATGGCGCTCGCGATCTCGGTGATGTCCAGGCTGGAGGTGTTGCTCGCGAGGATGGTGGTGCGCGGCTGGTGGTCGGCCAGCTCGCCGAACAGCTGGCACTTGTCGCCGAGATCCTCCCGGATCGCCTCGATGACCAGCAGGCACGGTGGCAGCGAGGCGAGGTCGTCGGCCACGTTGAGGTTGGCGATCGTGGTGTCCGCCTCGGCGAGGGTGATCTTGCCCTTGTTCGCCAGCCGGTTCAGCGTCGTGGCCAGGCGGTCGCGGGCCGCCTCGGCCGCGCCGGGCATCGTGTCGACGAGGTGGACCGGGTGGCCGCCCTGCGCCGCCACCTGGGCGATTCCCGTGCCCATCGCGCCGGTGCCGACGACGGCGATGTGCTCGAGTTCTGGTTCGTCTGAGGGAGCCATGTGACACATGTTCGCAGACGCGTAGAGTTTCGGTAAGACGAGTTCGGACGACGGACACCTGCCAATCCATGACGCGTGAGGATTCCTGTGACGACCACCGCCACCGTTCACCCCCTGATCGGGAAGCACCGCGAGACGTTGGAGGAGGCGAAGGCCGCACTCGCCGGGCGCACCTACTACTCGCGCTACCCCGAGTCGCCCTCCCCGCGGGTCTACGGCGAGACCGCGGCCAGCGAGGGCAAGACCGCCTTCGAGGGGCGGCTCACGGAGGGCTTCACGGCGCTGGCGGACCAGCCCGGTGACGGGCGCACCGTCGGCAGCGAGGTCTCGCCCTACGGGCCCGAGCTGCGGATCGGCTACCCGCACCTCGACGTGCCCGCCGCGATGGCCGCCGCCCAGGCAGCCATGCCGGTATGGCGTGACGCCGGCGCGCTCACGCGGGCGGCGGTGTGCGTCGAGATCATCGACTCGATCAACCAGCGGTCGTTCGAGATCGCCAACGCCGTGATGCACACCTCCGGGCAGCCGTTCGTGATGAGCTTCCAGGCCGCCGGTCCCAACGCGCAGGACCGCGCCCTGGAGGCGGTGGTCGCGGCGCTCGTCGAGCAGGAGCGGGTGCCGGAGTCGGTCGTGTGGGAGAAGCCGGGCAAGAAGGGCCCGCTGCGGATGCAGAAGGACTACCGGATCGTGCCGCGCGGGGTGGCGCTGGTCATCGGCTGCAACACGTTCCCGACGTGGAACGCCTACCCCGGCATCTTCGCCTCGCTCGCGACCGGCAACCCGGTGGTCGTCAAACCGCACCCGCGGGCGGTGCTGCCGCTCGCGATCACCGTGGCGGTCGCCCGCGACGTGCTGGCCGAGGCCGGATTCGACCGTGCGCTGGTGCAGCTGGCCGCTGAGGACGACGGCGAGGGCCTCGCCAAGGACCTGGTGGAGCGGCCCGAGGTCGCGATCGTCGACTACACCGGTGGGCCCGGGTTCGGCGGGTGGCTCGAGCGGGAGGGCGCCGCGCTCGGCAAGCTCGTCTACACCGAGAAGGCGGGGGTCAACACGATCGTGGTCGACTCGACCGACAACCTGCGGGGCCTCCTCGGCAACCTCGCCTTCTCGCTGTCCCTCTACTCGGGGCAGATGTGCACGGCGCCGCAGAACGTCTACCTCCCGCGGGACGGCGTCGACACCGACGAGGGCCACCTGACGTTCGAGGAGTTCGGCCACCACCTCGGGGAGGCCCTGACCGCGTTCAACGCCGACGACGCCAAGGCCGTCGAGGTGCTGGGCGCCACGGTCAACGACGACGTGCGGGCGCGCGCCACGGACCTGCCCGGGCTGGCCCAGCGGCTCGGTGGCGAGGTGGTGCTCGACACCCGCGCCGTCAGCCACCCGACCTACCCGGATGCCGTGGTGCGAACCCCCGGACTGGTGTCGGTCGACGTGGCCAACGACACGGCATACACGCAGGAGTGCTTCGGGCCGGTCTCGTTCCTCATCTCGACCGACTCGACCGGGCAGTCGCTCGAGCGGATGCGGGACACCATCCGCGAGCACGGAGCCATGACGGCGTCGGTCTACTCCACCTCGGAGCCGGTCCTGGAGGATGCGCGTGAGGCGGCCGCCGATGCCGGGGTCGCGCTGTCGGAGAACCTCACCGCCGGCGTCTTCGTCAACCAGACCGCGGCGTTCAGCGACTACCACGGCACCGGCGCCAACCCGGCGGCCAACGCGGCCTACACCGACGCCGCCTTCGTCGCCAACCGGTTCCGGGTGATCACCTCCCGCCGCCACATCTGACCCGCCCCGGTCGCCCCCCAAGCCGGGACGTCCTGCGTTCTGGTTGCCTGAGCGACCCGTCTGCAGGACGTCCGCTTCTGGCAACCGCCTCCTTCGCCGGGACGGTCTCATGATGTGACCTCGTATGCGCGGGAGTTTCCGATCTTCTAACGTCGGCTTATGCACGTCACAGTTCACCCGACGGACTCGGGGGCGCGCGCAGCCGGGTCGCCTATATCCCTCATGTCCTCCCTGCCGGTGCTCGACCTGAGTCTGGCCGCCGACCGGGCAACCGCCCCGCAGTTCCGCGAGGACCTGCGGCGGGCGACCCACGACTACGGCTTCTTCTACCTGGTGGGCCACGGCATCGACCCTGCGCTGCGCCACGAGCTGCTCGACGTGGCACGGAGGTTCTTTGCCCTGCCGGAAGCCGACAAGCTCGCCATCGAGAACGTGCGCAGCCCCCACTTCCGCGGCTACACCCGTCTCGGAGGCGAGCGGACCAAGGGGCGTCAGGACTGGCGTGAGCAGGTCGACGTCGGCCCCGAGCGCCCGGCCCGGGAGCCCGGGGAGGCCGACTGGGACATCCTCGAGGGGCCGAACCAGTGGCCGCCGGCACTGCCGGAGCTCGAGAAGGTGCTCACCCGGTGGAACGAGACCCTCGGTGGCGTGGCCCTGCAGCTGCTGCGGGAGTGGGCCGAGTCGCTCGGGCAGGACCGGCACGTCTTCGACCCGGCCTTCGCCGATCGTCCCTCCACACTGACCAAGGTGGTTCGCTACCCCGGCCGCCCTGCCGGCGAGAGCGATCAGGGCGTCGGCGAGCACAAGGACTCCGGCGTCCTGACGCTGCTGTTCGTGGAGCCGGGCAAGGCCGGCCTCCAGGTGGAGCGGGACGGTGAGTGGATCGACGCGCCCCCCGTCGACGGCGCCCTCATCGTCAACATCGGCGAGCTGCTCGAGGTCGCCACCGACGGCTACCTCAAGGCGACCGTGCACCGCGTCATCACCCCGCAGCCGGACACCGACCGCATCTCGATCCCGTTCTTCTTCAACCCCGCCCTGTCTGCGCGGATCCCGCGCCTCACCCTGCCCCAGGAGCTCGCCCGGGAGTCTCGCGGGGTCACCGTCGACGCCGACAACCCGATCCACGACACGTATGGCGCCAACGCCCTCAAGAGCCGCATGCGCGCCCACCCCGACGTGGCCGCCCGCCACCACCCCGAGCTCGTCCGCCGGATGGAGCACGGCCGCTGAGCTCGAGCCGGCCACTTCAGTGGCTGAGGCGCCCCTGAGGGCCAGCCCCGCGGTTGCCGCTACCGCCCGGGGTGGCGAGCCGTTCGCTCGCCTAGAGTGCGGACGTGGCCGAACCCTCCGCACCAGGCACCTCGCCGCCGCCGCAGCCGACACTGCGCGACGGTGACGTGACGATCCGGCCGTGGACGTTCAACGACGTCGAGCACGCTCGGTTGCAGCATGACGAGGAGATCGCCTACTGGTTCGGGTTCGACGGGATCGTGCCGTCGGCCGAGACGCAGCGCCAGGCGATCGAGCGCTGGCACGCCTCCTACGCCGACGATCGACGGATCGTCAGCTTCCTGGTCGAGCACCGCGGCGAGGTGGCCGGCGCCGTCGAGGTGCGTCGGCTGGAGGGGAATACCGGACGGCTCTCGTGGGCGGTGTTTCCGCGGCACCGGGGATTCGGCGTCGCGTCACGGTCGGTGCGCCTGCTCATCGGCTACGCATTCGAATCCCTTGGTCTGGCACGTGTCTTCGCCGAGGTAGAGCCCGACAACCTGCCGTCCCTGCGCACCGCAGGACGAGCCGGGCTGCGCCGCGAGGGGGTCCTTCGCGGTGCGGCCGCGACACGGGGCGAGCGGCACGACTACGTCCTGCTCGGGCGCCTCGCGACCGATCCGGAGCCGCAGAGCCGGGACGGGTTTCTCGGCATCCTCAACGCCGCGCTGCCGACCAAACGCGTGATCGCGCAAGGAATCCTGCGCGACGGGCAGGGCCGGGTCCTGCTGTGCGAGCTGACCTACAAGCGGGAGTGGGACCTGCCGGGCGGAGTGGTGGACCCCCTCGAGTCACCCGCACTCGCGCTCGTCCGTGAGATCGCCGAGGAACTGCGGGTCGACGTCCGCCCGACCCGGCTCGCCGCGGTCAACTGGCTGCCGCCCTACCGCGCCTGGTCCGACGCCGTGCTCTTCGTGTTCGACCTCGAACTGGTCGGCGTCACGCCGGCGCGACTGCAGGAGACCGTCACTTTGGAGCGTCGCGAGATCCAGGCCCTCCACTGGTGCACCCTCGACGACGCGGAGGCACACGTGGCGCCCTACGTGATGCGCTTCCTGCGCAGCCTCGATGCGGCCGCGGCCGAGGCACAGGCGGGGACGGGTGCCCGCGACACGCTGTACCTCGAGGACGGTATCGGCGGCACGCTGCAGCCCGAGGGCGGCTAGAGGCACGCTCCGCCCCGCGTTGACCAGAGGGTGTCTTGGGGAGGTCCTGCGGTGTGGTTGTCGGGGCCGCCGGGGCCGCCGGGGCGCAGGACGTCTTGGGGGAGGTCCTGCGGTGTGGTTGTCGGGGTCGCCAGACCGCAGGACGCCCTGGGAGGGGACGGGAGGGGCTGGGCCGTGTCGCTCTGTGTGGCTCAGCCGCCAGCCAGGTGCGCGGCCAGGAAGTCGATCGTCACCTGCCAGGCGGCCTCGGAGGCCTGCGCGTGGTGGAACACCGGGTGCGGGTTGTCGAAGGCGTGCCCGGCGCCCTCGTAGGTCTCGAACCGTGTGGTCGGTCCCGCCACGGCGTCCCGGATCCGCTCCACCGTCTCCTGGTCGATGAAGGTGTCGGCCAGCCCGAAGTGGTGCAGGCTCGGGGTCTGGATCTCCGGCGCGAGGTGCAGCAACTGGGGGATCGCCGAACCGTAGTAGCTGACCAGTGCGTCGGCGTCCTCCCTTGCCGCGACGCTCCACGCCAGGCCGCCGCCGAAGCAGAAGCCGAGCAGGCCGACCCGGTCAACTCCGGGGAGACCGCGCAGGTGGGCAAACGCTGCCTGTCCGTCGGACACGGCGAGGTCCCAGTCGAGCCGACCGACGATCGCCATGGAGTGCTGCAGGAAGTCCGGGTGCGACTCGTCCACGTCGGTGTCGTCGAGACGCCAGTAGATCTCCGGCGCGAGCACGGTGTGGCCGAGCGCGGCCAGGTCGGCGCACCGCGAACGGATGTAGTCGGTGACGCCGAAGATCTCCTGGAAGACGAGGACACCCGCGCCGGAGGCGGTGCCGGGAGCCGGCCGCCAAAGGTGCGCCGGCATCGATCCGTCGGCGGTCGGGACGGGCACGGCCGAGGGCTCCGGGCGCCCGCCCGCGGAGTCAGCGGTGGACATCGTTACCGTCCGGCAGGATGAGGTGCAAGATCATGCTCACGAACGTGATGATGATGCCGCCGAGCACCGCGTCCCAGAAGAACTCGTCGACGTGGAACGCCAGCCTGAGCCCACCCGCTACCCATGACGTCAGCTCGAGCATGGCCGCGTTGATGACCAGCGTGAGCAGCCCCAGGGTGAGGATGATGAAGGGGAAGGCGAAGAACTTCACCACGGGCTTGATGACCGCGTTGATCAGACCGAAGATCACGGCGACCACGAGGATGGTGCCGATCTTGCTGGTCAGCGAGCTGTCGTGGTAATCGAACTCGATGCCCTTGATCACGAGCGCAGCGACCCAGAGGGCGACTGCGTTGACCAGGACCTTGATGGCGAACGATTTCATGCGCCCATCGTGACAGGTGAAACCCCCCTCGAGGTGGCGGTGGGCCTTGGCTCACCGGGTGGGCGGTCGCAATACAGTGCAGGTATGAGCTCTCCCGATGGCAAGGTCCGTCTGCGCAGCACCTTGGACGCGGTGCCCGCCTACAAGCCGGGCAAGCCCGCCGCTGAGCGCGAAGGCATCACGGCCTACAAGATGAGCAGCAACGAGAACCCCTACCCGCCGTTGCCCAGCGTCGTGGAGGTCCTGCGTGACGCTGCCGGCCTGGTGAACCGCTATCCCGACATGTCGGTGAGTGCGCTGACCGGTTCGCTCGCCCAGCACCTCGGCGTTCCCGTCGAACACCTCGCCACGGGCACCGGCAGCGTGGGAGTGCTGCAGCAACTCATCCAGATCACCTGCGAGCCGGGCGACGAGGTGGTCTACGCCTGGCGGTCGTTCGAGGCCTACCCGATCGTGGTCGCACTGTCGGGCGCGACCTCGGTGCAGGTGCCGCTCGACGCCGACGCGCGTCACGACCTGCCCGCCATGGCTGCCGCGATCACCGACAAGACGCGGCTGATCCTCGTGTGCACCCCCAACAACCCCACCGGGCCGGCCGTGCACGCCGACGAGCTCGACACCTTCCTCGGGAAGGTGCCGTCCGATGTGCTGGTGGTCATCGACGAGGCCTACCTCGAGTTCGGGCGCGACGAGCGGGTGCCCGACGCGCTGGCCCTCTACCGCGCGCATCCCAACGTGGCGGTGCTGCGCACCTTCAGCAAGGCCTACGGGCTCGCCGGGCTGAGGGTGGGGTATGCCGTGGCGCAGGAGCCGGTCGCGACAGCACTCCGCAAGGCGGCCGTGCCGTTTGGCGTGACCGACCTGGGCCAGCGCGCCGCCATCGCGAGCTTGCGGGCCTACGACGAGCTGGCCGAACGCGTGGATGCGCTGGTCCTCGAACGCGACCGGATGTGGAAGGCGCTGCGCGGCCAGGGCTGGGAGTTGCCCGAGACGCAGGCCAACTTCGTCTGGCTGCCACTCGGTGAGGACACCATGGACTTCGCCGCCGCAGCGGACGAGGCCGGTTTGACCGTGCGGCCCTTCGCCGGCGAGGGGTGCCGCTGCTCGGTGGCCGAGACCGAGGCCAACGACCGGCTGATCGAGGTGGCGGCAGCCTTCCGCGACCGCCGCGGCTGATCCTGCAGCGGGCCGGCCACAGCGGCGTTGGCCGTGCGCAGGCCGTCACTGCACACTGCGATGGGCTTGCTGATGGATCGCCTCGGTTCGAGCCGAGGACTGGCTCAGCGCCTCGCCAAGGCATCAGGTCCGAGTCGGAGTCAGAGACGGGTCTGGGCCACCCCGTAGGTGGCCTGTGCGGTGGTGAAGCCATCGAACTCGAGCTGGTCGACCAGACCGCTGCGAGAGAACGACGTGTACTCCAGGTACTCCTTGGCCTTGAGCGCCGCCTGCTTGTTCCAGTCGACGTGTGCGGCGTCGACCCCATACGTGGCATCGCTGGTGTTGAACCCCTCGAACTTCAGCTGGTCGATCAGACCGCTGCGAGAGAACGACGTGTACTCCAGGTACTCACCGGCCTTGTCGCGAGCATTTCTCTGGGAAGCCGTCTCCCCGGAGGTGTCGACCGCAGCGGGCTTGTCCTCGACCGCGGGCGCCTGGGGCGCGGCGGCCTTGACCTTGACGGTGACCGTCTTGGTGGTGACCGGACCGGGGACCTTGATCGTCTTGGTGGTGACCGGACCGGGGACCTTGACCGTCTTGGTGGTGACCGGACCGGCGGCCTCGGCGGGTTCGGTCACGGTTGGCCCGGGGACCGAAATCGTCTTGGTGACGGTCGGGGCCGGTTCAGCGGCAGCCGGTGCGGCCGGGGAGTTGCCCGCCGCCCCGATACCGACGCCGACGAACAGCAGCGCAGCTCCGGCGACGCCGTTGATGACCTTGGACTTGGTGGTACTCATCAGTGGCGTCTCTTCTTCCGGCGTGCGTGCGGTGCGGTGAGTTCTAGGGCGGTCGGTCGACTTGCCCCGGACCGAGGCTAGATCTCCTGCTCGCACCGCCACATCGGCCGAACGGCCCATTTCGTCCATACGGTCCCGGGGATTGGCAGCCACCCTTGGTCTCCCGGCGGCGGGGACCTCAGGCGGTCTCGCGCAGGACGGGGAAGAGCGGGTGGTCCATGGGCGATCCGCCGGGCAGCTCGTCCTCGAGGCCGTCGAACTGCGGGGAGGTGACCCAGCGGCGTGGGGCATGCACCATGTCGTCGCCGAGGAACCGCAACGAGAACGCGCGGCGTCGCGAGGTGCCGGGTACGCCATACGAGTGGTGCAGGGTGAGCATGTGGAAGAACACGGCGTCCCCCGGCTCCATGGCCCAGCCGCGGATGTCGTGGGCGCCGCGATCGGCCTCGACGTCGGGCAGGTCGTTCAGCGAGCCCTCGGGGAACCACTTGGCCTCGTTGGTCATGAAGGAGCGCGGCATCAGCCAGCCCTGACGGTGTGACCCGGACAGGAACTCCAGCGTCGACTCGGCGGGCACGGAGTCGACCGGCGCCCACATCGAGCAGTTGGCGAAACCGTCGACGTTGTAATAGGGCTGGTCCTGGTGCCACGGCGTCTCCTGCCGGGTGCGTGGCTCCTTCACCAGCACGTGGTCGTGGTAGAGGCGCACCTGACGGCTGGCGGTGAGTGCCGCAGCGACGTCGGCCGCACGTGAGCTGAAGGCGATCTGCCGCAATTCCTCGATCCGCTGCCAGTTGCAGAAGTCCTCGACGAAGCTGCCCGGGTCGGTGTCGCTGCTGGCCACCTTGAAGCGGGGGCTGGGGTCGGCGAGGACCTTCTCGATGCCCTGCTCGATGGTGGCGACCTCGTCAGGGCTGAACAGACCTCGCACGAGGACCGACCCCGTCTCGGCGAATTCGGTCACGGAGGCGTCGTCGATGACGGATGCGGGGTGGGGAGCGGTCATGGTCACTATGGTCATCCTTCGTGCTCTCGGGGCGGACGACCTCAGCGTGACAGAAGCGAGCGGGCAGGAAAAGTGGCCATTTACATCCGTAGCGTTCGATAAAAGCGAACACTCACTATGCTGGGCGCGTGTCCGCCTCCGAGCTCAGTCTGCGCCACCTCGCGGCGGTCGTCGCGATCGAGGAGGAGGGTTCCTACCGGCGTGCCGCGGAGCGCCTCGGCTACTCTGCTGCTGCGATCACCAGCCAGGTCGCGACACTCGAAAAGGCTTTGGGCGCGCGGGTGTTCGACCGCCGCGGCGGTCCACGAGCAGCTGTGTTGACCGCGGCCGGCAGGGAGGTGCTCGCGACCGCACGGGAGATGTTGGCCGCTGCCGACCTGCTCGACGTGCGAGTCGCCTCGGTGCGGGAGGGCGCCTGGGGACGTCTGGCGATCGGCACCTTCCAGTCGGTGTCGGCGAGACTGCTCCCGGGCATCCTCAGCGAGGTCCGGCGGGAGCGTCCAGAGGTCGAGGTCAGTGTCCTCGAGAGCGACGACAACGAGGTCCTGACCAGGGCGCTGCGCAGCTCCCGGCTCGACGTGAGCTTCCTGGTCGGCCCCGTCGAGTCCGACGAGCTGGTCGTCCACGAGATCGTGCGCGACCCGTTCGTCGCGATGGTGCCGGTCGACGACCCGGCGCGCGACGTGCTGCCGATCAGCGAGGTCGCGCGACGTCCCGTCATCGGGCACGACCACTGCGTGTGCCATGACCTGGCCGAACAGGGCTTCGCCGCCGCGGGCATCCGACCGTCCTACGCCTTCCGCAGCAACGACAACGCGGCGGTGCAGGCGATGGTGCGCGCCGGGATCGGGACGGCGGTGATGCCCGCGCTGTCGGTGAACATGGCCGACCCGGGGGTGCGGGTGCTGCAGATCGAACCGGCTCTGCCCTTCCGCAGCATCCTGCTCGCGCACCTCGCGCAGGGCCCGCCGCCCACCGCGCTCGACTTCGTCACCCGGACCCGGACTGCTGTGGCAGCGCTGGGCATCTAGCGGGTGGGCAACCTGGCAGCCCTTCCCTGGCCGTGGACAAGATCGCGGGGGCACGGTGAAATGGCCGGGTCAGCATCGATGAGCAGGTCGAGCAACCACGTCGAGCAACCACGTCGAGCATCCGGGAGAGCCCATGTCCACGCACACCTACCGCGTCACCGAGATCGTCGGCACGTCCCAGGACGGCGTCGACGACGCCATCCGCAGCGGGCTGCAGCGGGCGTCGGCGACGGTCCGCAACCTGGACTGGTTCGAGGTGACCCAGATCCGTGGGCACCTCGAGGACGGGCAGGTCGAGCACTACCAGGTCGGGATGAAGGTCGGGTTCCGCATCGACGAGTGACGGCCGTTCGGGCTCAGTCCTTGGACGACCGGCGGGCCCGCTTCACCTCGCTGTCGAGCGCCCAGGCGTCCGCCACGGGACCCAGGTGCCCGAGCTTGTCGGGGTTGATCACCGAGCGGATCATCTGGATCTGCCCGTCGAGCACGTCCAGCGTCAACGTGCCGATGACCTTGGCGTCCCGATCGCGCAGGATCGCACCCGGGTGCCCGTTCAACGTGTGCGCCTCCACCCTCGCGTCGATCCGGGTCAGCCATGGGAAGGTCGAGGCAAGGACTCGCGCGACGTTGTCGGCACCGATCACACCTCGAGCAAATGCCGGCGCCTTCCCCCCGCCGTCGCCCACCATCTGCACGTCGGCGGCCAACAACCGCCTCAATCCGTCGACATCGCCATTTCGGAGCGCCTCGAAGAAGCGTGCCGCAAGCTCCTCACGTTCGCGGCGGTCCGCCTCGAACCGAGGGCGCCCGAGGTCCATGTGACGCCGTGCCCTGGTCGCGAGCTGGCGGCACGCTGCCTCGGAGCGCTCGACGGCCACTGCGACCTCGGGAAAGCCGAACCCGAACACCTCCCGCAGCACGAAGACGGCCCGCTCGAGCGGGGTGAGCCGCTCGAGCAGCAACAGGGCCGCCGTCGACACGGAGTCGGCCAGCTCCGCCGAGCGCTCCGGGTCGTCATACGGATCGTTGACCAACGGCTCGGGAAACCACGGCCCGACGTACGTCTCCCGTCGGACGCGCGCCGAACGCAGCACGTCGATGGAAACCCTCGTGACCACCGCCGACAAGAAGGCCCTGGTCGACGTGGGCCGGGTCGAGGAGGTCGCATAGCGCATCCACGTCTCCTGGACCGCGTCCTCGGCCTCAGCCACGCTGCCGAGGATGCGGTAGGCGATCGCGAACAGCAGGGGTCGCAGCTCCTCGAACTCCTCTGCCTGCGTCATCGGAGGGTTTCCTTGAAGCCCTGTCGCCACGAGGGGTATTGCGGCTCCCAGCCGAGCTCCCGCTTTGCCTTGGCGTTGGAGAAGGCACGCCCTTCGACCATCACGCCCGCCATCATCTCGCCGGCCAGCAGCCTGGCCAGCCAGTAAGGGACCCGACGCGGAGGCTTGGCCCCCGCGCACTCGGCGAGATAGGGCAGCCACTCGCTGACCGGTGCCGGTTCGTCATCGACGATGTTGAACACGCCCCTCGCCTTCTGCTCCACCGCAAGGACCGTAGCGCTCGCCGCGTCGTCAACGTGCACCCAGGAGAAGTACCCGCTGCCGGCCCCGACGAGAGGGACCAGGCGCTTCCGCACGAGCCGGACCTGGTCCTCGTTGGCGCACGGCCCGTAGAAACCGCCGTAGCGCAGGACCGCGCCGCCGGCTCTGACGACCACCTCCTCGAGATGGCGGATCGCCCTCGTGCCCTCCACGACTTCCAGACCGTCCTCCTCGCTCTTCACCCACCCGCCCTGGCGGACGCCGTTCATGCTGGCGTGCCCCTGGGCGACGACGTGGGGAACGCCGGCCGCCTCGGCCGCGGCCAGGAGATGGTCGGTCCCCTCGCTGCGCAGCCGATTGGTGGTGGCGAAGAAGTGAGCGGGCCTCCTGGGGTTGGGCTTGCCGGCGTGTGCCACGGACAGGGCCGTCATCTCGTTCACGATCGTGTCCGGCTGCGCGCGGGCCACCGCCTCGCCCACCGAGGCCGCATCCAAGCCGTCCATCACGATGCCCTCGGCACCCAACCCCTCCAGCTGCGCCAGCTTGCCGGTGCTCGTCGTGGTGGCGACCACCTGATGGCCACGGCCCACCAGCTGCTCCACCAGACGACGCCCGACGACCCCGGTCCCACCTGCCACGAACACTCGCATCTCGTCACGCTCCCGTTTCGCTGCTTGCCTGTCACCATCGAAGACGAGGCAGCGCGGCAGCCTGTGACATCCGGGTGCTCGTCACCCCAGGGTGTGGCGCCGGTGTTGGAGGAACCTGCGGAGTGCGGGTTCGGTCGTCAGCGAGATCGCCCGCTCGTAGGCGAGGGCGGCCTCCTGGCGGCGTCCGCTCTGGAGGAGGAGTTGGGCACGGGTGGCCCAGGCAGGCTGGAATCGTTCGACCAGTGGATCGTCGATGCCTTCGAGCTCGCCCAGCCCGGCGTCCGGCCCGTCGACCCGTGCGCGGGCGGCCGCCAGGGCGACCCGGGCTCCGAGCGTCGGCGCGACCCTGGTGAGCGCCTCGGTGAGCTGCAGGACCCCCTGCCAGTCGATCCGGTCGTCATACCGGCGTGCGGCGTGAGCCTCCTGGAGGGCAGCCTCGAGCTGGAAGCGGCCGATGGGTTCCTTCGTTCGCGCGCGGATCTGCGTTGCCCCGCGCAGTAGTCGTTCGCCGTCGGTGATCAGTGCGGGATCCCATTGGGTCATGTCCTGGTCGTCCAGGGGCACGAAGACGCCGTCGACCTCACGCGCGTCCGCCCGCGCCGCGGCGAACGAGATCAGCGATGCGAGACCGCAGGCCTCCGCATCGTCGAGCAGCGAGGCGAGCAGGACCGCCAGGTAGCGGGCTTCGTCCGCCAGCGAGGTGCGCTCCTGAGCGCCCGCGACCTGCCACTGGATCGCGTAGGCGCCGTAGATGGCCTCCAGGACCGCGGCGCGGCGGGCAGGGAGCTCGGCGCGTGACGGCACCGCGAACGGGATTCCCGCCTCACGGACCCTCCGCTTGGCCCGCACGAGGCGTTGCGCCATGGTCGCGCGGGGCAGGGCGAACGCCGCGGCGACGGCAGCGGCATCGAGCCCGAGCACCGTGTTGAGCATGAGGGGCGTGCGAATGCCGGGGTCGATGGCCGGGTGGGCGCACACGAAGAGCAGTTCCAGCCGCTTGTCGGGAATGGCTTCGGGGTCGACCGACATGATCACGGCGATGCGGCGGTCCACTGCATCGATCGGCACCGAGGTGCGCGCGGCCGCCGAGCCCTGTGCGTCGCGGGCGCGATTCCGCGCCACGGTGAGCAACCAAGCCTCCGGGCGATCTGGCACGCCTCCGGTGGGCCAGGTCCGCAGCGCGCGTTCGAACGCGTCGGCGAGCACGTCCTCGGCGAGGGCGAGATCACGTGTGGATGCCGCGAGGAGGGCAAGCAAGCGCCCGTAGGAGGTGCGGGCGAGCTCCGCCGCCCGCACCTGCACGTCGCTCAGGTCCCCCGTCATTCGCCGGGGAAGGTCCACTGCGTCCAGGCGCCGTCGACGAATCGGGTCGCAGTCGGACGGATCTCGACATCGCCGTAAACGGCAGACGGAGCCTGCTCCGCCCAGGCGAGCGCGGCATCCAGGTCCGGCACCTCGATCACGAAGGTGCCTCCGAGCTGCTCCTTCGTGTCGGCGAACGGGCCGTCCTGGACGAGCAGCTCGCCCGTCTTGCGGCTGATGGTCGTCGTCGCCGAGCTCGGGGCAAGGACCTCCGCAGACAGCAACGCGCCGGCGTCGTCGAGGGCCTTCGCGTAGGCGTCGAAGGCGGCCATCCCCTCGGTCAGGGCGTCCTCACCGAGCTCTTCGGCAGTCATCTCCGGGTAGTGCAACAGCAGCGTGTAACGCATGGGCTCATCCTTCCTCGTCGCGGGCGGTTCGTGGAGATGACGATTCAGGCCGCCGCCGATCGACACCGGCGTGCACAAAGAAAGTGATCATCGAGGGAATAGTTGAACAATCAACTAAGTTGAGGGAGTGTCAGCACGCAGACCCGCACCCGGGTCACACCAAACAAGGAGTCTTCACATGGCACTGTTCCGTCGCAACCGCACCGCCCGTCCCGACGCCACCACGACGGTGGCCCCCAAGCGTGCCGAGTTGCCCTCGGCCGACGAGCTCGCCGGGCGCTGGACCCTCGACCCGGCGCACACCCGCATCGGCTTCTCGACCAAGCACGCGATGGTCACCACCGTGCGCGGCCAGTTCAACGACTTCGACGGCACCGCCCAGATCGACGCGTCGAACCCGGCCGCGTCGTCGGCTTCGGTCACCATCAAGACCGCCAGCATCGACACGCACTCGGCGGACCGTGACGGCCACCTGCGGTCGGCCGACTTCTTCGAGGTCGAGACCTACCCCGAGATCACCTTCATCTCGACCGACGTCTCCCGCGTGGACGCCTCGACCTGGCGGGTCACCGGGGACCTGACGATCAAGGACGTCACCAAGCCGGTGACCATCGACTTCGAGGCGAGCGGCACCGCGCGTGACCCGTTCGGCAACCTGCGCGCCGGTTTCGAGGGCAGCGCCACGATCAACCGCAAGGACTGGAACCTCAGCTGGAACGCGGCCCTCGAGACGGGCGGCGTGCTGGTGAGCGAGAAGGTCAAGCTCGAGTTCGAGGTTTCGGCGATCGCCGTCGCGACGCAGGACGCCTGAGCTCTCCGCACGACCTCCGCTCCAGCGGTCGCCGCGTCCCCCGACGGTCTGTTGTCGCTGTCGGGGGACGGCCCTGGGGTTTCGCTGCAGTAGCTACCGGGCGCGGGTCCGGGTCTGGTGGCTACGAGCCCGGTGCCCCCAGCGTGGCGAGCAGGCGCACCCGCTCGTCGGGCGTCAGGCCTGTCGCAAGCGTCTCGAGCCACTCCTCGACCTCGCCGTCGCCCAACGGCCGGTGCTCGGTCGGCGCGCCGGGTCTGCGCACGGTGAGTGAGTCGCCGGTCACGGTGACGTGCCGGCCGGGAAGGTGCTTGGCGACCATCAAGCCAGTGGTGAAGTGCGAGCCCGGGTAGGTGCTGGTGTAGTGGTGTCCCATGCGGACGTCGACCGGCTTCACCTCCAGCTCGTCGGTGGTGTGAGTGACCTGCCAGCCGTCTTCCCGCGCCCGGTCGAGCGCCCAGGCGCCGTCATCGGTGCGACGCAGTCGGTGGCGCCAGCCCGGCGGGTAGTCGTCCTCGGCTCCGTCGATCATCGAGATCGGTCGCAGCAGGCTCATCCCGAAGCCGGGGTCGCACAGCAGCCGCTCGCCGTCGAGGACCACCTCGACGACCATGTGCGTGCGTCCTTGCTGGGCGCCGGCCTCGGGGTCGCCGACTCGCCCCAGATGGCGCCGGACCCGGTAGCCGAGCCGCTCCAGGGCGGCCGCGACGAGCGTGGAGTGCTCGAAGCAGTAGCCGCCTCGTCCGCGGCCGATGAACTTGTCCTGTATGGCGTCCAGCCCGACACCGGGGTGGTCACCGAGGAGCACGTCGATGTTGTCGAAGGTGAACGTGTGCACGTGCGCCTCGTGCAGTTCGTCGAGTGCCGCCCTGCTCGGCTGCCGCGCGGCGATGCCGAGCCGGCGCAGGTAGCCGTCCAGGTCGAGCCGGTCGATCTGCCAGGGGTCGGATGACATGGGACCAGTCAATCGCGGCCGGCTGGCTCGGTCGGTGGGTGGTCCGGCCAGGTGACGGCGTAGCCGGGGGCGCCACCGCCCCGGAGCCGCGCGTACCGCATCAGCTCCCGGGCGATCCCGGCGTTGCCCATCGCCCAACCAGGCTCGGGTTCCAACTCGCTCGGCGTGACCCGGTGCTCGAAGTTGGACCATCTGGCACCAGCCTCGTCGACGGTCGCTCGAGCGGCGAGGTCGTCGACGAGTACCTCGGCGAAGCCGACGTCGTCACCGCGCTCGACCAGGCGGTCGCAGGCCAAGGCCAACACCCCGGCCGTGCCGCAGCACCGACCACTGTTGTCCCAGAAGCCCGGTCGGATCCGGGTGGGCAGCCCGGACCGTCTGATGGTGTGCCAGCAGCGATCCACGAGCACCGTCCACCGGTGGTCCCCGGTGATCCGGGCCAGCAGGCGAAACACCTGGGCGTCACCGGCGGGTCCGTTGCACCAGCCATAGCTGTAGCGCTCGATCAGCTCGGGACGGTGCGGCGGGTCGGAGTGCGGGACCAGGAAGCCCTCCGGGCCGGCCTCGTTGCGGCTGACCACGTCGGCGGCTCCGGTCAGCGCCATCGCGACCAGGTCCTCGCGGCCGGCTGCGTCCCCGATCGCGGCCAGCGCATAAGCGATCCCCAGCGTGCCGTGCGCAACGTGGTGCGACCGCGGTGCCGTGGGGCGCACCGCCCAGTTGACCCCACCTGCAGTGGGATCCGCGGAGGTCAGGTAGGGCGTGACCGCCGCCACGGCGAGATCGACGTCACCCGCGAGCAGGGCGCCGAGCCCGATGCCGGCATTGCCCTGGAGCAGCTCGAACATCTGGTTCCAACGCTCCCCGTCGAATCCATCCCGGACCCGGTGGAGCGCACGGTCGGCGGCCTCGTCCCGGCCCAGTGCGCGCAGGGCGACGGCGATGCCGGCGAGCCCGCCATAGAGCGAGCAGTCCTCCAGACTGTCGAGCATCCCGGTCAGCCGGTCGGCTCCCCGCTCGGCGGCGCGCGCATAGCGGTCCTCATCGAAATGGTGGTGCGCCTCGTGCAGTATCAGGACCACTCCGGCCAGTCCGCTGTAGAGCGACGGATCCTCCGACTCCGGCGACGGCCCGTCCACCAGCCAGTCCACCGCTCCGCGGGCGAGGCGCGCCGCCTCCGACGCCCTCGACTCTCCCGCTTCCGGCATGTGACGAGATTACGACGGGCTCCGCATGCCGCGCGTCGCGTATGCCGTCCGGGTGCCCGACCATCTCGCGGGCGAATCCGCACGTCGCGGAGTCAGCCCTCGGGCGCGTCCGGCCGCTCGACGAGGCGGGCCAGGTGGGCAGGGGCCTGGAGGCAGTAGGAGTCGGTGAGCAGCTCCGCGAGCTCCTGCCAGTCGGTGTCCGGGTCGAGGTAGACGCCGACGACGTTGCGGCCCCACTCGCTGCGGAAGTACGGCGGGCCCAGGTGCTCCAGCGCCATGACCTCGTCGGCGTCGGCGCGGAAGGTGATCCGGAACACCTGGTCCTCGCCGCCGAACACGTGCGCCACGGTCGCCTGGCCGACGCGCCAGCGCACACCGACCCAGGCGTCCTCGCGATGGCAGCGTGGGAACGACTCCAGCACGGCGCCGATGCGCTCCACCCACGCTTCGGGAACCAGGGGACGCTCGGCCACACCGACGATCTTGGCACTGGGCACCGACAGGACCCGGAAGCCGTGAATATCAGGACGAAACCTGACCGGAAAGCGCCCTACCGTGGCCGCATGGACATGAAATTGGAACTGGTGAGCGTCCCGGTCAGCGACATCGACCGGGCCAAGGACTTCTACGTCAAGGCCGGCTTCAACGCCGACCACGACCACACCGTCAGCGACGAGATCCGCTTCGTGCAGCTGACTCCGCCCGGGTCGGCATGCTCGATCGCGATCGGCAAGGGCCTCACCGCGATGACCCCCGGGTCGCTGGACAACCTGCAGATGGTGATCGGCGACGCCGAGGCGGTCCGTGCGGAGCTGGCCGGGCGCGGCATCGAGGTCAGTGAGGTGGACGAGCAACCGTGGGGCCGGTTCGTCCATTTCTCGGACCCGGACGGCAATCGCTGGGCGCTGCAGGAGCTGCCCGCATGGTCCGCGGGCGCGGGCGGCAGTGGCGAGAACCGGGGCGGCTGAGTCAGTCCGACGCGGGCAGATCAGACGCAGCGGTAGTGGAGGTGGACGACACCGCCGGCGAAGGGGCGCTCGTGGACCAGCTGGAGCCGAGCGCGCACTCCGCGGGGCAACGCGCCCTTCCCGCCGCCGACGATGACGGGGTTGAGGAAGAGGTGGCATTCGTCGACGAGGCCCGCAGCCATCGCCTGGCCGGCGAGCTCCGCACCACCGATGCTGAGATCGGCTGGCGAGGCCTCCTTGAGCCGATGCACCGCGGCGGGGTCGAACTCGCGCTCGATGCGCGTCCGTGCGCTCGCGACCGACCGGAGCGTCCGGGAGTAGACGACCTTGTCGGCCGCCCGCCACAGCTGCGTGAAGTCGCGGTCCTCGGGAGGCTGGTCCGGGCCGGTGTCGGCCGTCTCCCAGAAGACCATGGTGTCGTACATCCGCCGCCCGTACAGGTAGGTGCCGATCGGCCGCTCGAGCTCGTTGACGGCCGCCATCACCTCGGCGTCCGGCTCGGCCCAGTCGAACTGCCCCTGCTCGTCCTCGACGTAGCCGTCCAGCGACGTGATCGCCGAGTAGATCAGCCTGGCCATGTGGTCCCCCTCCGGGTGCGAGTGCGAGTGCGAGTGCGGGTGCGGGTGCTCGTCGTCGAAGGGCGAACGGTGAGCAACAGTGTGCGGCCCTCGAGCCGGACCTGCGCGCCGAGGACGCGGCCGAGCCCCTCGAACAGACGCGCGCGGACGTCCGGTGCGGCCACGGCATACTGGGACGTGGTGGCCAGCAGCGTGAAGTAGTCATCCACGGGGAGAGCCCAGTCCCAGTAGTAGTGGGAGGCGGAGGTCTCCCCGAGGAGGGGCTCGGCACCGATCTCGTCCTCGGCCCAGCTCGTCAGGCTGCGCTCGTCGTCGATGTCGGGCACCAGGCCCGGGCCATCGACACGGTAGAGGCCGCGCACGGCGCCGAGGTCGTGGGCCTGCGGGTCGAGCCGCCAGCCGTTCCAGCACAGGAAGGCGACGCCGTCCGGCGCCAGCAGGCCGGCCAGCCGCGACCACCGGGTCTGCGGGTCCGCCCAGTGGAAGGACTGCGCCGCGACCACGACGCCGAACGACCCGGCGCCAGGGGAGAGGTCTTCGAAGGTGGCCTGCCGCGGCTCGACTGCGGCCTGCCGCCCCTCGTCCGCCAACCGGCCCGCGAGCACCCTCAGCATGTCCGCCGACGGCTCGACCGCCACGACGCGCGCGCCGCG
>NZ_VOHR01000109.1 GCF_009192725.1 Segeticoccus rhizosphaerae | reverse complement strand
GCGGCGCAGGCCGGCCACGCGGCGGCGCGGCCCGGCGGGCAGGCCGACGTCGGCCGGGCTGATCCGCTGCCGTGCGGTGCGCAGCACCGCAGCGAGCTCCTGTCGATCCACTCCTCCAGCATGGTGCACCGCGGCGGCCGCAGGGTAGGACCGCTGCTCCCAGGGTCATCCGGCACTGGATGGCCCCGTCGATGACGTCGATCGTGGTGCCCATGAACACCACAGACAGGGCGCCCGAGAGCGCCGACACGGCACCCCACGACAACACGTCCACCATCGCCCTGGTGACGGGCGCCAACAAGGGCCTCGGCCGCGAGACCGTGCGCCGGATCGCGGCCCTCGGCTGGACCGTCTACCTCGGCGCCCGCGACCCGGAGCGGGGCAAGGCCGCGACCGCCGAGCTCGCCACCGACGGCGCCGACGTCCGCCACCTGCTGCTCGACGTCACCTCGGATGAGTCCGTGGCGGAGGCGGTGCAGGTCGTCACCGCCGAGAGCGGGAGGTTGGACGTCCTGGTCAACAACGCGGGGATCACCGGAGGCCGCACCGCGGTCGAGGCGACCGTCGCCGGGGACTTCCTCGCGCCATACGGCGTGAACGTGCTCGGGCCCGTCCGGGTGACGCACGCCTTCCTGCCGCTGCTGCACGCCTCGCGGGCAGCGCGGATCGTCATGGTCTCCAGCGGGGTTGGCTCGCACGGTGTCACGAGCGACGTCGACCGGCTCGAGTCGCGCATCCAGTCGCTCGTCTACCCCTCGTCCAAGGCCGCCCTCAACATGGTCACTGCGCAGTACGCCAAGGCGCTGCCCGGCATGCGGGTCAACGCCGTCGACCCGGGCTACACCGCGACCGACCTGAACGACCACCAGGGTCATCAGGACATCGAGGAGGGCACCGACGCGATCGTCGCGATGGCCACCATCGGCGCGGACGGCCCGACCGGCGGCTTCTACGACAGGTCCGGACCGATCCCCTGGTGACCTCCACCTCCACTTGTCGCTGGGAGAAGGCGTCGCATGTGACGCCTTCTCCCAGCAACAACTCGGAGAGCGGTCGAGGTCAGAGTTGCGGCACCGCCGCGAGCGCCGTCTGCAAGGACTCCTCGGAGAGCTCGTCGTCCTGCAGCCGGCCGCCGAGGAACTGGTCGTAGGCACCGAGCTCGAGCAGTCCGTGGCCGGACAGCAGCACGACGATGACCTGCTCCTTCCCGGACTCCTTGGCCGCCAGCGCCTCCCGGCGCACCTGGGCCAGGGCGTGTGACGACTCCGGCGCGGGGATGACGCCTTCGGTGCGGGCGAACTCCACCGCCGCCTCGAAGCACTCCGTCTGGTGCAGCGCGGTCGCCTCGATCAGTCCCTCGTGCACGGCGTGCGAGACCAGCGGTGCCATCCCGTGGTAGCGAAGGCCGCCGGCGTGGATCGGTGTGGGGACGAAGTCGTGGCCGAGGGTGTACATCTTCATCAGCGGAGTCAGCCCGGCGGTGTCGCCGAAGTCGTAGCGGTATTCGCCCCGGGTCAGGGTCGGGCAGGACGTGGGCTCGACCGCGAGGATGCGCGGGTCGAGTTTGCCGGCCAGCTTCTCCCGCAGGAAGGGGAAGGCGAGCCCGGCGAAGTTCGACCCGCCACCGGCGCAGCCGACCAGCAGGTCGACGGAGTCCTCGCCGGCCTTGGCCAGCTGGAGCAAGGTCTCCTCGCCGCTCACCGTCTGGTGCAGCAACACGTGGTTCAGCACCGACCCCAGGGCGTACTTCGCCTCCGGGTCCTGCGCGGCCAGCTCGACGGCCTCGGAGATCGCGATGCCGAGGGAGCCGGGGTGGTCCTCGGGGAAGGCGCGGCCCGACGCGGTCTGCCTGCTCGGTGACCGGTGCACCGTGCCGCCGAAGACCTCGATCATCGTGCGACGTTGCGGCTTGGTGTCATAGGAGGCACCGACCTGCCAGACCTCGCACGTCAGGCCGAACAGCGAGCAGGCATACGCGAGCGCCGTCCCCCACTGTCCCGCGCCAGTCTCCGTGGTCAGCCGCGTGATGCCGTTGATCGAGTTGTAGTAGGCCTGCGGCACCGACGTGTTCGTCTTGTGCGACCCGGCGGGCGAAACGCCCTCGTACTTGTAGTAGATGCGCGCCGGAGTCTCCAGCTTGCGCTCGAGCCGGTGTGCCCGGATCAGCGGCGAGGGGCGGTACTGCGCATAGACCTCGCGGACCGGCGCAGGGATCTCGACGAATCGCTCGGTCGTGACCTCCTGCGCGATCAGCTCCGGCGGGAAGAGCGGCGCCAGGTCGTCGGGACCCACCGGTTCGTGCGTGGCCGGATGCAGCGGCGGCGGCGGCGTCGGCAGGTCGGCGACGATGTTGTACCAGTGGGTGGGGATCTCCGACTCGTCGAGCATGAACTTGTGCTGGTCCATCGGACTCTCCTTCTGCCGGCGGGTGTCGCCCCGACGCTACGGGGTCCGGATGCCTCACGTCTCCCGGTTCCGCTGCGCGAGATCCGCCGGGGCGGCCTATGGTCGAGACATGGGCGGCGACGACGAAGCGGCCTGCCGCCGAGGAGCCGCGACAGGAGGAACGCATGAGCATCCGGGTGAAAAGGGTGTATGACGACCGCTCACCGGAGGACGGTGCACGCGTCCTCGTCGACCGCGTGTGGCCCCGTGGGGTCAAGAAGGAGGACGCGCAGCTCGACGACTGGGCCAAGGACGTCGCGCCCTCGACCGAGCTGCGCAAGTGGTACGGCCACGACCCGGACAAGTTCGACGAGTTCACCAAGCGCTACCGCAAGGAACTCGAGAGCGGCGACGCCCGCGGCGGCCTCGACCGGCTCCGCGAGTCGGCCCGCGAGGGTGACCTGACGTTGCTGACCGCGAGCAAGGCGGTCGACATCAGCCAGGCCACGGTCCTGGCGACGCTGCTCGGCGAGTCCTCCTGACCGACGCCCCGCGGGACCCACGACGCAGGCCGACGCCCGGGCGGGGTCGACCGCAGCGCGCACGCACCGAGGGGCCGGAGATCCTGTGATCTCCGGCCCCTGGGCCACCCTGCAGGACACCCGGCTCGGCAGCCCCTCATCCACTCATCTCAGCGGTGCAGCTCCACGTCGGCGGCCCGGACGAAGACCATCCGGTGGGCGAGCTGGATCTGGTAGTAGCGGTCCTGTCCGACGACGTCGGTCCGGTCGCCCGGGATGGAGCCGTCGAAGGACCACGCCCGGTAGTAGTCGGTCACGGGAGTGAGGTCCGTGACGGCATACGACTGCCCCGGCTTCATCGTGTACTCCAGTGGCGAGATCGGCTGGTAGGCGATGGTTTCCGGATAGGCCTCCGGCTCGGGGTAGGCGCGCCCGTAGACCGGGGCCGACTCCGCGCCGGCCTTCACCGACACGGTGGCGGCGTCCCGCTTGACCAGGATGGGGTCGTCGCTCGGGTTGTGCACCCAGGCGGGTCCACCTGCCCACCAGACCTTGACCCAGTCGCCCCGGACCTCGGCGACGACGAGCTTGTCGCCGGCGGTGGCACGGGCGCTGACGTCGGAGACCACGGTGCTGCCCTCGGTCGTGCCCGGCCGGACCGCGGGGTCGCTGACCAGCGGGGCGGACTCGCTCGGTGCCTGGCGCAGCGCCGCGAAGTTGGTCGGCGCATCGGCCACGCAGTCACCAGACCCGGGTGACTGCTCCTCGCACTGGGTCAGGGTGTGGCCGTTGCCCTCGTAGCCCGGGCGGACGATGACCGTGTCACCGGCGCTCAGCCTGGTGGTGGCCGGCTGCTGGTCGCCGATCGGCTCCTTGAGCAGGTCGAAGTAGTGCTCCCAGTCCCAGTAGGGGCCCGGGTCCCAGTGCACGTTCCTGGTCGCGCCGTAGACCGTCCCCGGGACCTCCCCGTGCCCGATGACGTGCGCTCGGTCGAGCGGGATCTGGTACTCGAGTCCGAGGTAGCGCACCAAGGAGGCGGAGTTCTGGTACATCGCCTCGGTGAACCAGCCGGGGTTGCCGGCCTTCCCCTCGTGCTCGATGCCGATCGAGTGCATGTTGACGTACCAGTTGCCCGCGTGCCAGCCGACGTCCTTGGCGTCCATGTGCTGCGCGACATGGCCGTCGGAGGAGCGGATCGTGTAGTTCCAGCCGAGGTAGGTCGGGTCCTGCACGAGGTTGATCGACTGGTCGTAGGTCGCCTCGGTGTCGTGGATGACGATGTACTTCAGCTTCGGCCCGCCCTTGCCGGTGCGGTCGGCGATGTCGTGGTTGCCGTAGCTGCCGGTGTCGTCCGGCGCGTTGGGGTCGTCCTTCTCATAGGGCGCGGGCAGCCACTCGCAGCTGAGCGTCCGGGGGCAGTCCGTCGGGGACGCCGAGGGCGCCACGGTTGGCACTGCCACGTTCGGGCGCGCCTTGAGAGTGACGGCCGCGCCCTCCGCCGTGACCCGGCTCTGGCCCTCGCGCAGGGTCGTGTAGACCTGCTTGGCGAAGGAGTCGCTGTTGCCGGGCGACCCGGCGGTGCCGTAGCGCGCCACGGCACCGGACCAGTCGTTGACGTCGCTGCTCGAGCCCTCCTGGTAGGAGGCGAGGACGGCGGCGCCGGCGCAGATGTTGGCGTCGGCCTCGCCCTTGATCGCCGCGAGCGGCAGGCCGGTCAGCCGCTGCGCGACGCGTGCGGTCTGGGTGGACTCGGCGGTCCTGGCCGGTCCCACTCCCTTGCCGTTTGACGCCTCGGTCGCCTGGGCCGTCAGGTTCATCGGTCCGTAGCCGCCGTCGGCACTGGCCTCGCCGGGATGGGCGTCCCAGCGCGACTCCATGTAGGAGACCGCCTTGAGCAGGGAGACCGGCACGCCGCTCGCGCCGGCGGAAAGGGTGAAGGCCTCCTGCAGCCGGACCGTGCCCTGCTGCGCCCACCCGCAGTCGACGCTGACGACCGCCCGGTCCGGCTGTGACGCGGCCATCGCCGTGGGTGCGAGCGCGGCGACCAGCCCCGCCCCGGCCACCAGGGCGCCGGCCCTGTAGAACGCGTTCTTCATTCCGACCTCTTCCCGGTGCGACCGCCCGAGTCGATCGCGTCACCGTTCCTGTACGTCAATAATTTTTGTATGGACGTGTCGCTGCGGCGGAAATGTCCGCATCGCCACCGTGGCAGAGCCGCACGAGACCCGGCAACCCCTGGATCGTCATGATTCGGTCAGGATCGGCGATACCCCGGACGAGCGGCTGCCCGCCATCCCTTGACTGATTCCATTCTCAGTGATGGGGTAGTCAGATGAACGCGTCCGCACCCCCGGAGGTCCAGCTTCGCAGCGCCTCGCTGCGCGTGACCCGACCGCGACTCGCGGTGCTGGACGCAGTGCGCGGCACGCCCCACGCGGATGCCGACACCATCGCGCGCGAGGTCCGCGCCCGGCTCGGCTCGGTGTCGACCCAGGCCGTCTACAACGTCCTGGCCGCGTTGACCGAAGCCAACCTGCTGCGCCGGATCGAACCGGCCGGCTCACCGGCGCGCTACGAGACGCGCGTCGGCGACAACCACCACCACGTCGTGTGCCGCGTGTGCGGCGCCATGGCCGACGTCGACTGCGCCGTCGATGAGACGCCGTGCCTGGAGGCCGACGACCCCCACGGTTTCGTCATCGACGAGGCCGAGGTCACCTACTGGGGACTGTGCCCCCGCTGTCAGAAGCGCTCCGGCAGATCCGTGTCATCAATGTCATCAATGTCATCAATGTCATCAATGTCATCAGTGTCATCCGTGTCCGACACCACCTCACCACAAGGAGAGAAGTCACATGAGCAATGACAACGCGGCAGGCTCCACCACCGGCTCGGGTGCTCCGGCTCCGAGCGACCGCAACTCGCTGAGCCTGGGCAGCAATGGTCCGATCCTCCTGCACGACGTGCACTTCCTCGAGCAGATGGCGCACTTCAACCGGGAGAAGGTGCCCGAGCGCCAGCCGCACGCCAAGGGATCGGGCGCCTTCGGTGTGCTCGAGGTGAGCGAGGACGTGTCGCAGTACACCAAGGCGGCGCTCTTCCAGAAGGGCGTCTCGACCGACATGCTCATCCGCTTCTCCACCGTCGCCGGCGAGATGGGCAGTCCCGACACCTGGCGCGACGTCCGCGGGTTCTCGATGAAGTTCTACACATCCGAGGGCAACTACGACCTGGTCGGCAACAACACGCCCATCTTCTTCCTGCGCGACCCGATGAAGTTTCCGCACTTCATCCGCAGCCAGAAGCGGCTGCCCGACTCCGGCCTGCGCGACAACCACATGCAGTGGGACTTCTGGACCCTCAACCCCGAGTCCGCCCACCAGGTCACCTATGTCATGGGCGACCGCGGCCTGCCGCGCACCTGGCGGCACATGAACGGCTACGGCTCGCACACCTACATGTGGATCAACGCCTCCGGCGAGAAGTTCTGGGTCAAGTACCACTTCCACACCAACCAGGGGATGGAGTTCTTCAACAACGCCGAGGCCGCGGCGATGGCCGGCCAGGATGCCGACTTCCACCGCCGCGACCTGTTCGAAGCGATCAAGCGGGGCGAGCACCCCAGCTGGACCCTCTCGGTGCAGGTGATGCCCTACGACGACGCGAAGACCTACCGCTTCAACCCGTTCGACCTGACCAAGGTCTGGCCCCACAGGGACTACCCGCTGATCAAGGTCGGCACGATGACGCTCAACAAGAACCCGGAGAACTTCTTCGGCGACATCGAGCAGGCGGCCTTCTCCCCGGGCAACACCGTGCCCGGCATCGGCCTGTCCCCCGACAAGATGCTGCTGGGCCGGGCGTTCGCCTACAACGACGCCCAGCGCAACCGGATCGGCACCAACTTCCACCAGCTGCCGGTCAACCGGCCGCACGGCGGGGATGTCAACACCTACATGTTCGACGGCCAGATGAGCTACGAGAACAGCGGCGCCGCACCGGTCTACGCGCCCAACAGCCAGGGGCGCAGCTGGGCCGACCAGACCGGCCCGGTCGAGGAGGGCTGGGAGACCGACGGCGAGATGGTACGCAGCGCCTACGAGCTGCACGCCGAGGACGACGACTTCGGCCAGCCGGGCACCATGGTGCGTGAGGTCTTCGACGAGGCGCAGCGCGACCGCCTGGTCGACCAGGTCAGTGGGAGCCTGCTCGGTGGAGTCCACGGCGAGGTGCTCGAGCGGGCGCTCCAGTACTGGAAGAACGTCGACGAGGGCATCGGCAAGCGGATCGAGGAGAAGGTCCGCGCCGACGCGGCCTCCGAGCCGGCCGAGGGCATGGGCGAGGGCTGACTCCAGCCCGTCCCAGCCACAGCGCAGGTATGCCGTCCGCTCACCCGAGCGGACGGCATACCTGCGTGACGGCCCTCCACGAGCGCGGGGCCCGGGCCGTGCTGTCTAGGCTGTCGACGTGACGACCTCCGTTCCGCCCGACGGCGACAGCTACTACCTCCCCCTCGGCGAGGGCCGCTACCAGCCGACCCGGCTGGTGCAGGGCGTCTGGTCCGAGAAGGAGCAGCACATGGGGCCGGTCTCCGGCCTGATCGCCCACGAGCTCGAGCGGCACGCGCCGCGGGACGACCTCCAGCTCGCCCGGATCACCTTCGAGATCTATGGGTTCATCGCCGCGGAGCCGCTGCAGATCGAGGTGCGGACCATCCGCCCGGGGCGCACCATCGAGCTGCTCGAGGCCACGATGACCATCGGCGAGCGCCAGGTCGTGCGGGCGAACGCGTGGCGGCTGTCGCGGCAGGACACCAGCGCGGTCACGGGTGGCGTGGGCGAGCCACTGCCGGGAGCGGACTCGTTACCGCCGTGGGACGGGACATCTCGCTGGAGCGGTGGCTTCATCGGATCCCTCGAGGGCCGCCAGGTGCCAGGTGCCCAGCCGGGCCGGGCACAGACCTGGCTGCGCACGCAGCACCCGCTCGTGGAGGGCGTCCGGTCCACACCCCTTGCAGCCTTCGTCGGCCTGGTGGACACGGCCAACGGCGTGAGCACCCGCGTCCACCCGTCCGAGTGGATGTTTCCCAACACCGACCTGTCCATCCACCTGTTCCGCACGCCCGAGCCGGGGTGGGTGGGCTTCGACACGACCGTCGTCTTCGGTGACAGTGGTGTCGGTGTCACCTCGGCGGTGTTGCACGACCGACTCGGCCCGGTGGGCAGGTCCGAGCAGATCCTGACCGTCCGGCCGCTGCAGCGCTGAGCAGCACGAGCGGCATCCCGCCCGGGAAGGGAGCGAGCGCGTGACGTCCGAGGCGAGCATGGTCTCCGCGCCGAGCACCGATCCGGTGACCGCGGCCCTCGACGAGGTCCACGCCCGTCACGTCGGTGCGCGCGGTGGCGAGATCCCGACCTACATCCCCACGCTGTCGTTGGTCGACCCCGACCAGTTCGGGCTCGCCCTGGCCAGCATGAACGGCAACCTCTACCGGTCCGGTGACGCCGAGGCACCCTTCTCGATCCAATCGGTCTCCAAGCCCTTCGTCTTCGCTCTGGCGCTCTCCGAGCTCGGGCTCGACGAGGTGCTGCACAACGTCGGCGCCGAGCCGAGCGGAGAGGCGTTCAACGCGATCAGCCTCGAGGAGGGCACCGGCCGGCCCGACAACCCGATGGTCAACGCGGGGGCCATCGTCACCTCGTCACTGGTCCCGGGTGACCCCGCGGAGAAGTTCGACCGGATCCGCCGCTGCCTGTCCGCCTTCGCCGGGAGAGCACTGGAGATGGACGAGGAGGCCTTCGCCTCCGAACTGGAGACGGGCGACCGCAACCGGGCGCTCGCCTACCTCATGCGAGGGGCGGGATCACTGCGCTCGAGTGCCGAGGCGGCGGTCGAGGTCTACTTCCGCCAGTGCTCGCTCGTGGTGACCGCGTGTGACCTGGCGGTGATGGCCGCGACCCTCGCCGCGGGCGGCACCAACCCGCGCACCGGCGAGCGCGTGGTCGAACCCCGCGTGGCCGAGCACGTCCTCACCGTCATGGCGACGTGCGGCATGTACGACTACGCGGGCGAGTGGTTGCTGCGTGTGGGACTACCCGCCAAGAGCGGTGTTTCAGGGTGCCTGGCGGCGGCCAGTCCCGCGCAGTTCGGGATCGGCGCCTTCAGCCCCCGCCTCGACGTGCGCGGCAACTCGGTGCGCGGTGGCGCCGCCCTGCAGGACCTGTCCGAGCGCTTCGAGCTGCACTTCGTGCATGACACCGGCCTGTCCGCACCCGTGGTGTTCCGGTCCGAGGACCTGTCCGCGACCGATCCGTTCACCCCGGTCACACCGGGCAGCCGCGAACCCGTGGTGCACCTGCGCCGGCTGCAGGGCGAGATCGAGTTCGCTGCGGCCGAGACCGCGCTCGACGACCTCACCATCGAGACCGGCATCCGGGAGGTCGGCACCTGGCTCCTGCTCGACCTCAGTCACGTGACCAGGGTCAACGGTGTCTCGGCCCAGCTGCTCGACGCCCGGCTCGCCGGACTGCGGGCCAGCGGCGTGACCGTCTTCGTCACCGACGCTCTGGCGCGTCACCTGCTACGGTCCGCCGATGCCGAGTTCACCAGCGCGGAGGAGGCCTGGGCCGCCGTCGCCGGCGGTCAGGCCTGACATCCGTCAGGAGACGGCGGCCCGCACGAGCTCGACGACCTTCTTCTCCACCACGGGGCTCCACCGGTGGAGCGCGAACGAGACCGGCCAGATCTCTCCGTCATCGAGGTGCGCAGCCTCCTGGAACTCCAGCGTCGAGTAGCGGAGGCCGAACTTGCCGGAGTTCTTGAAACAGAAGACCACCTTCCCGTCCGCGTTCGCGTAGGCGGGCATCCCGTACCACGTCTTCGGCGACAGCTCGGCAGCGTTGGAGGTCACCACCACGTGCACGCGCTCGGCGACCACGCGGTCCTCAGGCGTCATCTTCTCGATGGCGTCGAGCACCGCCTGCAGCCCATCGGCCTTCTTGGCGCCCGCCCTGCCCTCGGCACGCAGCTCGGCCGCGCGCTCCTTCATCGCTGAGCGTTCTGCGGCGCTGAAGCCGCCGGACTCGGTCTGAGTCTTCTTCGCTGGCATGGTCGCGTTCCTCCTCGGTGGTCTGGACCGGCGGTTGCCGGTCGTCACGAAGCAGACTAGGTCTGCCGGCTCCCGGAGGCTTCTCGATTCCTGACGGAGTCGGCGCCATCGACGAGATCCATCCGGCCAGGACGCGTCGGGAGGTCTGTGGACAGGGTGCGCGGGCTGTCCGTGACCGGCCTTAGGCTCGTGAGAGTGGACCACGGATGGCTGGACGGGCTGAGCGACGAGGCGATCACCGCCGTCGCGGGCTCCGGGGCCTTCCAGCGGGGCACCGCCTACTCGCGAGAGGGACGCGTCGAGCAGCTCACCAAGGGCGGTGGAGGCACCCTGTTCGCCACGGTCCGGGGGGGTGCCCGTGAGGCCTACTCCGTGCTCGTCACGGGTCAGGACACCGTCGGTCCGGCCAGCTTCCAGGGTCGGTGCACGTGCCCGATGAGCGTCAACTGCAAGCACGTCGTGGCGGTGCTGCTGACCGCGCGGGAGTCGGCCACCCGCGCGGGCGGTGCGGACGGCGCCGGGTCCTGGGAGCTGCCGTTCGCGGGCATCGTCGAGGCGCAGGCCGCGCCGGAGCGTCAGGGGGTGCCCCTCGGGCTGCAGTTCGAAGTGGTCTCGCCCCGACGACCGGCTTCACACCGCTTCAGCGCCGCAGACGCCGCGCGGATGCCGCGCCGGCTCAAGCTCGACCCCGTGATGCAGGGCGCCCGCGGCACCTGGATCCGGACGGGGGTCTCGTGGCGCGACCTCGGCTACGGCTACACCCGCCAGTCCACCAACCCCGCCCACGTCGACGCGCTGAGCGAGTTCTTCTTCGCCCACCAGGCCCGCACCCAGCGGCACCAGTACGCCGCGGGCGGGCAGGCGATCTACCTCGACGAGCTCGGACCGTCGCTGTGGCCCATGCTCGACCAGCTGCGCGAGGCCGGGATCACCCTCGTGGGCGCCAAGTCGGCCCGCGGTGGCGTCGCGGTCGCTGCCGGCCCCGCCCAG
>NZ_VOHR01000108.1 GCF_009192725.1 Segeticoccus rhizosphaerae | reverse complement strand
AGGCCCATGCCGAAACCGCGGTGCGGCGCGCCGGCCGGGTGCCGGCGGCGCGCGAGGCGCTGGGTCTGGTCGCCTACCACCAGGGTCAGTGGGCGCGCGCGTTGAGCGAGTTCCGGACCGCGCGTCGTCTGTCCGGCTCGTCGCACCTGTTGCCCTACATGGTCGACTGCGAGCGAGGGCTGGGCCGTCCCGAGCGTGCGCTCGACCTCGCCGCCTCGCCCGAGGCGCGCAACCTCGCGACGGAGGACCGGGTGGAACTGGCCATCGTCGTGTCCGGCGTGCGCCTCGACCTCGGCCAGGGCGACGCGGCCGTCGTGGGCCTGCAGATCCCGGAGCTGACCGGGGCCACCGGCCACCCCTGGTGGGCGCGGCTCGCCTACGCCTATGCGCAAGCACTGCTGGCCACCGGGCAGGAAGCGAAGGCTCGCGAGTGGTTCGGGAGGGCGGCGTCAGCCGACGTCGAGGGGCAGACGGACGCCGAGGAGCGTCTCGGCGAGCTGGACGGTGTCGTGCTCACGGATCTACTGGAGGGCGAGGACGGGGACCAGCCGACGACTGGAGACGACGGTTTGCAACAGTGATGTCCACAGGTGTCGGGACGCTCGTGCGTCTGTCCACACCTGCGTCTGCCCTCCTGTGCGCGGGGCGCCTCGGCGGACAGCCTGGAGATTCGGACGGGTCCTGACTGGAGGGGATGGCGCGGATGGGCATCACACAGACGACACACACCAACGAGGTGCTGCTGGCGGGGCGAGTCAGCGGAGAAGTGGCGGAACGGACTCTGCCGAGCGGCGACCTCGTGGTGCAGTTGCGCCTGGTCGTCCCACGTGGTGACCAGCCTGCCCGGGGAAACGGAAGCTGTCGCGCCACCGTCGACACCATTGACGTCGCGTGCTGGTCGTCCGCCCTGCGTCGCAAGGCTCTCCGGCTCCGCGAAGGGATGGAAGTCGAGGTGCGCGGGGCCCTGCGCCGACGCTTCTGGAGGGCGGGCGGCGGGCCGGTGAGTCGCTACGAGGTGGAGGCACGCGCGTTGAGGCGGCAGCACCCCGCTGTCAGCCCGGTCGACCAGCAGCAGACAATGAGCGGATGACCGGACCCGAGGACCAACCGCTTCTGGACCGTTTCGACGCCGTGATCTGCGACCTCGACGGGGTGGTCTACCGCGGTGCCGCGGCGGTGGACGGTGCGGCGGAGGCGTTGCGCGGCGTGCGAGCCGAGAACAAGGGCATCGCCTACGCGACGAACAACGCGTCCCGTCCCCCGGGCGTGGTTGCGGAGCAACTGAGGGGCTTCGGTCTGGAGCTGTCCGATCACGAGGTGGTGACCAGCGCACAGGCCGGCGCGCGAGCCATGCTCGACCGGCTCGCACCGGGAGCTGCCGTGCTGGCAGTCGGAGGCCCGGGCGTGGCGCTGGCGCTGGCGGAGGTGGGACTGCGACCGGTGCTGGCCAGCGCGGCCGAGGCGGCCGCAGGAGCTGGATCGAAGTCGCAGCGAGACGCAGCGGGGGGGTCCCGGATCGAAGGGGTTCTGCAAGGCTTCGGCACCGAGGTCGCATGGTCAGATCTGGCGGAGGCGACCTACGCCATCGTGGACGGGGCGGTCTGGATCGCCACCAACGCGGATGCCACCTTGCCGACCGAGCGCGGCACGGCGCCGGGCAACGGCACGCTGGTCGCGGCGGTCGCCCGGGCGAGCGGTGCAGAGCCCTTCGTCGTGGGGAAGCCGCACGCCCCCCTCTACGAACTTGCGACGGCGGTGCTGGGGAGCTCCGCTGAGCGCACCCTCGCGGTCGGCGACCGGATCGACACCGACATCGCCGGGGCGCACGCGGCGGGACTCCCGGCGCTTCTCGTGCTGACCGGGGTCGACGGTCCGGCCGAGCTGGCGGTGGCCGAACGAGGAAAGCGGCCGAGATTCGTGGCGACCGATCTGTCCGCCCTGCACCGGCCCTACCTCGAGCCGGTGAAGCGCGAGGAGACGGCCTGGTCGTGTGGTGCGGCGCTGGTGCGTGTCTCCCCGGTCGACCCGGCCGGGGTGGAGGTGCTCGAGGACGGAGACCCCGGTGAAGTGGTGCGGGCCGCGCTCGCCGCCGTCTGGAAGGGGCTCGACGAGGGGCGGCTGGACCGCGAGCAGGCGCGGCGGCTCCTGACGTCGCTCGAGAAGCCACCGGCGAGGGATCGACCCGTCGAGGGAGCGAGCGGGTAGCGCGCGGGGAAGGTAGCGTGAGCCCTGACCGGGTCGGCGTCGGCTACGCGGACCAGCAGCATACAGGTGGAGGAATCTGATGGCATTCGAATCGGTGCGTGGCTATGTCCAGCTGGCCACGGGTCTGGGGGACCTGACTCGAGCCCGGGCGACCGAGGCGGCCCAGGGGCTGCTGTCGCTGCCGAACGCCGCGTCCGGCGGCGCCCCCGCGAGGGTGGCCGGCCAGGTCAGTTCCCTCGCCGACGAGCTGTTGGCGGCCGCCACCACCAACCGCGAGAACCTGCTCACGCTGGTGCGTTCCGAGATCGATGCTGCCGTGCTCCGTCTCGGACTGGCACGAGCGAGCGAGCTGGAGGCGGCCCAGGAGCGAATCTCGGTGTTGCGCTCCCAAGTGGCCGAGCTGCGTGCCGCCGCTGCCTTCGCCGCCGCCGAGCAGGCGCGTGGCGGCGAACCGACCGCTGCACCCGAAGCGGAGCCGTCCCCTGCCACGACGGCGCCGGAGAGGACCGCGGCGAAGTCCTCCACAGCCCGGCAAGGCGCCAGGTCGATCGCGGCAAAGCCGACGACGGCCAAGCCGACGACGGCCAAGCCGACGACGGCCAAGTCGAGGGCCGCGAAGAACGCCGCGGCGAAGTCGGCCTCGGCGAGGAGCGCCGCCAAGCCGGCGACGGCGAAGAATGCTGCCACGAGGTCGGTGACTGCGAAGAAGTCCGCAGCCAAGTCAACCACGACGAAGGCGACCACGGCGAAGGCGACCACGGCGAAGAAGACCACGGCGAAGAAGAGCGCTGCCCAGAAGACAGCCGCGAGGAAGACGGCCGCCGGCACGTCGGGCAGGGCACGGAAGTCGGCGCAGGCTGGCCGGCGCAGGGCCGCGTCCACCCGCAAGAGGAGCTGACGATGAGTCACGACGAGCAACGGGACGAGGAGCAGCTTCCGGACCAGTCAGATCGCTCGGCTCAAGCAGTGACCACGCCGCAGTCCGAGGACCCGCAAGCCCCCTCGGGAGGGCCCAGCGACGACGACACCCAACAGGGTCAGGGACACGTTGAGGTTGAGGCTTCCGGCCCGTCGGCCGGGTTGTCCGGCCAAGGGCTGCAGCAGCCTCCCGCGGATGCCTCCACCGTGAGCGAGCATGCCATCGTGCTCGACCGCCCGACGCTCGAGTCGACGGGGGACCAGGTGGTCGACGCGGTGCTCGAACAGTTCGACCGGGTCACAGGTCAGCCCCTGGTGACGCAGATCGAGGCTGCCGAAAGGGTCCAGGAGACGCTGCAGTCGAGGCTGTCCGACCTCGGCGACGGCTGACTGCCGCCGCAACCTACGGTTGTCATGCCCCCACGAAGCCGCCTCGACGTGGCGCTGGTGCGTCGCGGCTTCGCCAGGTCGCGGGGCCAGGCGCGGGAGATGATCACCGCGGGCACGGTCTGGGTCCGTGGTGCTGCCGTCACCAAGCCCGCGCACCAGGTGACCGACGAAGACACCGTGACGCTGTCGGAGGAGCCGGAGCGCTGGGTGGGCCGTGCGGCATACAAGCTGCTCGCGGCCCTGACCGAGTTCGGTCCCTCCGGGCTGGAGGCGCACGGACGTCAGTGCCTGGACGTGGGTGCTTCGACGGGCGGCTTCACCCAGGTGCTCTTGGCCCACGGCGCGGCGCACGTCGTGGCCCTCGACGTGGGGCACGACCAGCTCGCTGCGTCGGTGGCCGGCGATCCCAGGGTCACCGAACGCTCGGGTCTCAACGTGCGTGACGTGACCGCCACCGAGATCGGCGGGCCGTTCGAGCTGGTGGTCGCCGACCTCAGCTTCATCTCGCTACGGACCGTGCTGCCCAACCTGGCGCAACTCACCGAGACCGACGGCGACCTGGTCACGTTGGTGAAGCCGCAGTTCGAGGTGGGGCGCGAGCGCCTCGACAAGAGGGGCGTCGTGAAGTCGACCGACCAGCGCCGTCGCGCGCTGCTCGACGTCATCGCGGCGGCGGGGGAGGAGGACCTCCTGCCGCGGGGCCTGTGCCGGAGCCCGATCACCGGGGGCAGCGGCAACCAGGAGTACCTGCTGTGGCTCAGCCGCGCCCGGGAAGGCATGATGAGTGAGCCGGAGACGACGCTGCGCGTCGACACCCTCACCCAGGAGGACCAGCCGTGACCGCAACCCACGAAGCCACTCCAGGAGGTTCTCCGCTCGCAGGCTCGGAGCGATACCCGGCGGCGACCCCGGCCTGCGACGTTTCGTGGAAACCCGGGCCTCCGACACTTCGCGGGGGCCCCGCTTGACCCGCCGGATCCTGCTGGTCACCCACCCGGGCCGGCTCGAGGCGCGGCACCTGGCCGGTCAGGTCGCCGAGCGCCTCCACCAGGAGGGCATCGAGATCGCAGTGCTGCCCGACGAGGCCAAGGAGCTCGACCTCACCGACAGCCCCAACGTGGCGATGGCCGATCCGGCGGCCGTCGCGGCCGGCTGCGAGCTGGTCTGCGTGCTGGGCGGTGACGGCACCATCCTGCGGGGCGCCGAGATCTCGCGCGGCAACGGCGCACCGCTGCTCGGGGTGAACCTCGGACACGTCGGGTTTCTCGCTGAGGCCGAACGAGAGGACCTTTCGGCCACCGTCGAGCACATCGTCCGCCGTGACTACCGGGTCGAGGAACGGATGACCCTGGAGGTGTGCGCCACCCACGGGGGCCAGCTCATCTCGACCGGCTGGGCCCTCAACGAGGCGTCGGTGGAGAAGGCCTCGCGCGAGCGGATGCTCGAGCTCACCGTCGAGATCGATGGGCGACCGCTGTCCACCTGGGGCTGCGACGGTGTGGTGATGGCGACGCCGACCGGCTCCACGGCATACGCCTTCTCCGCCGGTGGCCCCGTGGTCTGGCCCGACGTCGAAGCCATGCTGCTCGTGCCGATCTCCGCCCACGCGCTGTTCGCCCGGCCGCTCGTGCTCGGTCCCCGCTCGAGGCTCGCCGTCGAGGTGCTGGCCGACACCGAGGGTAGCGGGGTGCTCTGGTGCGACGGTCGGAGGGCCGTCGACCTGCCGCCGGGCGCCCGTATCGAGGTGAGCCGCAGCGACAAGCCGGTCCGACTCGCTCGGCTGGCCTCGTCCTCCTTCACCGACCGACTCGTCGCCAAGTTCGACCTGTCCGTCTCCGGGTGGAGGGGCAGCGGGCGCAGCGAGCCGAGAGCGGTGGAGGGTGCGCGCCCTGCCCGTCCAGACGGTGGCCGGCCGTAGGCTGCCTGCGTGCTGCGCGAGATCCGGATCCAGAACCTCGGTGTCATCGACGACGCCGTGCTCGAGCTGTCCGAGGGTCTCAACGTCGTCAGCGGTGAGACGGGAGCCGGCAAGACCATGGTCGTGTCCGGCCTTGGGCTCCTGCTCGGCGACCGCGCCGACGCGGGCCGGGTCCGCGACGGGGCCAGTCAGGCGGTGGTCGAGGGCTTCGTCGACATCCCCACCGACCATCCCGCCGCGGTCCGCGCCGCCGAAGCAGGTGGCGACGTCGAGGACGGGTTGATCCTGGTGCGGTCGGTGTCACGACAAGGACGCTCCCGGGCCCACGTCGGTGGGCGATCGGCTCCCGTCGGCGTGCTGGCAGAGCTGGGGGAGCTCCTCGTCGCCGTGCACGGGCAGGCCGACCAGTGGCGCCTGCGCAGGCCGGAGCAGCACCGGGTCGTGCTCGACCGCTTCGCCGGCGAGTCGGTCGGCGGACCGCTGCGGCGCTACACCGAGCTGTATGCCGAACTGCAGGACGTGCGCGCAGAGGTGCAGCGGCTGCGCGAGCTCGAGCGGGACCGCGCCCGACAGGTGGATGTGCTGCGGACCGGGCTCGAGGAGATCGAGGCGGTGGACCCTCAGCCGGGAGAGGACGACGACCTCCGAAGAGAGTCAGAGCGGCTGGCCCACGCCGACGGCTTGCGGGTGGCGGCGGGGGAGGCCCACCTGCTGGTCATGGGCGGTGACGACGCCCTGGCCGCGGCGGACGAGGCGGGTGGGAGCGTCGCTGACCTGCTGGGCCGGGCCCGCGCAGCCCTCGCACCCGTCGTCGGCCACGACCCGCAGCTCGCCGAGCTCGACCGGCGGCTGCAGGAGACCACGTATGCCGTGACCGACGTGGGAGGCGACCTCGCGGCCTACCAGGCAGACCTCGACGTGGACCCGGCCCGGCTGGCCTGGGTGGGCGAGCGTCGAGCCGCCCTCGGTGGCCTGCTGCGCAAGTACGGCGAGTCGGTCGCCGAGGTCCTGGCCTGGGGCGAGGACGCGGCGAAGCGCCTGACCGAGCTGGAGGGGGTCGACGACCGCCTCGACGAGCTGCAGCAGCGGTGGGCAGTCGTGCGGGCCGAGCTGGCCGCCGTCGGCACGGAGCTCAGTGCGGCCCGGACGGAGGCGGCAGGGCGGTTCGCCGAGCGGGTCGGTGACGAGCTGGCACACCTGGCGATGGGGAATTCCCGAATCGAGGTGGCCGTCCGGCAACACGACGATCCCGACTCCGACCAGGCCCTGGAGACCGCCGACGGGCGACGACTGCGCTGTGGCCCCTCGGGGCTGGACGACGTCGAGATCCTGCTCGCGGCGGGCTCCGGGTCGCCGCCCCGTGGCGTGGCCAAGGCCGCCTCCGGAGGCGAGCTCTCGCGCCTGATGCTGGCGTTGGAGCTGGTCACGGCCAGCGGGGACGTGCCGACCTTCGTCTTCGACGAGGTCGATGCCGGGGTCGGAGGAGCCGCGGCCCTCGAGGTGGGGTCCCGCCTCGCCGCGCTCGCGCGCACCTCCCAGGTCGTCGTGGTCACCCACCTCGCCCAGGTGGCGGCATTCGCCGACCGGCACCTGGTGGTGAGCAAGACCGACGACGGGCACGTCACGGCGAGCGGGGTCGCTCCGGTCGAGGGGGAGGACCGGGTCCGTGAGCTGGCCAGGATGCTGGGCGGGGTCGCCGACTCCGCCGCCGCACTCGAGCACGCCCGCGAGCTGCTGCAGGACTCGGTCGGCCCGAAGGCCTGACAGGGGCGCATGACCGGGCGCGGAGCCGTGGCGTCACGCCCGGAAACCTGCAGGTCATGGCACGATAGCGGTCGATGAAACTCACCCTGCACGGGTGGCGCGAACGCCACGCCGTCGCGCCCTCTCTGGGCGGGACCATTCGGGTCGACGCCCGCACCAAGGACCTCACCAAGCGGCTTCATCATGGCGACATCGCGATCATCAACCATGAGGACATCGACCAGGTCAGCGCCCAGGCGCTGCTGGCCTGCCAACCGGTCGCGGTGATCAACGCCGCTGCGTCGACGAGCGGGCGCTACCCCAACCTCGGCCCGGAGATCCTCGTGGAGGGCGGGGTCATCCTCATCGACCGGGTCGGTGACGAGGTCATGTCCGTCGTGCGGGAGGGACAGAACGGGCGGGTCGAGGACGGTCAGCTGCTGGTCCGTGACGAGGTGGTGGCCACGGGGATCCGACTCACCCTCGAGGACATCCACCGCGCCATGGCCGACGCGAGGGCGGGACTCGCGGTGCAGCTCGAGGCGTTCGCCTCCAACACGATGGCCTACCTCCAGCAGGAGCGGGAGCTGCTCCTGGACGGCGTGGGCCTGCCCGAGGTGCGCACCGCCATCGAGGGCCGGCACGCGCTGGTGGTGGTCCGCGGCTACCACTACAAGGACGACCTGCAGACACTGCGCCCCTACATCCGGGAGTACCGGCCGGTGCTCATCGGGGTGGACGGCGGGGCCGACGCCCTGGCCGAGGCCGGGCACAAGCCCGACCTCATCGTCGGCGACATGGACTCGGTCTCCGACGCCACCCTCACCTGCGGTGCCGAGGTCGTCGTGCATGCCTATCGCGACGGCCGTGCGCCCGGGCTCGAACGGGTCGAGGCGCTCGGGGTCGAGGCACCGGTGATCTTCCCCGCGACCGGCACCAGCGAGGACATCGCCATGCTGCTGGCCGACGGAAAGGGTGCCGTGGTGATCGTCGCCGTCGGCACGCACGCCACCCTGGTGGAGTTCCTGGACAAGGGACGGGCCGGTATGGCGAGCACCTTCCTGACCCGGTTGCGCGTCGGCGGCAAGCTCGTCGACGCGAAAGGCGTGAGCCGCCTCTACCGTTCGCGGGTCTCGACGCTGTCCCTGGTCATGCTCGTCATCGCCGGACTGCTAGCGTTGACAGTCGCACTGGCCTCCACTTCGGCGGGCACGGCCATGCTCCAGCTCCTGGCCGCCCGCTGGGATGACCTCTGGTCATGGATCGTGGGGATCTTCAGATGATCGACTTCCGCTACCACGTCGTCTCGATCGTCGCCGTCTTCATCGCGCTGGCGGTGGGTATCGTCCTCGGCGCTGGCCCCCTCAAGGAGGACATCGGCAGCACGCTGACCGCCCAGGTGACCCAGCTGCGAGCCGACAAGAGCGCGCTGCGTGACCAGCTCAAGGAGAGCCAGGACGGGGTCTCCTCGCGTGACACGTATGCCGGGCTGGTCGCCCCCGCCGTCATCGCCGGCCAGCTGCCCGACCGTGAGGTCGCGCTCGTCGTCCTGCCCGACGCCGACGCCGGACTGGTCAAGCGGACCACGCACTCGCTCAGCGAAGCCGGAGCCAAGGTGGTCGGCACCATCTCGGTCAGCGACAAGTGGACCGACCCGGACGAGGCCACGGCCCGGACCCAGGCGGTGACCCCGTTGGCGCAGCTCGTGGGAGTCGAGCCCTCGGTGACGAGCGCCGGCGAGCTGCCGTCGCTCGTCCTCAGCAGGGCCATCTTCGGCGCCCCGGAGGGCGCCAAGGGCGGGTCCGTCGGCCGCGACACGTCGAACGGGCGGAGCAGGGTGCTGCAGGGTCTGGACAAGGCGGGGCTGATCTCGCTCCAGCCGGGCACCGGCGAGGCAGCCACCTCCGTGGTCGTCGTCGCCGGACCGCTGGCCGAGGACGAGACGTTGCGCAACACCGAGGCCGAGAGCTACCTGAAACTGCTGGCGACGTTCGGGGGCGGCGACCGCCCGGCCCTGCTGGTGTCCGGTCACGAGCCGGGCCAGAGCGTGGCCGTGGCGAGTCCACTCGTGACCACGGTCCGGGCGGACCCCAAGCTGACCTCGGTGGTCTCGACGGTGGACGACGGCAACCTCAGCATGGGGCAGGGCACCCTGGTGCTGGCGCTGCACGGTGAGTACGACGACGCGAACGGGCACTACGGGCTGGCCGGTGACGCGAGCGCCGTCGCTCCCGAGATCCCGGCGAACCAGTGACCCCGGCAGCGTCGGTGCTGTCCGGAGCCGTCTCCGCGGTGCTGGTGGGCGCCGTGTCGGCCCTGTCGACCGGGGCCGCGTCGGTCGTGCTGCGTCGCGGGTGCCCCGGTGACACCGCCCGGTGGGACCGCACGAACCACCGGGGTGATCGGGTCACCTTGCTCGAGGGACCCTCCTTCGTGGCCGGCAGTGTCGCCGCGGCTGCGCTCTCCGGTCTCTCCAGCCGGCGACGGGGCGACGGTGCGAGCACGGCGGCCGGCGCGGTGGCGGTGCTCGCGGCGGGGTCCCTCGGCGCGTGGGACGATCTGCGCGGCGACGACGCGAGCAAAGGTCTGCGCGGTCACCTCAGCGCGCTGCGCCAGGGCCGTCTGACCACCGGGTCGGTGAAGATCATCGGTCTGGCCGTCTCCGGACTGGTGTCCTCCTGGCTGGTCGAGCGGGGGGCGGTCCGGTCCTCGGCACACTCCGGCGCCGCCCGTGCAGCGGCCACCGTGGCGGGCGGCGGAGTCGTGGCCGGCACCGCGAACGTGGTCAACCTGTTCGACCTGAGGCCAGGTCGCGCCCTCAAGGTGGTGCTCGCGACGGCCCTGCCGTTGGCGCCCGGGCAGGGCGGACGCAGTGCCGCCATTGCCAGCGGCGCTGCCCTCGCGCTGCTTCCCGAGGACCTGGCCGGCAGGTCGATGCTCGGCGACACCGGAGCCAACGGCGCCGGCGCGCTGCTGGGCACGGCGATCCTGGAGCGCACCGGGCTGCGCGGCAGGCTCGTGGCGCTCGGTCTCCTCACCGCGCTCACACTGGCCTCCGAGAAGGTGAGCTTCACCCGGGTCATCGAGTCCACGCCGGTCCTGCGCGAGCTGGACGCGCTCGGTCGGTCCACACCGGGGTGAGCCCCACCACGCGCCGCCTCGGCAGCGGCCTGCTGGCCGCCGCCGGGCTGCTCGCGATCACCACCCTGCTCGCGCGAGTGATCGGGTTCGGCCGCTGGCTGGTCTTCTCCGGCAGCGTCGGGACGACCTGCGTCGGAGAGGTCTACCAGAGCGCCAACGTGCTGCCCAACGTGCTCTACGAGGTCGCCGCGGGCGGTGCCCTCGCGGCCGTCGCCGTGCCCCTCATCGCCGGGCAGCTCGGGCGCGGTGACGAGGCCGCTGCAGACCGCGCAGCCTCCGCCATGCTCACCTGGGCGGTGGCGGTCCTGGTGCCGCTCGCGGTGCTGCTCGCCGTGCTCGCGCACCCGATCAGCAACGTGCTGCTCGGCAACAACGGATGCGCCGAAGGTGTCGACAGTGCCTCGGTCGAGCTGGGTGCCACGATGCTGGTCGTCTTCGCACCCCAGGTCGTCCTCTACGGCGTCGGCATCGTCCTCGCCGGCATCCTGCAGGCCCACCGCCGGTTCTTCGCGGTGGCGATCGCGCCGCTGCTCTCCAGTGTGGTGGTCATCGCCACCTACCTGCTCTACGCGCATCTGGCGGGTGCCGACGGAGGCGACCCGACAACGCTGTCGGGCACCGCGGCATACACACTGGCCGGAGGCACCACCCTCGGCGTCGTCGTGCTCAGCCTGCCGCTGCTGGTGCCGGTGTGGCGCACCGGGATCCGGCTGCGGCCTACCTTCGGGTTCCCGCCCGGACTTGCCCGCCGCGCGGGGGCGCTGCCGGATCCCGGTGCGCCACA
>NZ_VOHR01000107.1 GCF_009192725.1 Segeticoccus rhizosphaerae | reverse complement strand
TCGACCAGCACCGCGAGCCGGACGGCGCGGGGGCGGCCCAGGTCGCCCAGGGCGTCCATCGCCGCCCGCACGGTGCGGCCGGAGAAGAGCACGTCGTCGACCAGCACCACGGTCTTGCCGTCGATGCCACCGGCGGGGACGTCGGTGTGCTCCATGGCGCGCACCGGTTGGCGCCGCAGGTCGTCGCGGTACATCGTCACGTCGAGGGATCCGACAGGGATCTCGCGGCCCTCCACCTCGGCCATCACCTGCACGAGGCGGCGGGCGAGCGGGACGCCACGGGTCGGGATACCGAGGACCACGAGGTCCTGGGCGCCCCTGTTGCCCTCGAGGATCTCGTGGGCGATGCGGCGCAGGGCGCGGGAGACGTCACCCGGGTTGAGTACGACCCTTGCGGTGGGGTCGAGGTCTGCAGGTGGTGTGGGTTCCACAAAGTCGGGACGCGTCACGGCGTCGAGACCTCCTTCCCTGCCTCACGGGACAGGTCGTTAAAGGATGTCGGTCAGCGTGATCCTACCGTGACCCTCGCGGCCCTCCACCACCGGCTCGTGCCTGGGGATGACGGAGCGTCAGCGCGGCAGTTCGGATGCGTGTCCCAGGCCGACGAGTCGGCGGAGCGGCGGCACCGCCTACAGGCCGACCTCGGCCGCCAGGGTGCGCAGCCGGTATTCGAACCATTCCTCGGGATGGTCGATCGTGCCGACGAGGTGGCCGAACAGCTCGAAGCTGATGGCGCCGTACAGCTGCAACCAGGCAGCCACCGCACGATCGACGACCGGTACCGGCACCCCCTCGAACACTGATCCCCGCGTGGCGGCCTCGAGGTCGGCACGCACCAGCTTCGGCAGGCGGACCGACGGCTCGTCCTCGAAGCGGCCGCGCGCCGCGGCTTCGCGCAGGAGATCACCCAGCACGACGACCGCTCGCGCCGCCGGACCCACCGTGTCGGCGGGCGCCTGGTAGCCGGGGACGCGGCTGCCATACAGCAGCGCGTACTCCGCCGGGTGTGCCACCGCCCACGCCCGCAACGACCGCCCTACGGCGACGAAGCGCCCACGCAGGTCGGACCGGGGCACGGCGGCCTCGGCTGTCTCGGCGGCCGCGCCCATGGCGTTGTAGCCGTCGATGATCAGCGCCGTCAACAGGTCATCACGGCTCGGGAAGTAGCGGTAGATCGCTGACGAGACCATCCCGAGCTCGCGAGAGACGGCACGCAGGGACAGATCTGCTCCCGTGACCTCCAACTGCCGCAGGGCGATCTGCTTGATCTCCTCGATCATCTCCGCCCGCACTCGGGCCCGCAGCCCTGTCCGCTTCGTCTCTGCCATGGCTTCATCCTGTCAGAGTCAGAGAGCGCTTGTCACGGAACGAGAGCAACGCTCTTGACACTGCCTCAAACAGGGGGTCATGATCGTCACGTCAGAGAGCAGTGCTCACATTAGAGAGAGATGGTCACCATGAGTCTGCACATCGTCGTCGGATCCGGGCCGGTCGGGAGCGCCACCAGCAGGCTGCTGCTCGACCGGGGCCACCACGTCCGCGTCATCACGCGGAGCGGGACCGGGGTCGACGGCACCGAAAAGGTTGCTGCGGATGCAGCAGACACCTCCCGCATCGCCGAGCTCACGGAGGGCGCCGCGGCGATCTACAACTGCGTCAACCCTCCCTACGACCAGTGGACCACCGCTTGGCCGCCGATCGCCGCTTCGCTGCTGGCGGCCGCTGAATCCGCAGGCGCCGTGCTCGCCACCACGTCGAACCTCTACGTCTACGGCGAGGTTGACGCCCCGATGACCGAGAGCCACCCGCTTGCCGCGACGGGGACCAAGGGCAGGGTCCGCATCCAGATGTGGCGGGATGCCCTGGCTGCGCACCAGGCGGGAAGGGTGCGCGTGTTCGAGGTCCGCGGCAGTGACTACATCGGGGCCAAGGCGTCCTCGCTGCTGTCCCTGGTGGTGCTGCCGGCCTGGGCCAAGGGGCGCACGGCCTGGATCCCCGGTGCGCTCGATGCCGCCCACAGCTGGACCGACGTGGAGGACGTCGCGAGGTTGCTCGTGACCGGCGCGCAGGATCCACGGGCGTGGGGCCGGGCGTGGCACGTCCCGACCGCCGAGCCCCGGACCATGCGCGAGCTCACCACCATGGCTGCGGAGGTGATGCACGTCGAGCCGAAGGTGCGACCGCTCCCCTACGCGGCAGTCTGGGCCGCCGGCCTGTTCAACCGGTCCGTGCGCGAGCTGCGCGAGACACAGCACCAGTTCCGCCGTCCGTTCATCCTCGACTCGAGCGCGGCCCAGGAGACGTTCGGCATCGAACCGATCCCGACACGTGAGGCCATCACTCGGGAGGTCGCCGCCACCGCAGCCCCCGCAGGCTGAGGAAGCCTGCGGGTCAGACGAGGGTCGGTTTGACCTCGGCAAGCCGAGCAAGCAGCCCGTTGACGAATGCCGGCGAGTCGTCCGTGGACAGAGCCGTGGCGAGCTCGACCGCCTCCGCGATCGCCACGGCGTCCGGGACGCCGTCGCTCCAGAGCACCTCGAACGAGCCGAGGCGCAGGATGGCCCGGTCGACCGCGGGCATCCGGTCGATCGTCCAGCCCTGGCTGTAGGTCGTCAGCAGCTCGTTGATCTGGGTCCATCGGTGCACGACCCCCTGGACCAGCTCCACGGTGTACTCCGGCAGCGGCGTCTCCGCCGCTGGCTTCGCGAGCCGGTCAGCGAGCAGCGTCTCGACATTGAGCCCGCGCTGCTCGGCCTCGAAAAGGATGTCCAGCGCGCGTTTGCGCGCCTTGGATCGAGCACTCACTCGTTGACGCGACCGAGGTAGGAACCGTCTCGGGTGTCGACCTTGACCTTGGTGCCCTGCTCGAGGAACAGCGGCACGGAGATCTGGGCACCGGTCTCGAGGGTCGCCGGCTTGGTGCCGCCGGTGGACCGGTCGCCCTGCAGTCCCGGCTCGGTGTAGGTGATCTCGAGCACCACGGAGGCGGGCAGCTCGACATACAGCGGGTTGCCGTCGTGCGTGGCGACGATGGCGGTCTGATTCTCGAGCATGAAGTTCGCGACGTCACCGACGACCGAGCCCTGGACCGTGATCTGCTCGTAGGTCTTGCCGTCCATGAAGACGTAGTCGTCGCCGTCCTTGTAGAGGTACTGCATGTCGCGCTTGTCGACGTTGGCGGTCTCGACCTTGGTGCCGGCGTTGAAGGTCTTGTCGACGGTCTTGCCGGACATGACCGCCTTGAGCTTGGTGCGCACGAAGGCGGGGCCCTTGCCGGGCTTGACGTGCTGGAACTCCACGACCGACCAGAGCTGGTTGTCGAGGTTGAGGACCATGCCGTTCTTGAGGTCGTTCGTCGAAGCCAAGAGCTGCGTCACTTTCGTCTGCCGGAGCCGCACCTCGCGCGGTGTGCGCACGACGGTGCCCCGGAGGCCAACGGGGGATCGCCAGCATTCTACCGGGGCGGGACCCCGGATCCGGAATCCGTGGGCGCGGGCACCGTCAGCCAGGTCAGCTCGGCCTCTCCGTAGCGGCCCGGCGGGGAGGGGTAGTCGAGTGGCTCACCGTGGACGCGCAACGGCAGGGGCACATACGTGAGCAGCCCGTATGGCGAGTGGCTGGTCAGGCGCACCGGCTCGCCCGAGCCGTCCGGTTGGCTCGGCAGTTCTGCGGCGCGAAGGGTGGTGAGCCAGTGCGCGGTCCGCGCCAGCGAGAGGCGGGCGGCCCCCGGCCCGGTCTCGTGCCGGCGGGCCAGCAGGTTCATGACCTCCGCGGCGACCAGGTAGCCGGTGGCATGGTCGAGCGCCTGGGCGGGCAGCGCCCCGGGTCGCCAGACACCGTCGACCTCGGCGCCATAGGCGTGCCCGATGCCCACCGCCGACTGCACGACGCTGTCGAACCCCCGCTGGTCGGCCCACGGCCCGTCGAACCCCCACGCGCAGAACTCGACCCGGACGAGGTGCGGGTGCCGCTCCCCCACGGCCCGCGCATCCAGCCCGAACCTGGCCAGGGCCCCGGGGCGGTAACCCGTCACCAGCACATCCGCCTCGTGCAGCAGCTCGTCCACCCGCGCTGACACGGCGGCATCGGCGAGGTCGGCGGTGCCGGTGCGCTTGGCGAACCCGGTGTCGAGGTGCTGGTCGAGCAGCTCCGGGAGCGCCGGTGGGTCGAGTCGGAGCACGTCGGCGCCCAACGCCCCGAGCAGCCTGGTGGCGGTCGGCCCGGCGATCACCCGAGTCAGGTCGAGCACCCGGAGGCCGGACATCGGCAGACCATCCGCGGGAGAAAGCGGCACCGCACCCTCGGCCTCGTCGACCTCGACCAGAGGCACACCGGCGACGGCCTCACCCTGCGGGTGCGCGCGCCACTGCTCCAGAGTGCGCAGGGCGGCGGCGATACCGCCGGCGGCACGGACGCTCTGCTCGACCTCCTGCGCCGACCGCTCCCGCAACCGGTCGGCCACCGCGTCGCGGTCGTCGGTGCCGAGGACGTCGGCCAGGGCAGCGCGGTGATGGGGATAGTTGCCGTGCAACCGGACCCACCCGTCCGACGTCTGGAAGTAGCCCGACAGCGGCGCGAAGGGCTCAGGCGCACGGCCGTCGACACGCAGGTGGCCGATGGAGTCGAACGATGCGGCCGTGAGGACCGGGTCCACCTCGAAACGCAGTGGTGCCCCTCGCAACTCGGCCAACCGGGAGGCGGCGACAGCAGCGGCCTCCACCGCCCGCACCGCCATGAGGTGCACCGGGAGGGGCCCGGGCCACAGGTCCCCGGCTGCTCGCCCCGTCAAGGCGTCGCCGGGCGGCCGCTGAGGGCGAGCGCCTGCATGGCCAAGAGGTAGGAGTCGGCGCCGAACCCCGCAATGGTGCCGGTGGCGACCCCGCCGACCACTGAGGTGTGGCGGAACTCCTCCCGCGCCGCCGGGTTCGACAGGTGCACCTCGACCAGCCTCGCCCCCGCGCTGGTGACGAGCGCGCACGCGTCGCGCAGGGCATACGAGTAGTGGGTGAAGGCGGCCGGGTTGAGGATGACGTCGGCCCTCTCGTCCACCGCCTCGTGGATCCAGCCGATCAGCTCGGCCTCGTCGTCGGTCTGGCGGAACTCGAGGGAGAGACCGAGCTCCTCGGCCTGGCTCTGCGTGGAGGCCGCCACGTCCTCGAGGGTGGCCGAGCCGTAGACCTCGGGCTCCCTGGTGCCGAGGCGCCCGAGGTTCGGGCCGCTGAGCACGAAAACGCGATGGGGCGTCATACGTGGAGTCTAGGGCGGCCGAACCTGCCAGGACCGGATGGCGTGCACTCGGGCGCTGGGGTGGGCAGACTGCGGTGCATGAAGTGGAGTCGAGCCAGCATCAGCGCCCTGCCCGTCCTGGCCACCGCGAGCCTCGCGGCCTATGACCTGGCCCAGAAACGACATGCGCTGCTGCGCAACTTCCCGGTGGTCGGCCACTTCCGCTACCTGCTGGAGGCGATCGGGCCGGAGCTGCGCCAGTACATCGTCACCTCCAACGACCAGGAGCGACCGTTCAGCCGAGATCAGCGCCGCTGGGTCTATGCCTCGAGCAAGCTGGAGAACAACTACTTCGGGTTCGGCACCGACAACGACATGGAGAACCTGTCCGGCTACCCGATCATCAAGCAGCGGACGTTCTCGTCGGTGGTCCCGCCGTCCGGGATCCACGCCGGCGAGGAGGTCTGGCTGCCCTCGGCGAAGGTGATGGGGGCAGCCCGCGGGCGGGCCAAGGCCTTCCGGCCGGACTCGGTGGTCAACGTCTCTGCCATGAGCTATGGCTCACTGTCCGCCCAGGCGGTCGAGGCGATCAACCGCGGGGTGGCGATCTGCGACGCGATGCAGAACACCGGCGAGGGAGGGCTGTCTCGCTACCACCGCAAGGGAGGCAACCTGATCTTCCAGATCGGCACCGCCTACTTCGGCTGCCGGGACGAGGAGGGCCGCTTCGACCTCGCGCGGCTCAAGGATCTCGTCGCGAGCGCGCCGGTCAAGGCGATCGAGGTCAAGATCAGCCAAGGCGCCAAGCCCGGTCTCGGTGGTGTGCTGCCCGGCGTCAAGGTGACCGAGGCGATCGCGGAGGCCCGCGGTGTGCCTGTCGGCGTCACGTGCGTCAGCCCGTCCCGCCACGCCGAGTTCCACGACGTCGACAGCATGCTCGACTGGGTGGAGCTGCTCGCCACCGAGACCGGCCTCCCGGTGGGCATCAAGTCGGCCGTCGGCGCCTCGACGTTCTGGGAGGACCTCGTCCGCCAGATGGCCACGACCGACCGCGGCGTCGACTTCATCACCGTCGACGGCGGCGAGGGCGGCACCGGCGCGGCGCCACTGACCTTCAGCGACTCGGTCGCGCTGCCCTTCCGGCTCGGGTTCGCCCGCGTCTACTCGCTGTTCGCCGAGGCCGGCCTCACCGACGACATCACGTTCATCGGGTCCGGCAAGCTCGGGCTGCCCGACAACGCGATGGTCGCGTTCGCGCTGGGCTGCGACATGGTCAACGTGGCACGCGAGGCCATGCTGTCGGTGGGCTGCATCCAGTCCCAGCGCTGCCACACCGACCGCTGCCCGACCGGAGTCGCCACGCAGGACCCGTGGCTGACGCGCGGGCTCGACCCCAGCCTGAAGTCGGTCCGGTTGGCCAACTACATCCGCACCCTCCGCCGCGACCTCGTCAAGGTGTCCGAGGCCTGCGGCGTCTACCACCCGGGTCTGGTCACCGGCGACGACATCGAGATCCTGGACCGGACCCGGTCCAGCGAGCCGGTCCGCGAGGTCTACGGCTACCAGCCCGGCTGGGGCGTGCCGTCCGACGCCGACCGCGACGCGCTCTACGCGCTGCTCTCCGAGGTGGCCCCCGAGGGCGGCAGCGCGAGGCGGTCGGCCTCCGCCACCGGTTGACCAACTCCACGGTCCGACGCGGGGCCGCGCGTCGGCCAACTCGCGCTCGCCAGAGGCGCAGTCACGTCGCGCTCGCCAGAGGCGCAGTCACGTCCCCCTGGCCAGCGGGACGGTCAAGCCGCGCTGGTAAACCCGCCGAATCATGCCGGTATGCCGCCACGAACGTCAGGTTTGCCAGCGCGGCTTCACGTCGGAGCCACCACGAATCGCACGTCACGCTGGCACTGCCCGGCGACACACCGTGCGGCACGCCGGTATGACGGCCGCTCACCCCGGTAGTGCCAGCGCGAGTTGCGAAAACGCGTCCCGGGCAAACCCTCAACCGAGGGAGATCGCGCCACCCGGAGAGGTGTCACTGGAGACCGCGGCGTAGGCGGCCTGCAGGAGGGCCGGGTCGGGGCCCTCGAGCCGCACGGGACGGCCGACGCCGGCCAGCACCACGAATCGCAACAACGAGCCGCGGGCCTTCTTGTCCCGCTTCATCGCGTCGAGCAGCTGCGGCCACCGGTCGCCCCGGTAGGCGACCGGCAGGCCGAGAGCGGACAGGATCTGTCGGTGCCGGTCGACCGTCTCGTCGTCGAGCTTGCCGGCCAGACGGGCGAGCTCAGCGGCATACACCATGCCCACGCTCACGGCCGCCCCGTGCCGCCAGTTGTAGCGCTCGGCCAGCTCGACGGCGTGGCCGAACGTGTGCCCGTAGTTGAGGATCTCGCGCAGCGAGGACTCCTTGAGGTCGGCGGCCACGACGCGGGCCTTGACGGCCACCGCCCGCTCGACCAGCTCGCGCAGCACCGGACCGTCGACCTTCGCCGCCTCCGGATCGGCCTCGACCAAAGTCAGGATCCGCTCGTCGTCGATGAAGCCGCACTTGACCACCTCCGCCAACCCCGCCACGAGGTCGTTGGCAGGCAGGGTCTCCAACGACGCGAGGTCACACAGCACCCCGGCCGGGGGGTGGAACGCCCCGACGAGGTTCTTGCCCTCCGCGGTATTGAGACCGGTCTTGCCGCCTACCGCCGCGTCGACCATGCCGAGCAAGGTCGTCGGCACCTGCACCACGCGGACCCCCCGCAGCCAGGTGGCGGCGACGAAGCCGGCCAGGTCGGTGGTGGCTCCCCCGCCGAGCCCGACGACGGCATCCGACCGCGTGAAGCCGGCCTGCCCGAGCACACCCCACAGGAACGCCGCGACCTCGGCCGACTTGGCGGCCTCGGCGTCCGGCACCTCCGCCACGAAGGCGGAGTAGCCGCGTTCGGCAAGGTCGTCCCGCACCGCCTCACCCGTGGCACGCAGCGCCCGGGGGTGCACGACGAGGACGCGCTCGACGCCCTCACCGATCATCGACGGCAGCTCACAGAGCAGGCCGTGCCCGATCACCACGTCGTAGTCGTCGCCCACGCGGATGCGGGTCGGATCACTCACGCGCCATCTCCCAGTCGTCCCACGATCTCGTCCACCACGTCCTCCGGCGTCCGGCCGGCAGTGTCGACCGTCAGCGTCGCGAGCCGTTCATAGGTCCCGCGCCGCCGCTCCATCAGCTTGACCCACTGCCCGCGTGGGTTGATCGCCATCAACGGCCGCGACCGGTTGAACCCGACGCGGGCGGCAGCGTCGGCGATACCCACGTCGAGGAAGACGACCGTGTGGCCGGCCAGCGCCACGGCGATCTGCTCGTCCATCACCGCCCCACCGCCGAGCGCCACCACGCCGTCGTGCTCGGAAAGCGCGGCAATGACCTCGACCCGTTCGAGCTGACGGAAGGCCGGTTCGCCGTCGACCACGAAGATGTCCGAGATGGTGCGCCCGGTCCTCGCCTCCACCTGCTGGTCGGTGTCGCGCAGCCGGCAGCCGAGGCGGGCCGCGAGGACGGCGCCGACAGTGGACTTGCCGGACCCGGGCGGGCCGATCAGGACGGCCACCGGCCGGGGGCCGCTGTCGTCGGTCACCACGAGCGCATCGTCTCCGGGATCGCGTCGAGGTAGCCGCGCAGGTTGCGGGCCGTCTCGGGCACGCTGTCGCCGCCGAACTTCTCGACCGCGCACTCGGCGAGCACGAGCGCCACCATCGCCTCGGCGACCACTCCCGCCGCCGGCACGGCGCACACGTCGGACCGCTGGTGGATCGCCTTGGCGACGCCCCCATCGGCCACGTCCACGGTGTCCAGTGCGCGTGGCACCGTGCTGATCGGCTTCATCGCGGCCCGCACCCGGAGCACCTCACCGGTCGACATCCCGCCCTCGGTGCCGCCGGCCCGACCGGTCCTCCGGTGGATGACGCCGTCCGCGTCGCGTTCGATCTCGTCGTGGGCAGCCGAGCCCCGCCTTGCCGCCGTGCGGAAGCCGTCGCCCACCTCGACGCCCTTGATCGCCTGGATGCCCATGAGCGCACCGGCGAGTCGGGCGTCCAGCCGGCGGTCCCAGTGCACGTGTGAGCCGAGGCCGGGCGGCAGTCCGTAGGCCAGCACCTCCACCACGCCACCCAGCGTGTCGCCGTCTCCGCGAGCGGCCTCCACCTCACCCACCATCGCCGCCGACCCGGCCGCGTCCAACGTGCGCACCGGGTCGGCGTCCAGCGCCTCGACGTCGTCCGGGGTCGGCAGCGGGGCGTCCGCACCGACTCCAGCGGCACCGATGGCGACCGTGTGCGACACCAAGCGGATCCCGTAGGCCTGGGCCAGGAACGCCGCAGCCACCGAGCCGAGCGCCACCCGCGCCGCGGTCTCTCGCGCCGACGCGCGCTCGAGCACCGGCCGGGCCTCATCGAACCCGTACTTCTGCATCCCCACGAGGTCCGCGTGGCCGGGACGCGGCCGCGTCAGGGGCCGGTTGCGCGCCAGCTCCTGAGGCGCGCCCACGTCGTTCGATCCCGCGAGCGCCTCGGCTGCGACCGGGTCGGGACTCATCACCGCCTGCCACTTGGGCCACTCGGTGTTGCCGATCCGGATCGCGACGGGCGAGCCGATGGTGCTCCCGTGCCGCACACCACCCAAGAACTCGACCTCGTCCTGCTCGAACTTCATCCGCGCGCCCCGGCCGAACCCGAGCCGCCGACGCGCGAGCGCGGAGGCGACCTGCCCGGTCGTGACCTCGACCCCCGCCGGCAGCCCCTCCATCACCGCGACCAGGGCGGGCCCGTGCGACTCACCGGCGGTCAACCAACGCAGCATGCTCTGGATCCTGCCACGGCGGGTCAGCCGGTCAGCGCCCCGGTCACCAGCTGGACCGGCAGCAGCACCCCCACGAACGCACCCACGATGATCGGTGGCCCGTAGGCGATGAAGCTCTTGAGGCCACGGCGCCGGGTGACCAGCAGGACCACCGCGAGGACGCCGCCGAGGATGAAGCCCGCGTAGATGCCGATCAGCACCGGCCACCAGCCCAGCCAGCCGAGCACGAGTCCCATCAGTCCCGCGAGCTTGACGTCGCCGAGCCCGAGACTGCTGCCACCGGGGGAGAAGAGGGCGAGCAGGAAGTAGCCGACGAGCAGGACCACTGCGGCGATGACGGCCCGCACCAAGGCGCCCCACTCGCCGGTCCCCCACGAACCCAGGACCAGCAGGACGAGCAGGATCGGGAAGGAAGGCAGCACGATCGGGTCGGGCAGCCGGTGCACGTCCAGGTCGATGGCGACCAGGGTGATCCCGACCGCCGCGAGATACAGGTATGCCGGGAGCAACAGCCCGTGACCGACGTCACCGATGCGCCACGCGAGCAGCGCCCACAGGACTCCCAGCGCCGGCACGAACCACCAGCCCACCGCCCGCCGCGGCGCCTCCTGCTCGTCCTCCAGCCGGTAGGAGCGGGCCTCCACCCAGCGGCTCAGCGCCAGGCCGACCCCGATCCCGAGCACGCCGCACAGGGCCACCAGCCAGCCGACGGGTTCGGCCCAGCCCTCGGCGAGGGGGATGCTCAGGGGTGCCACGGCTACCGTCCTGCCAGCGCGGCGACACCGGCCGAGCGCATCGCCTCGACGGGCGGCTCCAACCCGGTCATGAGCAGGACCTGGCGTGCGGCCTGGTGCACGAGCAGGTCGAGGCCACCGGCCACGCTCGCGCCCCTGCTGTCGAACGCCGCGGCAAGCGGTGTCGGCCAGCCGTCGTAGACGACGTCCAGCAGCACCTGGCCGGCGGAGGAAGGCGCGTCACCGAGCCGGGCGGCCAGCGCGTCCGCTCCACCTGGCGGAGCGGTGTTGACCACGAGGGGCGCGGCCGCCACGATGCCGTGC
>NZ_VOHR01000106.1 GCF_009192725.1 Segeticoccus rhizosphaerae | reverse complement strand
CTCCGCCGCCGTGGCCAACGAAGCGCTGGCCGACGCCGTCGCGGTCATCGACCGCGCGACCGCCGTCGGGGTGGACGTGCCCACCGCCCGAGGCCACGGCGCAGGCGACGACGTCTGGCCGGCGCGGCTGCTGCTCATCGACGACGCAGAACACACCGACCACGCCGGCCACGACGAGCTGCGACAACTGGTGGACCTGGTACACGACCACCCCGGCCAAACCGGCACCGCCATAGTGCTGGTCGGCGGCGACGAGCAGGGAACTAACACGACCATCCGCGTCACCGCCAATGGGCGGGTCACCCTGCCGGCCGCCGGGCTGGACCTGATCGCCGTCGGACTGACCAGCGACGAAGCCCGAGGCTGCGCAGCCCTGTTGGCCCAGGGCGAGGACCTGGACGACACCGAGATCCCCGTTCCCGACGAGCCCGACGGATGGCGGTCGTTCACCAACGCCGCCGGCGCGTTGCGCGACGAGCACACCCGACCGCGCGACCACGCCCGCTCCGACGACACCGAGGACGACCAGGAGACAGGCAGCCTCCTGGACGCGCCCGACGAGGACTACCTCGCTGTCGCGGCCGCCACCGCCGACGACCTGCAGGCCCTGGCACCCCACGTCCCGGTCCAGGTCCGGGACGACCTCGAGGCCGCCGACCCCACCCTCGACGACGACGTGGCCGCCTGGTTCAGCGACGACTGCACGCTGCCGCGGCTCACCCTGCTCGGGCCCGTCGGCGCACGCACCCGCGGGGAGGCGGTCGCTGTCGCCAAACGCAAGCCCTACGCCACCGAACTGCTGGCCTACCTGGCGACCCGTCCCCACGGCGCCACACCGGCCCAGCTGGCCGACGCCTTCGGCATCACGGGCGGCCGCGCCCGCACCGACATCAAGATGGTCCGCGACTGGCTCGGCATCAACCCCCGCACCGGCACCAAGCACCTGCCCAACGCCCGCGAGTCCGCAGCCGCCAAGAGCCGCGGGATCGGCGTCTACCAGGTCGAGGACCTGCTCGTCGACGCCGACCTGTTCCGCCGTCTCCGGGCCCGCGCAGAAGCACGCGGGGCCGACGGCCTGGTCGACCTGCGGCGCGCGATGACCCTGGTCGGCGGGACACCCTTCGACCAGCTGCGCCCTGGCGGGTGGTCCTGGCTCTCCGAAGGCGACCGGCTCGACCAGCACATGCTGTGCGCCGTCGTCGACGTCGCCCACACCATCACCACCGCAGCCCTCCAGGCCGGGGACCTGCCCCAGGCACGTAGCGCCGCGGAGCTGGCCGCACTGGCTGCACCGCACGAGGACATCCCCAGACTCGACCTCGTGGCCGTCGCCGCAGCCGAAGGCCACCACGGGGAAGCCGGACGCATCCTGCGCGACGACGTGTGCAACCGATCCGACGACGACCAGGCTCCGACAGAACTGTCCGCACGCACCCAAGAGATCATCCGCAACCGCGACTGGCTCGACCCCGACCGCGCCGCGAGCTGATTGCCGAAAGCGCCAGCGAAGAGTGCTTGAGGGCGACCGGGGATCTTCGAACAGAGGGCGCCAATTGCCTACTGAGCAGGGCCGCTTGCTGGATGCGGTGAGCGTGGATCAGCCCGGCCGTGTCGGACGGCGTACAACCGATCTGGCGCAGAGCCGCCTCATCGAGCGCGGTCAAGTTCACCGCGGAGAGCATTCCGGCCTCTGCGACGACGACCATCTCACATATCAAGCTATCAAAGGGGCGCAGGCCGAGAACCCTGCAACTTCACGATCCACTCCTCGGCATCAACGACTTCAGTTCGTCCACCAATTGGGGAGCTTGTAGATTGGGCTCCAACTCGACCTGCCCGTCTCGCCCCTTCACCCAAGTTCGGCCCCGCATTCCCGGACCTCCAGGAAGACCAGTCACCTTAGGCTCATCGCCGGTGAGGTCCACAAGCACCGCGCGATGGAAATTGTCTTGAATGTACTTAACTGTACGCGCCAACGTCAACGCACCATTTGATACTGCAGCAATCACCAATGCGACGGCGAACAGTGTTTCAGTGATGAACCCGCCTTCCGAGCCTTCTGGCAGGTCCGTCTTCACGTCCTCCCACCCCGTCACTTCATCGAGTAATCGCGGACCTTCTTCAGCAGCCGCCTCTTCAATTTCAACAGTGAGTCTCATTCGCGCTCCCGCAAATTCCCGATAATTTTGAGTTCTTTGTCCTTGATTCCTTCACTATACCGTGGCAGCCAATCTTGGTTTTGGTACTTTCCGTCATACCGGTGTGGCTGCCCGCAGATTGCCGCCGGGACGATCTGTGCCACCCGTTGCCCCGGCGTGATCTCCAGCGGGATCGAAGTAAGGTTTACCAATTCAAGCGTGAGACAGCCTCTGAATCCCGACTGCACTTCTACTGCGGTTGCAGAAAGTAGGCCCATCCGACCCAGAGAAGATCGCGATAGCACTTGTGCATTGCAATCATCCGACATCAAAATTGACTCAAGAGTTACGGCTAGCACCATCTCTTGTGGATGAAGAACGAAAGGTTCTCCCCATCCCACCTCTACCATCTCTTGAATTCCTCTCGAACCCTTTCCGGACACTGCATTGAGCGAAACCGCAGAATTCCGCCTGAAGACGATGAAATGACGCCCGAGTCGGACGTCTCGCGACGGACGCCCTGTGGCACGCTCGTCCGCGCGCACACCGTCAAGAGAAACATGGAACGCATTCGTCACCTCGAAATCATCAGGATCTGATTCCCTGTATTCAAGCGAAACCTGCGACAGAAATCGATGCTGGAACTGGAGGAAGTCAACAGCATGCTGAACGCGACGTTCCCAAGACGCCACCTCCTCGACTACATCGCCCTGCAAAGGGGCGCCGTCGGGTGACACTGGGTCACCTTCGACCCACAGACTCGCGACCAGACCCGACTCTACTGATGAGGGGGACGAGACGGCGCTGGCTGCGTCCCAATCGCTACTAATAGGCGGTTCCCCTCGCCCACGCCTTTTTCGCGCGTCTGCAGCAACGGTCTGGCGCACGGCCTCTTTGAGGTGCTCTCCCGACAACTCTCCGATCACGGCATCTCTCACCAATGGTGCGAAGTGTTGATACGCCTGTACGCGCAACCGCTCTAAAGAATGTAGGCTACTGTCAAGAAAGCCTGAGAGTTTCGGGTTCGGCTCTCGATGCTCCAAAACCCACAGGCGCATCTGAGGTGAGGGGTGCGATTCGGACCATTTCGGGGGGCTGTGAACCTCAAGATAGGATCGAAGAGCATTAACTCCGCATGTGCCGTAGTAGTGAAACATTACGGCGTCACACGCGGTTTCAACTAGCCAGGCGATAACGATCATGTACCACGGCTCACAAGCGGCGGTGGGATCTTTCACTCTCTCCCTAGCCGTCCTGACGACCTGCTGAACGCCCTCTGGCGTGTTTACGTCGATACCTTGCACGGAAAGAAACTTCTTCATCCAATCATTGTCATAGCGCAAGTGCGCAAGTTCGTGCCCCAAGCTGATTGGATGCCAACGGCCTTGAGTGCCGTCTCTGTAAGGGACCGACAGGAGCCTAAAGGTACCAGCCGTCGCCAAGAAGTTGGGCGTGAAGTATATTTTGCTTTGGACGCTCTCCAGCATCGTAAGAAATGACGATCTTGTTTCTGCTTTGAAGGTGCGGCTGCTGCCTGGCTTGGTGATGACGTGGAGCCCATCAACCCCGAGCTCGGACAGGCGTTGTCTAATCCACCAATGAAAGCCGCTATTCGACTCAGCGTATCGAACGGCTCTACGGATCTCCACCAGGGCATCTTCGAGCCTTCCTAAGGCTAGCGAATAGCCTGATAGGTCTGGCGCGGCCATCTCGCTGCCAGCCTGTTTAACCTCGTCGAGATATGCGCGGATCTTCCCCGCGAGGGTCGTCTCGTCCGCCCCGGGTGAGGCGAGCCTAAATATCCCCCCTAGGTCCTCCCTTTGGGGTAGCCGGCTACCCTCTATTGCGCGACTGATATCATTCAGCGCAGCATCGGCATTTTGCGCCGCTCTCAGCAAACCCCTGTATTGCTGCATAGAAGTCGCTAGTAGGGAAGATCAGATTGCGGCATATTGCTGATCTTGCTCACGGTCCATTTCATATGCGTCTTCTACTAAAGTGTTTGAGATCCTATCAAGCTGCGCAGCCAACGTTTCTGCCTTTTTTGGGTCCACGACGCGAACAGTCTCATCCTTGGTGCTGATGCCACTGCGCGCGCCGAGGAATTTGGCGAGCGTATCCTCAATGATGCGTTCCCGTTCAGTTGCGGAGTCATCAGGCGAAGGTGTCTCAGCCATGGCGCGAACAATGAGGCTCGCTGGCCCGAAGTGGTCACTCGGCGCTTTTGCATCGTCAATGAGGTCAGAGAGCGCCTTCGCGTTTGACCGCCGCGTGTTCAGGTCCTCCAACCACCCGAAGACTAAGGTTGTCTCCCGGTGAAGAGCGGGCCCAACCACAGCGTCGCGGTTCCGCAGGAGCGCTGTGATCAAAGCGGACACGGCTGACGAGGCGCTGGCGATCTGGGCCTTCTGTCCTACCGTGGCGTTCCATTCAGCGCGATCTAGGGGTCGTGCGTACACGTTCACTAGTCCTCCTCGCCTGTCCCACGCTGGAGGCTGCCAGCATGGCCCGGGCGTTGATCCATGGCTAGCGGGACACTAGCACCGGCGGGTCGAGCGGTGAAGGTGATCTGAGAAGTTCTCTGATTGGTTTGAGGTTCTTGGGTCCCAGCTGGTGTGTCAGATGAGGTCATGTATTCAGTCTGCGGTTCGGGTCGGACAAGCGCGGAAAGTTCTCGCGCCCAGTCCCATGCAGCGCTGGGGCGACGGAGCAAGAAGCGACGCCGGTCACTACCCCGGGGGCAGTCCACCAACAGTTGTGCCTCCACGAGGGCTTGGAGTGGCTTCTGGACGTTGCTTGGCGCGGTGCCTATCGTGGCTGCGAGGTCAGTCAAGGTCACAAGACCGTCCGGGTCGTCGGCGATGGCAAGCATCACCTCAAGGCGATACGCCTGCCCGAAGACCGTCTTTGACAGGGCTCTGAGACGGGCCGTCTCGAAGCTCGGCTCATCACTGTCTCTCATGTGACCAGAGTAGCTCCTCTTACGCGAATCGCGTATTACGTTGGACGTCTGCGTGTTCCCGCGGAACACGCGAAGATCCAGCGAGTGGCAGCGCTAGATATCGATAAGGCCGAGCTGGTGTGCTGTGTGCGGATCCCCGGCCCGCCGGGCAAGTCCAAGCCGGTGCAGGAGGTGGTCACGTACTCCACGATGACCCGGTCGCTGCAGCAGCTGGCCGACCGGTTCCTGGACTTGGGGGTGACCCGGGTGGTGGTGGAGGCCACCAGTGACTACTGGAAGCCCCCCGTTCTACCTGCTGGAGGCCCGCGGGCTGCACGCGTGGCTGGTCAACGCCAAGGACGTCAAGCACCTGCCCGGACGGCCCAAGACGGCTCGATGCGGTGTGGTTGTGCAAGGTCGCCGAACGCCAGATGATCCGGCCTAGTTTCGTGCCGCCGGCCGGGATCCGTCGGTTACGCGACTTGACCAGGTATCGGGTGGCGTTGGTGGCCGACGCGTCCGCCGAGAAGAACGGGGTCGAGAAGCTGTTGGAGGACGCGTGCATCAAGCTGTCCGTGGCCGCGACCGACATCCTCGGGTCTCCGGGCGTCAGATGATGGCCGCGCTGATCGGCGGGCAACGCGACCCCAAGGTCCTCGCCCAGCTGGCCCGGGCCCGGATGCGCGTCAAGTTCCCGCAGATGGAAGAGGCGCTTGTCACGCGTTCTTGCTGGCCAGCATGCTCGCCCGGATCGACTAGATCGAGGCGAAGGTCGCCGCCCAGGATGCGCGGATCGAGGCGGAGATCGCCGCTTTCGCTGAGGCGTTCGACCGGCTCGACCAGATCCCCGGGATCGGCCCGACCGCCGCCCGGGTGATCATCGCCGAGATCGGGGTGGACATGTCCCGGTTCCCGACGCCCGCGCACCTGGCCTCCTGGGCCCGGTTCGCTCCCGGGATCAAGGAGTCCGCCGGCCGTAGGAAGGGCACGGGCGCCACCGGCCACGGCAACCGGTACCTCGCCGCTGTGCTGGGTCAGGCCGCCGTCTCGGCCGCCAAGACCGACACCTTCCTCGGGGAACGCTACCGACGCCTCGCCCGCCGACGTGGCAAGTAGCGCGCACTGGTCGCCGTCGGCCGCTCCATCCTGACCATCGTCTGGCATCTGCTCTCAGACCCACCACCGAGTTTGTCGACCTCGGCTGAGACTTCTACGACACCCGGCAGAGCGCGAATACAACCACATCCGTCGCCTGGAAGCCCTCGGCTACAAAGTCACCCTCGAACCCGTCGCCTGATCAACACCGCCTCGACCACTGAAACCCTTGCCGGCCAGCGGGCGCTCACCCACGCGTGGTCACCTTCGTTTTTCGGACTAGCCGACCGTTTGTTGACTTGCGAGGTCGGTCGCCTGCCGGGTGGGAACCATGCGGGATCACCCCTTCTTCGCCGACCTTCAGGGCCGTCTTTCCGCTTCCCGGCCAACTTATCCAGCCGAGTTGGGGTGCGGAGCATTTCTGCAGGTCAACGCACGTTCCCCCTCCCCTGTGGGGCCCGCGGAGGGTGCGCACCCCCGCTGTGGGGGGACGTAGTCGGTGACGTGCGAGGGCGAGGGTCCTGCCGTGTCCGAACGGCAGGAGGGATCCGAGATGAGCATCGCCGAGCACCTTGGGGTGGGGCAGCACAGCCAAGTGTTGGTCCGCGCCGACCGGCAATGGGAAGGCTGGTGTGCGCGGTATCCCGAGCTCGCCATGGCCGCCGACGCCGCGAGCCTGCAGCAGTGGCTGAGGCGAGCCGGCGAGGCCGACGCGGATGAGGTGTTGTTGGCTCTGGCGACGCTGGCGTCTGCGGACGCTGATGCCGACCTGGCCGCGGCCGGGATGCTGGCCCGGGCGTTGGTGCCGGGCGCCACGGTCCTGGCGAACAGGCTGCGCACGCTGACCCGTGACATCGACCAGGTCGTCGCCGGCCAGCTGTGGATCCAGGTGCGGACCTTCCCGTGGCGACGACGGCGCAAGGTGGCCGCGAACATCCTGCACGACACCCGGTCGGCGGTGCTGCGCGAGTGCGACGCCGCCTCGCAGCTGACGCGGACCGATCCGACCTGGAGCAGGACGACGTCGGTGGATCCAACCAACCATTTCTGGGCCTACCACCAGCCGCTGAAGGAACCACTGTCAGTGGACTCGGAGGGCGAGCTGCTGGACCTGTTGGAGTGGGCCTGCGACCACGACGTCATCAGCGGTGATGACCGTGCCCTGCTGTTGTGCCTGGTCAAGTCGGCCGCCCGGGCCTCGATCCCGCGGGTTACGCGTTCCGGGGCGGGCCTGATGGCCCACCAGGTGACCGGGCCGGTCGCCCGGCAGTGGGGCCTGTCCCGGCCGACGGTCCGCCGGCGTGCGGGGCTGGCCATCGCGGCGCTGTCAGCCGCATCCAAGAGTGGTCAGTTTCAGGTTCCGGCATGAGGGGTGATCACCAGCCCGGCGCGACGCGCCTTGGGTCGGTAGAGGTGATGACAGTGGCCAAGAAGCAACCCGTGGGGGATCCCGACCGGCGCAGCCTTGCGGAGATCGCGCGGCTGTTTGACGTGGTCGGCCGCGAGGCCGAGGTGATCCGGCAGATCGACGGGTCCGTGGCACACCTGCACCAGGTGCAGCAGGCCAAGGCGGCGCTGAGGGACCTGACGGCCGCCGAGCTGCGGGCCGCCATCGACTACCGACGCGCTGGGCTCGGGGGTGAGACGGCGTGAGCCAGACCATCACCGAGCGGCGTGCCGTCTCGGTCGAGGAGCTGAAGCGCGCCTGGGCCGCAGTGCAGACCGGGCAGTTCCGCCCGCACACCGTGCGCACTCCCGCCGCGGCCGAACGAGCGGCCACCGACCCGGCCAGCGCGGTCGGGTCGGGAGGAGTCGAACCCGTCCTGCCGGTACTGGGCTGCGGTGGATCCAGCGGCGCGACCACGTTGGCCGTGGCCTTGGCGACGGCGATCGGCGTACCAGCCCGGGTGGTCGAGTGCGCCTCGCGCACATTGACGGGACTGGCCGCAGCAGCCGCCGCCGAACTGGGCGCCAGCGGCAGCTGGATCCGCGGCACCCGCGACCAGGTCGTCCTCGAGCGCGTCGGCGAGGTGCTGACCACCCTCGACGAGGTCCCTGAGCTCCTGCCCGCGGACGACGGCGCGACCGCGACGGTGCTGGACGTGGCCTGGGAGATGGGCCAGGTCCTGGCCACGCCCGGCTGGATGGCAACCGTGGTGCGAGCCGGGAACCCGGTTGTGCTCACGGCGACGGCCACCATCCCGGGTCTGCGCCGCCTGGAGGTGGCGCTCGACCTGCTGGGCGAGGTCCCGGTCGTGGCTGCGGTTCGTGGCCCGGTTCCCAGGCGCTGGCCCAAAGCGGTGCGGCACAGCGCCGGCCCGTTGACCCGCAGCCTCGAACGCGAGCAGCGGCTGGTGTGCACCCCGCTCGACTCCGGCCTCGCTGTCCGCGGGCTGACCGGAGACCCCTTGCCCAGACCGCTGCTGGACGCGGCGGCGCAGCTGCTTCGGCTGGTGCCGGGCATCACCACGAAGGGAACACGATGAACAGCAACGTCATGGACCAGGCCGCGGCGCGGGTGACCACGCTGGCCGCCAAGGTCTGCCCGAAGGCGCCGCCCGGAGCAGCGCAGCCGGTCCAGGACATCCAGGGGTATGTGCTGTGGGGGGTCGGGATCTTGTTCTTCTTGGGGATCATCGTCGGCATCGGCGGAGTCGTCGGGGGACGGGTGTTCGCGATGCCGCACGCCAGCAAGGTCTCGATGATCGGCATCGTGGTCGTCTTCGTCGCGGTCATCGGCTACCTGGTCCTGCCGGGCGTCTTGACCGCGATGATGGGTCAGGGCTGCATCTGATGTCGATCAGCGTCGAGGGCGGGCAGGCGTGGGGTCGTGGCCGGCTCCTGGCGGTGCTGGCCGGCGGGGTGGCCGCGGTCCTGGCCGTGCTGGTCGGGCTCGGCTTCGCGGTCTACTTCCTGCTCCGGCCTGGCCCCGACGTCGCCACCCGGCAACCCGATCCGCACGCGTTCGCCACGCAGCAACGAGGCAAACAGCACCGGGACCAGGTAGCCGCTGCACCGATGATGCAGGTCCCCGCCGACGCCGCGCTGCCGAGCGAACCGGCCGCCGTCCCGGGACCGGCGATCAGGATTCCGGCCGCCACTACGGTGGGGCCGGCGCAGGTGCCGACCGGTTTCCCGCATACCCCCCAGGGTGCCGTGGGTCAGCTGGCCGCGATCGAGCAGGCGGTGCTGCAGGCGATGAGCATTCGCCAGACCAACAGCATCCACCGCCAGTGGGCCCTGCCCGGCGGCACCGGGGTGGCCGGCTGGCCGCTGACCCGCAACGTGCAGGCGTTCCTCGGCGCCGCGCGGATGGGCGACACGCTGGACCCGACCAGCACGGTCGTGGTGACCCCGCAGGCTGCCCTGGTGAAGGGGACCGACGGCCCGGACTGGGTGCTGGCCTGCGTGCTGGTGGAGGTGCGGGCCACCGTCGACCGGGAATCGCGGATGGGCTACGGCTACTGCGAGGCGATGGGCTGGCGGGGCGGGCGGTGGATGATCGCCCCCGGGCCGCCGGCGGCACCGGCGCCGTCCACCTGGCCCGGCAGCCAGATCAGCAAGAAGGCCGGCTGGCGGACCTGGACCACGGCAGGTGAGGGCGCGTGATGCCCACCGACCTGCCCATCCCCAACCCGTTCTCGTCGCTGGCGGGAGCAGCGACCAAGGTCGCCGCGGACGCGTGGACCGCCGCCATGCTCACGGTCTGGAGCGCCGGGCTGTGGGTGCTGCGCTGGGTGTTGCACCTCGCGGACAGCTGGCTCACCCCGGACCTGAGCGAGAACGGGCCCGGCGCGGCGGTCTACCGGTACACCTTCTGGATCGCCGGATCCCTGGTGCTGGTCATGCTGATGGTCCAGCTGGGCACGGCCGCGATCCGACGCGAGGGCAAGACCCTGGCCACCGCCCTGCTGGGCGCCGGCCAGTTCTGGCTGGTGTGGTGCGCGTGGCTCGGCTGGGGCGTCGCGGTGATGACCGCCTGCACCGGCCTGACCCACGCCCTGATGGAATCTTTGCTGAAGATCGACTCCTGGGCCGGGTTCGACCCGTTCGGCCAGCTCGACGCCAGCGACGTCTCCGACGCGGTGGTCGCCACCGTCCTGGGCGGACTGGGCTGCTTCCTCTGGCTGGCGGCCATCGGGCACATCCTGGTGCTGCTGACCCGAGCCGCAGCCCTGCTCGTGCTCGCCGCGGCCACACCGATCACCGCCGCAGGCTTGGTGTCCGAGGTGGGCCGACCGTGGTTCTGGAAGAGCCTGCGCTGGTTCCACGCGGCCGCGCTGACCCCGATCGTCATGGTCCTGGTCCTCGGCTTGGGCACCCAGCTAGCCACCGGGGTGGCAGCCGGGAAGGCGGACTCGATCGAGACGGCAGTCGGGACGGCGATCCCCTCTGTGGTGCTGATCTGCATCAGCTGCTTCGCACCGCTGGCGCTGTTCCGGCTGCTGGCGTTCGTGGACCCGGGCACCACCTCCGGCGCCGCGCTACGAGCGGGCCTGGCCAGCCACGGCGGGATCCAGGGAGTGCTGACCGGCGGGTCCGGCCCGTCCGGCTCGTCTAGCCCCGCGGAAGGATCCCCGGCCGCCTCGACGGCAGACAGCAACGGCACCTCGCAGGGCGAATCCTCCGGGCAGGACGCTGGCGGCGGACGGTTCACCAAGGCACTGGCCGGGGCCTTCGGGCCGGTCGGCGCCGCCGGGGTCGGGGCGATGCAGACGATCGGCACCAAGGGAGCCGCGATCGGCGCCGACCTGGCCGGCCAGATGGGCGTCGGGCACGGCAGCTACTACCCCGACTTCAGCCAGCAGCGACGCCAGCGAGACCAGGACAACCCCGACCGCCACGAGAGCCGCGAGGGCGCCGAGGACGAGGACGCCCCCGGGGCGACCCAGGACGGTCCCGACGGCACGACACCCGGCGCGGGGAACGGGCAGGGCCCGGCCCAGACCAGCGACCCCGCGCCGGGTGTCGTGCCGTCGGGACA
>NZ_VOHR01000105.1 GCF_009192725.1 Segeticoccus rhizosphaerae | reverse complement strand
CGGCGCCTCGGGGTCGGGCCGCGCCTCGGGCGTCTCCCGGTCCGCGCCCGCCTCGCTCTGGGCCGCGAGCTTGTCGGCCGCGTTCTTGGCCGTCGACCCCGCCTTGGCGACCTTGTCGGCGTACTTGCCGTGGGTCTTCTGGTCGATGAAGCTGCCGCCCTTGTCGATGGCGGAATCGATCTTGTCTCCGTGTTCCGTGGCCAGCTCGCCGGCCTTGTCCTTCGCGGTCCCGAACGCCTGCTTGGCCTTGTCCAAGAAACTCATGGTCACTCCTGTCCATGTGCCGAGGTGCCCGATCGTCGGGCGGGGACGTGGTCGTCCCCTTCCCCCCGACTGTATGCGCACCATCCACAGATTCGTCACGGACCTTTCCGGTGAATCCGGCGCCGACCAGTGTCGGGGGATGACCACAACACTTCACGTCAAGGGGCCCGCCGACGTCATCGCGGTGCTGCCCTACGAACTCGGCTACCACCCGGTGAACAGCCTCGTCGTGGTGGCCCTGCACGGCAACCGGTTGGGGCTGCGGGCGCGGGTCGACCTGCCGCCGCCGGCGGAGGCGGGGCCGACGGTCGCGCAGCTGCTCGGGCCGCTGCTGGACTCGGGAGCGCAGGACGTCCTGCTGATCGGGTACGAGAAGATCGACGGAGCCTCGCGCCCGGCGCTCGACGCCATGAGCACCGCCTGCGTCGACGCGGGGCTCGGGGTCCGCGACCGGCTCGTGGTGAGGGACGGGCGGTGGTACGACCTGGACTGCACCAGCGCCGACTGCTGCCCGCCGCAGGGTCGTCCCGTTCCCGGTGCCGACGAGGTCGCCGCCGTGGCCGAGTTCGTGGCCCGCGAGAAGCAACCGGTGGCGGATCGCGCCGCGCTGGCCGCGTGGCTGCGCCCGGCGCGCCCGTTGCTTGCCGGGGCCGTGGATGCCGCGGCCAGCCGATGGCTGGACCGGCGCCTGGACTCGATCGACCGGCCGGCAGAGCAGCACGACGACGACCTCGCGGAGCTGCGCGCCTGGGGTCACCTGCTCGATCACTCCGACGAGGCTGTGCCGGTCGCCGAGCTGACACCGGAGGAGCTGGCGATGGCGGCCGTGTCCCTGGTCGACATCGACCTGCGCGACGGGTTGATCGCCTGGTTGTGTCCCGGCACCCTCGGCTTCGACCGGGCCGCTCCAGAGGTCGTCGCGCAGCTCCGGGCCGTACTGCCACCGGTCCCGACCGGAGACGACCTCACGCAGGCGGTCTCGCGGCAGCGGATCGAGGCCAGGCTGATCGAGCTGTGCCGCTGCCTGTCACCCGAGTGGGCGGTGGCACCGCTCACCGTGCTCGCCAGCTTCACCTGGTGGCGCGGCGACGGCGCCTTGACCAGGCTCGCCCTCGAGCAGGCCCTCGAGTCGGATCCGAGCTACCGACTGGCGCTGCTGCTGCTGCGCATGGTCGATCTGTCCATCCGTCCCGAGACGGCGACCGCCTGATCCGCAGCCGCGGCCCCAGCCGCGCGAGCGGGGCGTCCACGTTGCGGACACGGGGTCCCCGCGGGACCGGGTCGTCGTTAGAGTCGGGGGAGGTCATGAGCGCCAGCGCGAAGCCCCGGCTCGCTGGCCGGCAACCCTCCTCCGCGGTGGGGTGCCCCGGGTGATGACCTGGCCGACTCGGACCGAGTCGGCAAGCGCGGGCCCGGACGGGCCCCTCGGACCCCGGGAGCTGCCGCCGTGACCGTCACCATTCGCCCACGAACGCGGGTCTCGCCGAGCGCACCGCCCCTGCCGGCCAGCGGTGCCAGGGAGCCGGCCGGCCGGCATACGGTGCACGTCGGGCGACTGGCCCTCGAGGCCGGAGGGGTGCTGCCCGACGTCCGGATCGCCTACGAGACGTGGGGCAGCCTGGACGCCGACGGCACCAACGCTGTGCTGGTGGAGCATGCCCTGACCGGTGACAGCCACGTCGTGGGTCCGGCCGGACCGGGCCAGCCGACGCCCGGGTGGTGGGAGGGCATCATCGGCCCCGGCCGCCCACTGGACACCGACCGCTTCTTCATCGTCGCGAGCAACGTCCTGGGCGGGTGCTCTGGCACCACCGGACCCGGGTCGGTGGGCCCGGACGGCCGGTCCTGGGGCGGGCGCTTCCCGTTCCTGACCATCCGTGACCAGGTCGGCGCCGAGGCGGCGCTGGCGCGCTCCCTCGGGGTCACCCGGTGGGCCGGGGTGGTCGGTGGCTCGATGGGTGGGATGCGCGCGCTGGAGTGGGCGGTGAGCCATCCCGAGATGGTGGCTCGAGCGATCGTGCTCGCCAGCACCGGCTACGCCACCGCCGAGCAGATCGCCTGGTGCCAGCCGCAGCTGCTGGCCATCCGGCAGGACCCGAACTTCCGGGGCGGCGACTACTACGGCCACGACGGCCCCGACAGCGGGCTCGCGCTCGCGCGGCGCATCGCCCACGTCACCTACCGCAGCGAGGTGGAGCTGGCCGATCGGTTCGGCCGCGAGGCGCAACGGGGAGAACAGCCGCTCGGTGGTGGGGGTCGCTACGCGGTCGAGAGCTACCTCGACCACCACGGCCGCAAGCTGGCGTCCCGGTTCGACGCCAACTCGTATCTCGTGCTCACCGAGGCGATGAACTCCCACGACGTCGGACGTGGTCGCGGCGGCCTGCGACGGGCCCTGCGCCGCTTCGACGGCGAGCTGACCGTCGCGGCCGTCGACTCCGACCGCCTCTACCCGGCGCGGCTCTCGCGCGAGATCGTCGAGGCCGGCGACCGGGGCACCTACCGACTGATCACGTCGCCGCACGGCCACGACGGCTTCCTCATCGAGACCGCACAGGTCGGGGCCGTCGTGCGGGAGGCCCTGACCGGCTGAGTCGGCCAGCCTTCGGCCAAGCCCGACGCGCCGACCCGTGCCATCCGGTAGCGTCTGCGGCGTGGCAGGAGCCGCGCGTCTCGACCAAGGAGGGTTCCAGTGGCTGTCGTCGTGGGATATGTGCCGACCAAGGAGGGACGTGCAGCGCTTCGCCGTGCCGCGGAGGAGTCCCAGTTGCGCCGCACCAAGCTGATCGTCATCAACTCCCATCGCGGCGGACGAGATTTCGACAGCCAGGAGGCCCAGCGGTTCGAGCAGGAGCTCGGCCAGGTGCAGGCCCAGCTGGATGAGGTCGGAGTCGAGCACGAGGTGCGTCAGCTGGTGCGCGGCAACGAGCCGGCCGAGGACCTCATCGCAGTGGCCGAGGAGGTGGATGCCGAGTTCATCGTCATCGGGCTGCGGCGGCGCACCCCGGTGGGCAAGCTGATCCTGGGTTCCAACGCTCAGCGGATCCTGCTCGATGCTCCGTGTCCCGTCCTGGCCGTCAAGGCCGACGCCTGACCGCGGGCGCGTCACCGTCTTCCATCGGGGTCCGTGGAGACAGCACACCCTCCAAGGTTTTATAATGGTAGTGAACCTGCGGCCGAACGGTCGGAACCGAAGGCCGCTGGGACCATCCACCCCCCATCATCTGATCGTGTCTGGCGCGTAGCCGGCACGGTGATGTCGCACGCGCTCCGCGCCGCGCAGTGCGACGAAAGGTAGTCGGTGTCGCCTGTGTCGAAGTCCCCCTCATCCTCCGCCGCTGCGGCTGAGTCCCTGCCCGCCGAGTTCGGCCACCCCGCACTGCAGGACCTGCTTCGTCTCGGCACGACCCGCGGATCGGTCGACAGTGAACAGCTGCGTGAGGGGCTCGTGGCCGCGGAGGTGACGCCGAAGCGGATGAAGGTGGTGCTGCGCGCGCTCGAGCAGCAGGGGATCGCGGTGACCCTCGACCCCGCGACCGCCCACCGGGCCGTCGCCGCGACCAGCACGCGCAAGACCACGACGGCCTCCACCAAGACGGCCGCGACGACCAAGAAGGCCGCGGCCAAGGCCAGCGCGAGGCCCGCCAAGAAGGCATCGGGACCGAAGGCGGCCGAGACGGCGGTGGAGGACAAGGCGGACAAGAAGGAGACGGCCAGGAAGGGCCCGGCCAAGAAGACCCTGACCAAGAACGCCGCGACGACCAAGCAGGCGGCGGCTGCCGCGGCGGAGCCCGCGACGACCACGGGCAAGAAGGAAACGGCCAAGAAGACGACCAAGGCCGCCTCCAAGCGAGCGGCGAAGAAGGCCGCGGAGTCCGCCGACGACGTGCCCAACGAGGACCTCGAGGACGACGAGGACGAGGCCGACGCGCCTGCCAAGCCGGTCGAGGAGGAGTCCGAGACCGGCGGGTTCGTGCTGCGGCAGGACGACGAGGACGACGCCCCGGCCCAGCAGGTCGTCACGGCCGGCGCCACGGCCGACCCGGTCAAGGACTACCTGAAGCAGATCGGCAAGGTGGCGCTGCTCAACGCCGAGCAGGAGGTCGACCTGGCCAAGCGGATCGAGGCTGGCCTGTTCGCCGAGGAGCAGCTGAACTCCGGCGAGAAGATCGAGATGAAGCTCAAGCGTGAGCTGTGGTGGATCGCGCAGGACGGCAAGAAGGCCAAGAACCACCTGCTCGAGGCCAACCTGCGGCTCGTGGTCTCGCTGGCCAAGCGCTACACCGGCCGCGGGATGCTCTTCCTCGACCTGATCCAGGAGGGCAACCTCGGTCTGATCCGCGCGGTCGAGAAGTTCGACTACACCAAGGGTTACAAGTTCTCCACCTACGCGACCTGGTGGATCCGGCAGGCGATCACCCGGGCCATGGCCGACCAGGCCCGCACGATCCGCATCCCGGTGCACATGGTGGAGGTCATCAACAAGCTCGCCCGCGTGCAGCGGCAGATGCTGCAGGACCTCGGCCGGGAGCCCACGCCGGAGGAGCTGGCCAAGGAACTCGACATGACCCCCGAGAAGGTCGTCGAGGTCCAGAAGTACGGCCGTGAGCCAATCTCCCTGGCGACGCCGCTGGGTGAGGACGGCGACAGCGAGTTCGGTGACCTGATCGAGGACTCCGAAGCGGTCGTCCCGGCGGACGCCGTCTCCTTCACGCTGCTGCAGGAGCAGCTGCACTCGGTGCTCGACACGTTGTCCGAGCGCGAGGCGGGGGTGGTCTCGATGCGGTTCGGCCTCACCGACGGTCAGCCCAAGACGCTGGACGAGATCGGCAAGGTCTACGGCGTCACGCGTGAGCGGATCCGGCAGATCGAGTCCAAGACGATGAGCAAGCTGCGGCACCCGAGCCGTTCGCAGGTCCTGCGCGACTACCTCGACTGATCGCGCGGCCGGGTAAACCGGGGTTGGCGTGAGGAATCATCGCGAGGTTTGGTGCCCTCCTGGGGGGCGGAACCTCACGAAGATTCCTCACTGGGGTCGGGTGCGTGCGGAGCGACGGCGGCGCCGCGTCGTCCAGCTGTCCACCCGGTCGCCGAGCTCCTGGCCCGGTCGTGCGAGGAGCTCAGCGGCGGCCCTCGCCCAGATCCGCAACTGCTCGCGCCCGCTGCCGGGCCAGAGCATGACTTGCAGGCGCGTGCTCCACGATCGCGTCCTCGTGACGTCGCGCAGCACCTGCTTGGTGTCGCTCCCGATGGACAACGGCTGGGCGGTGGGCACGGCATACCGGGATTGCTCGAGGGTCTGCAGGACCCTGCCCATGGCTGCCGCGGACTCTTTGTCGAGCCCGGTGTGCTGTTGGTAGTGGCGCTGCAGCTGCCGCGGTGTGCGCCCTCGGGGCTCGGCGAAGCCGAAGTCGGACATCCTGCTGGAGAACGCGGCCCACTGCGCTTCGACCCCGTCGCGTCCGGGGAACCGGGCCAGGTGCCGGCGCCGGTAGCGGCCGGCGAGGGGCACGACCAGGCCGGCGAGGATCGCGAGCACCAGGACGCCCACGCCGTAGGGGAGCCGGTCCCACCATGGTGAGGCAGACGGAGCGGGGGCGGTAGTGGTGTCGGTGTCGTTCGGTAGCGAGGTGATGTCTCGTTTCGGGGCGCCGGGCTGCACGACCGGGGGCGCTGCCTCGCTCTCGTTCAACGGGCGGCCTCCGGGTGTCGCCTCGGCCGGTGCCTGTTCGGCGTAGACCGGGGGCTCACCGGACCGGACGGCTGGTGTCGGCTCGAACCGGGCCCAGCCCAGGTCCGGAACGTAGAGCTCGGGCCACGCGTGCGCGTTGGACTGGGTGACGGTGTAGAGGTCGTTGCCGTCCTCCACTCCGGGCAGGAATCCCACGGCCATCCGCGCCGGGATGCCTTCCGCGCGGGCCATCATGACCATCGCCGTGGCGAATTGGGTGCAGTAGCCCTGCTTGGTCACGAGGAAATGGCTGATCGGGTCGAGGCGGTTGCCGTCCGCGTCCCGTCGCGGCGGAGCCAACGTCAGTGAGTAGCTGAAGCGAGTCGGGTCGCGCAGCCAGTCCTGGATCCTGATCGCCTTGCCGAGCGGGGTCCTGGCGCTGCCGGAGACGCGGTTGGCGAGCGTGCGCACGAGGTCAGCGGAGTGAGGATCGAGGGCGAGGTCCTCGGGCGCCACACCGGCAAGCTTCGTTGGGCTCACCGCGAAGGTCCGCGCCTCGACGTCGCGCCCGATCTCCAGGAAGGTGGCCTGGTAGTGACCCGGCCGGCGGCTCACGATCACGGAGCGGTCGTCGGGGTCGATGCCCCAGTCCACCCCGTCGAGGTCTGCGCCGACGACGGGCGACGGCGCCGCGAGCCGCGGGGCGTTGAGCCGGTTGGTCTGCACCTTGATCCGGTACCTCTTGCGGCCGACGTCATGCTGCAGCCCGACCGGTGCCGTGATCTTCGGTGAGGTCGAGGTCGCGACCTGCTTGAGCGACACCTGCTCGGGCAGCCACCGGCCGTCCTCGTAGTGCGAGGTGGTGCTCACGCGCAGCGGGGGAGGCGTGGGGTCGTTGGTGCGGTAGGTGATCACCGGTGTGGTGTCACGGCTCGCCAGGTCCGCGGTGAGGTCGAGGGTCTGGGTGAAGCCGACCGTCCCCGTGCCACCGGAGCCGCTGACGCTGCGACCGAGTCCGTCTGCGAAGTAGTGGGGCGGCAGGTGTGGCAGGACGGTCGGGAGAGCGATCGCCAGCACCAGGGTGGACACACCGAGAGCACGGGCCACCGAGGCGTGGCCCGCGATGCCGCGGACGTCGTCGAGGTCCCGCGTCGGGGTGGCCGGCGTGGCGTCGGTGGACGACCACCTCCTCAGGACGGAGCTGCCCTGGCGAGCCAGGAGCAGCAGCCACATGCAGGCCAGGGCCAGGAAATAGACGGGATTGAGCGAGGACCCGCTGTTGGCGGCCGAGACCAGGAACACGGCGAGCAGCACCAGCCCGGCCACTGCGGGCGCCCTGCGGGTGACCGCCAGGTAGTCGACGACGGTGGCGATGAGCGCCAGCGAGGCGGCGACCACGAAGATGATCGCCGGTGAGGTCGGTGCCGGAGCAGCGAAGTTGGTGACCGTCGTGACGGTCTCCTCGACCAGGACGCGAGCATCATCGAGGGTCTGGTCGGTGGGCAGGCCGTACCAGAGGTGGCCGCCGAGGAACACCCAGATCACCGTGAAGCCGGTGAGGACCAGCTGGGCCACCAGCACCGCCACGCCGCGCAGTCCGGCGGCCCTGCCGAGCATCCCGAGGACCGCCACCAGCAGCACGAGCAGCAGCGCCGGCTGGATCCAGGTCGAGGGCTGCAGGAGGGTGGTGAGCGGCCAGCTGGCCACCGCGAGGGCCAGCGCCGCGAGGAGGCCGTCGGAGGCGCGGACGCGATTCATCGGGCCCCCACCTGCTGCAGCGAGCCGGTGACCGTGGCCCGTTCCCAGACGGCCCGGACCGAGTCGCCGGAGCCGACCACCTGGGTGGTCCAGCCGGCAGTTCCCGGGATGCTGGACATCGCCGTGGTGGACTCGGGACACTCGTACTCCTCGGCGCGGTTGTCGAAGGACCGGGTGTCGAGCAGCAGCAGCAGGCCGACGGTGCCCGGCTGCCGGACCGCGGTGAGCCGGCGCAGGGCGTCCTCGTCGTGGTCCGCCACGACGGCGACCACCACGCCCCCGGTGGCTGCCAGCGTCTGCCCCTCGCGGACGGCGGCGTCGAAGGCCTCCGCCGGTCCCGGCTGGGCCAGCGCGAGCGCCGAGAGGATGGCGTCGAGGTCCACGAGCTGGCCGCTGGCGCCGTCGGCCAGCGTTCCGTCGCTGACGAGGTGGACGGCATACCCCTCGGAGACGAGCCGGACCGCAATGGAGGCCAGCGCACTGACAGCCCACTCGAACGAGCTGGTGCTCCCCGAGCCCCGGTGGGCGGCCGAGCGCGAGTCGAGCAGCAGCACGGCACGACGACGGGCCGGCCGGTCCTCCTGGCGCACCATGATCTCGCCGCGGTGCGCGGTCGCCGGCCAGTGCACCCGCCGCAGCTCGTCGCCCTCGCGGTAGGTGCGGATGCTCACGTCGTCCTCGCCGTGGGAGGCGACCATGTGGGGGATCTCGCCCTCGCTGCCCAGGCCCTCGCCGCGCGGCCGGGCCGCCCCCAGGGGCTCGATCCGTGGCAGCACCAGCACCTCGGTGGTCGAGCGCAGGACCAGGCCGACGTGGGTGAGCCCGAACGGGTCACGCTGTCGCAGCGCGATGGGACCGAGCAGGTGCCGCCCCCGCACGTGGCTGCTCACGCGGTAGGTCAGCCGTCGGCGGGCGCCGGGGTCCATCCGCGGCAACACGAAGCGCGGCCGGTCGCCGAGGGCATAGTCGAGCCGTTCCTCCGCGAGGAAGAGCGGGCTGCGGCGGCCGCCTCGGTTCTGGAAGGTCACCCGCACCTCGGCACGTTGGTCCAGGCCCAGCCGGGCGGGCTGCACCTCGCGCGAGATGGCGATCGCGGGCGGTCGCCTCCGGGTCAGCAGCAGCGCGGCGAGCGGCAGGACGACCAGCAGCACACCGACCCGCGTCAGGTCCGAGAAGCCGAGCAGCATCCCGCCGAGGGTGAGGGTGGTTCCCGCCGCGACGAAGCAGCGCCCACGCGTGGTGAGGGTGTGTCGTCGTCTGCCGGAGGCCATGGCGGGCTAGGTCGTCGGGGCGGGCACCGGTACGCGGTGGACCAGATCACGCAGGACGTCCACCGCGGACCGGTGGGCCAGCTGGGTCTCACCGGTCAGGATCACCCGATGAGCCAGGACCGGTAGGACCAGGGCCTGCACGTCATCGGGCAGCACGTGGTCGCGACCGGCGAGGGCGGCATGTGCGCGGGCAGCGCGCAACAGCTGCAGGCTGGCTCGAGGGCTCGCACCCAGCCGCAGGGCACTGCTCTTGCGGGTCGCGACGGACAGGTCGACGACATACTGACGCACCGCGGGGCTGGCGTAGATGCCGTGGACCTGCTGGATCAGCGACTCCACCGTGGCGGCGTCGGTGACCGGCTCCAGCTTCTCGAGGGGTGACTCGGCGCCGTGGGTCTCGAGCATGGTGAGCTCGGACTCCGCGGCGGGATAGCCCATCGAGATCCGGGCCATGAACCGGTCCCGTTGCGCCTCGGGCAGCGGGTAGGTGCCCTCCATCTCGATCGGATTCTGGGTGGCCATCACCATGAACGGCCTGGCCAGCAGGTAGGTCTCGCCGTCGACCGTGACCTGCCCCTCCTCCATGCACTCCAACAGCGCCGACTGCGTCTTGGGTGAGGCGCGGTTGATCTCGTCGCCGACCACGACATTGGCGAAGATCGCTCCGCGCCGGAACTCGAAGACCCGGGCGTCCTGGTTGAAGACGCTGACTCCCGTGATGTCGCTCGGCAGCAGGTCGGGGGTGAACTGGACCCGACGCACGGTGCAGTCGATCGAGCGCGCCAGCGCCTTGGCGAGCATCGTCTTCCCGACGCCTGGGACGTCCTCGATGAGCAGGTGCCCCTCCGCCAGCAGCACCGTGACGGCGGTGCTGATCACGTCGGACTTGCCCTCGATCACCGAGCTGATCGCCTCGTGGATGTCGCGGGCCACCCGGATGACCGAGGGGTGCGCCGCGTGGTCGTCGACGTGGTCGCCGACCGGGCCGATCGGCCCACCGGGCTGGTCCTGCGACGCGTTGTGCATCCGTTGATCCTGCCCGATGAGGTCGGTCTGGCTGTCAGCGGCACTCACCAATGAACTCCTTCGGCGGGCGGATCGCTCCCGGGCGAGCGGCCCCGCCCTGTGGTCCCATCATCACCCACTTCCCCCCACAACGTCACGAACATTGCTCCGGTTCAGCCCTCCTGCACCGCAAACCTTGCGGGGGAGCGCCGCCACGGTGCTCGCGACGACCCGAGGGCGCAGCTCGGGGCCTCCCTCTTGGGATCTCCTGCTCGCTTTCCCTCCACCCGCCGTGGATGTCTTTTGACCTGCGCAAACGCGGGGAACACGGCGTCGGAAACACGCACCGGAAGGTTGACCGTGGGGTGAAGTGGAGTAAGGTGGAGGACTACGGAGGCAGGTGGGTCGTCGGGACCCGCGCTGGAGGGAGGGTCGGCTCGTGTTTCTCGGCACCCACACCCCCCGGCTCGACGACAAGGGCCGCCTGTTCCTCCCCGCCAAGTTCCGCGACCGGATGGCCGGTGGCCTGGTGGTCACCCGCGGTCAGGAGCGGTGCCTCTACGTCTTCCCGATGGACGAGTTCACCCGGATGGCCGAGACGATGCGGACCACACCGGTCACGAGCAAGGCGGTCCGTGACTACCAGCGCGTCTTCCTCTCCGGCGCCTCCGACGAGATCCCCGATAAGCAGGGCCGGGTCACCATCCCGGCCGCCCTGCGCGCCTACGCCGGGCTGAGCCGCGAGTGCACCGTCATCGGCGCCGGATCGCGCGTGGAGGTCTGGGACACCGCCGCGTGGGACGCCTACCTGAGCAGCACCGAGGACGCCTTCGCCGAGCAGGCGGAGGAGGTGATCCCCGGACTGCTCTGACCCGCCCTCCCGACCCAGGCCGAGCAGCCCGAGCGCACCTCGACCGCCACGAACCACGAAACCCACCAGCACGGCGCCCCTGGCGCCAGGTCTCCACCCGCTTCCCCGTCCCGACGCACCTTCCCCGGTGTCGGGCCGAGGTCCTCCAGAAGCGGTTGGAGACCTGACGACAGGGCTCGCCACCCCAGACCACCAGTGACCACGCCACCCAGGAGGACAGCGCAGATGAACCCACACGGGGCCGCCGACCAGCGGCACGTCCCCGTGCTGCGCGACCGCATCGTGGAGCTGCTGGCGCCCGCCCTGACCGGCCCCGGCGCGGTGTTCGTGGACGGCACGCTCGGCATGGGCGGGCACACCGAGGCGGTGCTGCGG
>NZ_VOHR01000104.1 GCF_009192725.1 Segeticoccus rhizosphaerae | reverse complement strand
ACCGGTGGTGGCGGCGGCCGACCGCCACCACCACCGGTGCCGGACGGACCGGTCGGGCCGCCGGGGCCGCCGGGAGCTGGTGAGGGCCGGTCGGTGCGGATCTTGCGCGTCGGGATCGGGCGGGCGGTGGAACGCCTCGTGTCCACCCGGATCACGTCGCCGTCGGCCGGGTCAGGAGCCTGCGAGCGGGGAGCGCGCGATCCCGGCCGGTTGCCCTGCGGGATCTGGCGGGAGCGGTCTACGCCGTCTTCGAAGTCCTGAGGCACCGCAACAGGGTAAAGGAGTCGTCTGGGTCCAGCCGTGCACGTGGTCCCCGAACGGTCCGTGTCGTGCGCGTCGGTCCGGCCCGGCACCGGTAGCCTGACCGCGACCCGACCGTCACCTCCGCGAGGACCACCGTTGCCGCCCGAACCGCCACCGCCCGCGCCGGAGTCGGCCGTCTCGGTGGTCATGCCGATCCTGGACGAGGAGCAGCACCTGGCCGATGCGGTCGCCGCCATCCTTGCCCAGGACCACCCGGGCGAGATGGAGGTGATCCTGGCTGTTGGACCCTGCACCGACCGGACGCCCGAGGTCGCGGCCTCCCTCGCGGCCGCCGACCCGAGAGTGCGCGTGGTCGACAACCCCAGCGGGCGCACTCCGGACGGCCTGAACGCCGCCATCGCGGAGGCGCGTCACGACATCGTCGTGCGGGTGGACGGGCACGGCATCCTCTCCCCGGGTTACATCGCCAAGGCGATCGCCCTGCTGCACGAGACCGGGGCGGCCAACGTCGGCGGCATCATGCAGGCCCACGGCGAGACGCCGTTCGAGTGCGCTGTCGCGGTCGCGATGACCTCCCGGATCGGCGTGGGCGGCGCGAGGTTCCACATCGGCGGACAGCCGGGCGAGGCCGACACCGTCTACCTGGGGGTCTTCCGGCGGGAGTGGCTGCGCCGCGTCGGCGGCTACAACACCCACTTCAGCCGGGCCCAGGACTGGGAGATGAACTATCGGATCCGGCGCGCCGGTGGCCTGATCTGGTTCACTCCCGACCTCACCGTCACCTACCGGCCGCGCGCCAGCGTGCGCACCCTGGCCAGGCAGTACCGCGACTACGGCCGGTGGCGCCGGGTCGTGTCACGGCTGCACACCGACTCGATCAACCTGCGCTACCTGGCCCCGCCGACCGCCCTGGTGCTCGTCGCCAGCGGCACGGTCGGAGGTTTCGTGTGGTGGCCCCTGTGGCTGCTGCCCGCGGGGTATGCCGTGTCAGTCACCGTCGGTGGTCTGCTCGCCGCTCGGGGCGAACCGCTCGCCACTCGGGTGCGGGTGCCTCCGGTGCTCGCCGTCATGCACGGCTGCTGGGGCTGGGGCTTCCTGACCAGCCCGCGAAGGCTCAAGCCCGAGACCTTCTGACCCGCCCCTACCCGGTCGGGGACGTCAGGGCCACTCGCGGATCGCGGACTCGGGCAGCTGCTCCCGCTGGTTTGCCGCCTCCCGTTCGCCGGCAGGCTTCTGGCCGCCTTCGGCCCCCCTGCCCGCCTTTCCGCTCTTGCCACCCTTGTGACCCTTGGTCTTGCGGGGGCGACCGATCTGTCCGCCGCGGCCGGGCTGGGCGCCGCCGGGCCGTCGGGAGGCGAAGTGCTCGCGGTAGGCCTCGACGACCTCCTCGGACGGACCGTCCATCACGAGCCGGCCGCGCTCGAGCCACAGGGCGCGGTCGCACATCTGCGTGATGGTCTTGTTGGAGTGGCTCACCAGGAAGACCGTCCCGGCCTGTTCGCGGATCTGCTCGATCCGCTTCTGGCTGCGGGCCCGGAAGTCCGCGTCGCCGGTGGCGAGGGCCTCGTCGACCATCAGCACGTCGGGCACCGCTGCCGTCGAGATGGCGAACCGGAGCCGTGCCCCCATGCCCGAGGAGTAGGCGGACATCGGCAGGTTGATGAACTCGCCGATCCCCGAGAACTCGACGATCTCGTCATACCGATCACGCACCTGGGCCGGCGTGAGGCCGAGGGCCAGGCCGCCGATCATCACGTTGCGCTCGCCGGTGAGCGAGCTCATCAGCACGGCGTTGACGCCGAGCAGCGAGGCGGTGCCGTTGAGGTAGACCTCGCCCTTCGTGGGTGGCAGCAGGCCGGCGACGCCACGCAGCAGGGTGCTCTTGCCGGAGCCGTTGCGACCGATGATGCCGATGGACTCGCCGTGGTCCGCGACGAACGACACGTCCTGGATCGCGCGGACGTCCCGCGTGCCCGAAACCGGGCGACCGCGGTTGAGCGCGCGGCGCACCACACTCGACTGGGCCTGGGAGGAGGCCACGCCGCGGCGCTTGGCGCCGAACACCCGGTAGACGATGTCGATGTGCGAGACGATCACGGCAGGGACGGCCTGCTCGGACCCGCGCTGCTCCTGCTCCCCGGTGGAGCCGACCGGCCGGTCAACCTCGGCCATAGGTCGACTCCCCCCGCCAGAAGAAGATCATCCCGCCCACGGGGAGCAGGATGGCCCAGGCCAGCCCGACGAGCCAGTTCAACGGGTGGACCGCCGTCTCACTGAGCAGGGCCTCGCGGGGCAGGGTGAGTCCGAGCGCGAAGGGCTGGTAGCTGAGCACAGCCGCCAAGGCCTCGTGTCCCTGGGTGTAGTGGTCGATCGAGAAGAAGACGCCGGAGACGTAGCGAAGCAGCCGGACGACCATGTTGACCAGGTTGGCCAGGTCGCGGGACCCGTTGACCATGCGCGCCGCAAACAGCACCATCCCGGTGTTGACCAGGCTGTGGATGATCAGCGCGACGGGGAAGAACAGCCAGGCCACACTCGGTGGCTCACCCGTCACGAGCATGAGCACCAACAGCACGCCGAACGCGGGCACGTTGCTGATGAACTCCGTCAGCGACACCGACAGGGGCAGCACACACCGTGGGAAGCGCAGCGCGCGGATCAGCCCGAGGTTGCCGATGATCGCCCGGCAGCCCTTGGTGAGGCTGGCCGCGGTCGACCCGAACAGGAAGATGCCGATGGCCAGGAAGGCCAGGTAGTTGTCCACACCCTTGGAAGTGTTGATCAGGAATCCGAAGATGAAGAAGTAGGACGCGACGAGCAGCAGCGGATTGAGCACCGCCCACAACTGGCCCAGGTGGTTGTTCTGGTTCTTGGCGTAGGACTCGGCGGAGGAGAGCGTCAGCAGGAACCGGCGCATCTGCCACGTGTCGGCGAGGTACTGGCGCAGCGTCGGGCGGATGCCCACCTGACGCAGCCCGTGGCGCCGGGCGAGCTCGGCGGCCTCCTCGGAGCTGAGGACCGGCGGCGGATCACCGATCGCGGGCCTGCCCGCGGCACGATCGGCCAATGCAGCGCTCCTCGATGGGGTGAAGACACACCGTGACGGGGCGTGCCGCCGCGTCGTCCCACGGCGCGTGTGAGCATAACGCAGGAGGCTGGCCGATCCGGTATGCCGACCGCTCCGGCGGGTGTGCCGGGGCGCCACACGCGAGACGCACCCCAGCCCGTGGATGCGAGGGAAGCGAGGCACCCTCGGGTAGCGTGGCGCCGTGGATACCGGGACGGTGCGGACGTGCGGCAACGGGTCCCCGAACGGCGCGGCGGACGCGACCTCGTGAGCACGTTGCACACGAAGGACACCGTCGGCGGCACGGGCACCGGGGGCCGGGCGAAGGGTGTGGAGGACGGTGTGGTGGCTGGCGTCGACGTCGTGCTCGTCGGTGACGAGGACGCACGAGCGGTGCACGGCTGGTCGGCCGGCGCCGACGTCGTGGTCCTGGGCGGTGGCCTGACACCGGTCCTGCGGCAGGCGCTCGCCGACCTGTCGTTGCGCGAGCCGGTCACCATCGAGGAGCCCGGAGCGGCTGGTGTCCTGGACCTGGTCAGCCTTGCCCGTGCCGACCTGCGTCGACCCTTGGTGCTCATCGGTGGCGACGTCGAGCTCGAGCTGCCCGCACTGCTCGACCTGCTCGACCGCCCCGGGTCGGGCACCGCGGCCCAGACGATCCGGCCGGAAGCGGTGACCGAGGGGTTGCCGCACGTCATACCGGTCAGGGTCGGAGCAGACGCCGCGGCCCTGGAGTCGCTCGGCACTGACGTGCACGAGGTGACCGGACCCGACCACGCCCTCACCGGCCTCGTCCGCATCGACGCCCAGGACCGTGAGCGTGCCGCCGAGCTCTGGCAGTCGGCCGGTGGCCGCGTCGACCCGGGTGAGGCCCGCGACACCTTCGCCCTGGCCGTGCTGGCTCTGGTGCGGGGCGGACTGCGGCTGCGCAACCGTGAGCTCGGCCCGTTCACGTGGCGGCGAGCCGGCGCCTTCGCCCAGGGCCATCCGGGCAGCGCATGGGAGCAGCGGCTGCGTGGCGCGTCCCGTGGCGGTGACGGATACCTGTCGACCCGCGCCATCCGACCGATGTCGCGGCGGGTGACCCGCTTCGGGCTGGGCCGCGGCTGGACCCCCAACCTGGTCAGCGTCGCGAGCCTCACGATCGGCCTGCTCGCTGCTGGACTGGTGACCACGGACAACCGCTGGCTGTGGATCGTCGCCGCGGTCCTGCTGCAGGTGGCGCTCGTCGTCGACTGCGTCGACGGGGAGATCGCCCGGTTCACCCGCCGGTTCAGTGCCTTCGGTGCCTGGCTCGACGGGGTCGGAGACCGGGTCAAGGAGTACGCGATGTTCGCGGCCCTGGCCTTCGTGGCCGTGCGGCACGGTGCTCCTGGCTGGGTCGTGGCCGGAGCGGCGATGATCCTGGTCACCTTCCGCCACCTCGAGGACTACGCGTATGTCGACCGGCTGCGCCCGCTGCGCGCGAGCCGGCCGGACGTCATACCCCTCACGCAGGAGCGGGACGGGGGATCGGAGGGCGCGACGACGGCGTTCGCCTCCGCGCCGACACGCAGGGACGCGACGGTCCACGCCGTCAAGAAGGTCATCCACTTCCCGATCGCAGAGCGCTACCTGTTGATCTCCTTGGGCCTGTTGACGTTCCGGCCGCTCGTCGTGCTGTGGGCCGTGATCGCCGCGATGGCCATCGCGTTGGTGTGGACCCAGGGTGGGCGCACCGTCAAGGCCGTCTGGGGCAGGGACGGCATCACCGACGACCTGCTGCCCGGCACCGGGCGCTGGAGCGACCTCGACCACCAGATGGACCTCGGTCCGCTGGCACGCGTCGTGGGTCGGATCTCGAGCATGCCGGTGGTCGGTGGGCTCGCCGCGGCGGCGGCCCTCTACGTCGCCGTGATCGTCGCCGCGACGCAGCACCAGGTCCTCATCGCCCTGGTCGTGGGAATTCCGGTCATGGTGGTCCTCGGGGCGGCGGCGCGGCCCCCGGTGAGCGACCCGCTGGGCTGGCAGCTGCCGTCGGTCCTCTGGCTCGCCGAGGCGCTGGTCGTGGGCTCGGTGACCGTCGCGGTCGTGCCGGAGGGGGCACGCGGAGCGGCCTACCTCTGGCTCGCCGTGGTGGCCTACCACCGTTACGACGTCGTCTACCGCCTGCGTGAGACCGGAGAGGGTGGTGCCGGCTGGGTGGCTTTGGCCACCCTCGGTGTCGACGGCCGGGTCGTCGGGCTGCTGTTGGTCGCCTTCCTCGCGCCGGAGCTGCTGTCGCTCGTGCTGTGGATCGGGGCGGCCGTCCTCGCCGTCGTCTACGCTGTCGACTCCGTGCTGGGCTGGCGACGCGCGGCGGCCCGGCAGCGAGCGGTGACCGAGGCGGCGATGGCAGGGACACCGTGACGTCCGCTTCCACGGACCGACCCACGCACGACCCGGACGACGACCACCCCTCGCTGGAGCTGTTGCGGTCGGTGGGGCAACCGGTGGCCCACATGGCCCGCTACAACGCAGAGCACTGGGCCGGGACGCTCTACCTGCGCCACCTGAGCATCCGGGTGACCCGCTGGTTGCTCCCGACGCACCTCAGCGCCAACGGCGTGACCTGGCTGATGATCGTGGTCGGGCTGGTCGGGGCCTACCTCGCGCTCCTGCCGGGAGTGGTTGGCCCGGTGCTGGTCGTCGTCGCGATGCAGCTGCAGATCCTGCTCGACTGCAGTGACGGGGAGGTGGCCCGGTGGCGGCAGCGCTTCTCGCCCGCCGGGATCTACCTCGACCGCGTCGGGCACTACCTGACCGAGGGCAGCCTGCCGATCGCTCTTGGCCTGAGGGCCGACGGCTACGACCTCGCACACCCCCTCGAGGTCGGGGGCTGGACCGTGCTCGGCCTGGTCGTGGCCGTGGTGGTGCTGCTCAACAAGACGTTCACCGACCTGGTCCACGTCTCCCGGGCCAAGACCGGCCGGCCGATGCTGGACGACGTGGCCGCGACTGCTCGCTCCAAGGTGAGTGGGCTGGCCCGGGTGCGTCGCCTGCTCGGCTACCTGCCGATCTTCCGCGCCTTCGTCGCCGTCGAGTTCTCGCTGCTGCTCCTCGTGGCAGGGATCGTCGACGCCGTGCGGGGCGACCTCGGCGGCACCCACGTGCTGCTCCTCGTGCTCGTGCCGCTGGCCTTCATCACCGCGCTCGGGCACCTGCTCGCGGTCCTGACCAGCTCACGGTTGGACTGACCGTGGGCGGGAGGCTCTTCCAGTGGGCGCAGGTGCCGGGTCCGGTCGGGGGCGTGAGGCGTTGCGTCGAGGACCTCAGCGCGGCGCTGGCGGACGACGGCGTCCCGGTCAGCCGCGTCAACACCGCATCGGCGCGCGACGCCGTGCGGATGCTGCCGCGGATCTGGGGGCGCAGCAGCCTGCACCTGTTCCACATCACCCGGCTCTGGCGCGCGATCGTCCTCGGCCCGCTCTTCGGGATGCTGCCCGGGCGCACCGTCCTGGTCCTGCACTCCGGGTCGACCCGACGCCAGGTCGAGACGGCGGGGAGATGGCGCGGCCGGCTGCTGCGGGTCGCGTTGCACGCCTATGACGAGCTCTGGGCGGTGAACGACGAGATCGGCGGCCTGCTGCCGGCCGGCCTGCGGGAGCGGGTGCGGGTGGTGTCGCCCTTCGTGGCGCTGCCTCCGGACGATGGAGTCGGGCCACGCGAGCCCGACCTGATCACGGTCGCCACCAACTCGGGGCAGGAGCACTACGGGGCGGAGGTCGCCCTCGAGGCGGTGGCGCTGGCTCGTCAGTCGCGGCCCGAACTTCGGCTGTGGATGCTGGCCTACGGCGACGAGACCCCACGGCTGGCGACGCTGCGCCGCCGGGTGGAGGAGCTGCCCTGGGTGCGCTGGTCGTTCAACCTCTCCCCGCACGAGGTGGCTGACGCGCTGGCTCGCTCGGCCGTCTTCCTGCGCCCGACCTGGTGGGACGGCGACGCGCTCATCGTGCGGGAGGCACTCGCGGCAGGAACCCGGGTCGTCGCCAGCGACACCGCGGCACGGCCCGTCGGAGTGGAGCTCAGCGCTCTGGACGGGGAGGCCTTTGCCGAGGCCGTGCTGCACGGGGGCCGGCCGAGTGACGGGCGGGGCCTGGCCCGCCGGTCGATCGTCGAGGCTGCCCGGGAGTCCCTCGGGAGCCCCGGGGCCCTGCGCACCTGACCGGGCCGTCGAGCCACGCTGGCAAACCTGGGCTCGCGGGCGCCATACCGCCGGTTTGGCCGACCTTTGCCAGCATGGCTTGACGCCGGGCCGGCCATGGCGACTCGGTGTCTGGTCGCGCTGGACGCGGTGTCTGGTTGCGCTGGCGCAAAGAGCCAGTGAGCGGCGTGCCGACGTGACGTGATCGCAAGTCGCGCTGGCACTGGTGTGGTGACCTGCCGCCATACCGGCGTGTCGTGGTGTTCCGGTCGGGTAGTGCCAGCGCGGGTTGCGATCCTGCGCCGATGCCTTGCCAATAATGGAGGCTCGGGAGTCAGAGCAGTTCGACGGTGAGCTCGGGCTCGGTCTTGTCGCGCACCTCGTCCTCGCTGACGCCCTCGGCGAGCTCGCGCAGCACCAGCCCGGACTCGGTGACGTCGATGACGGCGAGGTCGGTGATGATCCGCTGCACGACTCCGCGCCCGGTGTAGGGCAGCGAGCAGTCGTTCACGATCTTGTAGGAGCCGTCCTTGGCGGTGTGCTCCATCAGCACGATGACCTTCTTGGCGCCGTGCACCAGGTCCATCGCCCCGCCCATGCCCTTGACCATCTTGCCGGGAATCATCCAGTTGGCGATGTCACCGGCGGCCGAGACCTGCATGGCACCGAGGATCGCGGCGTCGACCTTGCCGCCACGGATCATGCCGAAGCTGGTGGCCGAGTCGAAGAAGGACGCGCCCTTGCGCAGGGTGACCGTCTCCTTGCCGGCGTTGATCAGGTCGGGGTCCTCCTCGCCCTCGATCGGGTAGGCGCCGACGCCGAGGATGCCGTTCTCCGACTGGAGCACGATCTCGACGTCGTCGGGCACGTAGTTGGGCACCAGGGTCGGCAGGCCGATGCCGAGGTTGACGTAGGCGCCGTCGGACAGCTCGCGGGCCGCGCGGGCGGCCATCTCCTGACGGGTCAGTGCCATGTTCAGGCCTCCTTGCTCTCGGACCCGGCGCCGGCGCCCGCGGGGGCGGCTTCGGTGCCTCGGGGACGGACGGTGCGGCGCTCGATCCGCTTCTCGGCGGCCTGCTCGGGGGTCAGCGGCAGCACGCGCTGGACGTAGATGCCCGGCAGGTGGACCGCGTCGGCGTCCAGCTCTCCGGGCTCGACCAGCTGCTCGACCTCGGCGATCGTGACCCTGCCGGACATCGCCGCGAGCGGGTTGAAGTTGCGCGCGCTCTGCCGGAAGACGAGGTTGCCGTGCCGGTCGCCCTTCCACGCGCGGACCAGGCCGAAGTCGGCCGCGATGGCCCGCTCCAGCACGAACTGCTTGTCCTCGCCGTCGACGGTGAACGTCTTGGTCTCCTTCTTCGGCGACGCGACCGCGACCGCGCCGTCAGGGGAGTAGCGCCAGGGCAGCCCGCCCTCAGCGACCTGGGTCCCGGCGCCGGTGACCGTGTAGAAGGCCGGGATGCCGGCGCCTCCGGCGCGCAGCTTCTCGGCCAGCGTGCCCTGCGGTGTCAGCTCCAGCTCCAGCTCACCGTGCAGGTACTGCCGTTCGAACTCCTTGTTCTCCCCGACGTAGGACGCCACCATCCGGCTGATCCGCTTGGCCTTCAGCAGCACCCCCAGCCCCCAGTCGTCCACCCCACAGTTGTTGGAGATGGCCTCGAGATCCTTCACCCCCAGGTCGTGGATCTCGGCGATGAGCACGCTCGGAATGCCACACAACCCGAACCCTCCCACCGCCAGGGACGAGCCGTCGACGATCCCCTCGACGGCCTCTCTGGCAGAACTGACCACTTTGTCCATGGCGGGACTCTATCGTCGTGATGTTCGGCGGGACGTGGTCCCCGAGGTCGTGCGAGTGGCAGCGCTGCCCGCGCCGGCGAAAAGAGCGGTCCATGACAGGACGACACGGATCCCATGAGAGACCGCGGGGGCGCATACGGGCACTTGGGGTCGTTCTGGCGTTGGTGGTCGTGGCCGCCCTGGCCGTGACGGGCGTGACCGTGCTCGGTGGCGACCGTCAGTCCGGGGTCGGGACCGCTGGCGCCCCCGGCGGTGCTGACCCGGCGAGAATCACGGCGACCACCGGGGGGACCTCTCGACCTTCCGGAGCGACGACGTCCTGCTCGTCCCCGACCACCGTGCGCGTCGCGACGACCGAAGCGATGGCCCGGGTCGTCCGGGAGCTGGTGGACCAGGGCGCCGCTGCCCTGGACGGCGCGTGCGCCGACTACCAGGTGAGCACGCCGGACCCGGCCACGGTGCTCCTCCAGGTGAGTGAGGACGACGCCGCCGCACCCGACGTGTGGATCCCTGACTCGTCGCTGTGGGTGGACCGGGCGAACGCCGAGGCAGGAACCTCGACGGCGCCGCTCACCTCCGATGGCGACGTGGCGTACAGCCCGCTGGTGCTCGCGGTCCCCGGCGGCCTGGCCGACCGGTTGGCCGGCGACGGCAATGTGGCCTGGGGATCTCTGCTGTCCGCGTCCGTGCCGGTCCGCGTCGGCGACCCGGGGCGCGACACGTCAGGGATGCTGGCCCTGCTGACGGCCCGGTCGGTCGTCGGTGACGGGGCAGCGGCCCAGAAGGCTCTCGGCGCCGCGATGATCCGGCTGTCGCGCACCAGCGCGCCGAGCGACGGGCAGCTCTTCGCGGCGAGCGGCACGAAGCTGGCCGTGGTCTTCCCGACGAGCGAGCAGGCTGTGGCGAGCCATCTTGCGGCGCACCCCGGTGCCCGGATGCGGGCGGTCGTGCCCGCGGAGGGGACCGCGTCGTTCGACTACCCGTTCGTCCAGCTGCCCGGACGATCTCCGGCGGTCGAGGCCGCCGGATCCCGGCTGCGCCAGGCGCTCACCTCGAGCGAGGGCACGAAGGCCCTGCAGGTGGCGGGTTTCCGTGTTGGCCCGGACTCCTCGGGTCCTGGGCTGGCCGGCGTCCCCGCCTCACCGAAGGTTCGCGCCCACCCGACCGCCGCCGCAGCGACCGGGGTGCTCGCGGCCTGGGACAGCGTGCGGACCGACATGCGCATGCTCGCGGTGATCGATGTCTCCGGCTCGATGGACCACAGCGCGGGTGACCGGACCCGGATCCAGCTGGCCGCCGGTTCGGCGGCGGAGGCCATGCAGGTCTTCCCTCCGAGTTCGCAGGTCGGACTGTGGGAGTTCTCCACGCATCGCGGGCCGGGCGGCCAGGACTGGAGGGAGCTGTCGCCCATCGAGCGGCTCGACGCGGTCCGGTCCGGGAAGACCCATCGCGACGTCATCCTGGCCGCGGCTCGCGGGCTGCCGGCCGACACCACGGGCGACACGGCGCTCTACGACACCGTGCTCGCCGCCTACCGTTCGGTGCAGCACGGCTACGACCCGCACCGGGTCAACTCCGTGGTGATCCTCACCGACGGCTGGAACGACGACCCTTCCGGCGGGCTCACCCTCGGCGCGTTGCACCAGCGGTTGCGCCAGGTGGCGGATCCGCATCGCCCGGTGGTCGTGATCACGGTGGCCATGGGGCCGACAGCCGACACCAGGGCCCTGTCGAAGATCGCCGGATGGACCCAGGGTGAGGCGTTCGTGGCCAAGGACCCGCGCGACATCCGGACGGTGTTCGTCGAGGCGCTCCTGCAACGGCAGTGTCGCCCGAACTGCTCGTGACGGCTGCTCCCACGAGCCCGCGAGCCGCCGCCGACCACCAGGGTCGCAGCGGCCGGGCGAGCCGGTCAGCCGACCAGGTCGAGCGTGACGCCCTCCGCGGCGAGCCGGTCCGGCATCAACGCGGGATCGGGGGAGCGCACCAGCACCACCG
>NZ_VOHR01000103.1 GCF_009192725.1 Segeticoccus rhizosphaerae | reverse complement strand
CGGCGGGTCGAGGGCCAGCGCCCGCGCCAGGACGACGCGCTGGCGCTGGCCACCCGACAGGCCGCGACCGCGTTCGTCGAGCCGGCCCTGCCAGCCTCCGGGCAACGCGTCGTAGACGTCCTCGGCGTTCGCGGCCGCCAGCACCTGCTCAGCCTGCTGCTGGGTCAACCGCTGGTGCGGGTCGACGGCCTCCTGCAGGGTGCCGGCGAACAGGCTGCTGCCGGTGTCCGAGACGTGGATCGTCTCGCGGACGGTGCGCAGGTCGGCTTCGGACAGGTCGACGCCGCCCAGGGTCACGTTCCACGGCCCGGAGGCACGGGCGAGGTCCAACAGGGCGGCCTGCTCTCGTCGGGCGGCTCGCGCCCGACGCTCCTGTCGGGCAGCACGGCCCTTGAGCGACTCCTCCAACTCGTGGGCCACAGGGTCGGTCCCGGGCGGCAGGTAGCGGCCCAGCCGGTCGGCCAGCGCGGCCGAACGCTCCGGCACGGCGTCGACCACGATGGTCAGTCGGCGCGGGTGGGCCACGAACCCGGTCGCCTCGTCGACCAGCTCACACGACGGGTCCAGCGGGACGGGCACCGCCCGGCGGGTCCACGGCGGGCGCTGTTCGAAGATGGCGACGGCCTTGCGGGCGGAGACCAGGGCACGGGTGACCTTCTGCGCCGCCTCCAAGAACGTGCGGATCGGCCCCACCATGAACAGCGCGTAACCGAGGAAGCTGACGAGCTGGCCGATGCTGAGCCGGCCGGCGAACACCTCGTGCGCACCCGCCCACATCAGCAGCACGATGAAGACTCCCGAGAAGAGCACGCCGAGCCCCTCCACGACCGCCTGCCAGATGCCGGCCGAGACGCCGGCCTGCATGGCGCTGCGGGACTGTCGCGCATAGTTCTGGCCGAAGGTGCGCTCACCGCCGATCCCCCGCAGGATCCGCAACCCGGCGACGATGTCGGTCGCCATGGAGGTCAGCTCGGAGTTGCGCGAGCGCTCCAGGGCCTGCCTGCGGTGCAGCGGCATGAGCAGGGGTCCAGCGGCCCCGGCCAGCAGGGGCGCCGCGACCAGCACCATGATGCCGAGTTTCGTCGACGTGCTCAGCACGATCGCGGCGACACCCAGGAAGGCCAGCAGCTGCGCGCCCGCCCGGGTCAGGATCTCGGCCATCGCGCCGAACTCGTCGGAGTCGCTGGAGGCCACGGATAGCACCTCGCCGGTCGGCAGCCGCCGGGGTAGGACGTGTCCGAGCTGTGCGGTCTTGCGGGTGACCATCTCGGTGGTCCCGTAGAGCGCGATCAGCCAGCCCCGCACGACCAGGGTGTGGACGAGGATGCCGCAGACCGCGCCGACCAGCGTGACGACCAACAACACACCCGACCATCCGGCAATCTGCGCCGGCTCCCCCGTCAGCACACCGTCGTCGATGGCTCGACCGAAGATCCACGGCCCGAGCATCAGCGGGAGCTGCCAGAACACGCCGAGCAGGAGGCTGGCCGCGAGCACGTCGGGCTGCCGGCGCAGCATCCAGCGCAGGAATCGCGCCGGGCTGGCCGTGTCGGGGTTCTCGCTCGACGCCTCCCGGCCAGACCAGAAGGTGTCGATGCGGGGAGGGAAATCGCGCATGGCGACGCCGAGCGTACTGGGCGCCCCGACCCGCCGGCATCCCAATATCCCTCGCCGCCAAGATCACCGGTTGGCATCGATTTGGTTACCTCTGCCGCTACCGAGCGCGCGTGGGTTCCGTCTGCGTGCGGCCTCTGGTTAGGGTGCACGGATGACAGACGCCCTACCCGCCGCGCACGTCGATCCCGACGGCGCCGCCTCGACCTCCGGAAGGCCGCACACCGGCGAGCCGCTGGTCGTGCTGGATCACGTCAACAAGCACTTCGGCGAGCTGCACGTGCTCAAGGACATCGACCTGACCGTGCACCACGGTGAGGTGGTCGTCGTCGTCGGACCCTCCGGGTCGGGCAAGTCCACCCTGTGCCGCACCATCAACCGTCTGGAGACCTTCGAGAGCGGCTCGATCAGCATCGACGGCAAACCGCTGCCCGACGAGGGCAAGGACCTGGCCAGGCTACGTGCCGATGTCGGCATGGTGTTCCAGTCGTTCAACCTGTTCGCGCACAAGACGATCCTGGAGAACGTCACGCTCGGGCCGATCAAGGTGCGCGGCGTCAAGAAGGCAGAGGCCGAGCAGCGCGCCCGCGAGCTGCTCGAGCGGGTCGGCGTGCAGGCGCAGGCGGACAAGTACCCCGCCCAGCTGTCCGGAGGTCAGCAGCAGCGGGTGGCCATCGCCCGCTCCCTGGCCATGGACCCCAAGGTCATGTTGTTCGACGAGCCGACCTCGGCGCTCGACCCCGAGATGATCAACGAGGTCCTCGACGTCATGACCAAGCTGGCCAGGTCCGGCATGACCATGGTCGTGGTGACCCACGAGATGGGATTCGCCCGCAAGGCGGGTGACCGCGTCGTGTTCATGGCCGATGGCCAGATCGTCGAGGAGAACACCCCGGAGGAGTTCTTCCTGCACCCCCGGTCCGACCGAGCCAAGGACTTCCTCGGCAAGATCCTGACCCACTGACCCCCTCGCAACACCCCTCACCTGACCCCACCCATCTCTCGACCCAGGAGTCATCATGAACGCGCGCCGCACCACCGCCCTCGTCGCCACCGCCTCGATCGCCGTCCTCGGCAGCACCGCCCTTGCCGCCTGCGGCTCGGACAGCGGCAGCGGCGACGGGGGCGACGGCATCACCGTCGGCATCAAGTTCGACCAGCCGGGCCTCGGCCTGAAGGAGGGCTCGAAGTACACCGGTTTCGACGTCGACGTCGCCACGTACGTCGCCAAGCAGATGGGCTACGACGAGGACCAGATCACCTGGAAGCAGACGCCGTCGCCGCAGCGTGAGCAGATGCTCCAGGCGGGTCAGGTCGACATGATCTTCGCGACCTACTCGATCACCGACGAGCGCAAGCAGAAGGTCGACTTCGCCGGTCCCTACTTCATCGCCGGTCAGGACCTGCTGGTGCGCTCCGACGACAGCTCCATCACGGGTGTGGATTCGCTCAAGGGCAAGAAGCTCTGCTCGGTCAAGGGCTCCACGTCGGCACGCAACGTGAAGGAGGACGTCCCCGGCGTGAACCTGCAGGAGTACGACACCTACTCCAAGTGCGCCGAGGCCCTGGCCAACGGTGCCGTCGACGCCCTGACGACCGACAACACCATCCTCGCTGGCTACGCGGCACAGCCGGCCTACAAGGGCAAGCTCAAGGTTGTCGGCAAGACCTTCAGCGAGGAGATCTACGGCGTCGGCATCAAGAAGGGCGACAAGGACCGCTGCACGAAGATCAACGACGCCCTCAAGAAGATGATCGACGACGGCGCGTGGCAGAAGGCGGTCGACGCCAACTTCGGTCCGGCCGGATTCAAGGTCGACACCAAGGTCAACCCGCCCAAGCCAGGCGGCAGCTGCTGATCCGTCCGAACCGCAGGGTGAGCGGACGACATACCTGTGACGAGTATGTCGTCCGCTCCCCGTCCCGTCACCACAAGGAGAGCTGATGGGCGAGCTTTTCAGCCAGTTCAACATCCTCGGCGCCTTCTGGGTGACCATCCAGCTGACCTTCTTCGCGGCCATCGGGGCCCTGGTCATCGGGACGGTGGTGGCGGTGATGCGGGTGTCGCCTGTGCCGATCCTGCGGGGCTTCGGCACCAGCTACGTCAACGTCTTCCGCAACACACCGCTGACGGTGATCATGGTCTTCACCAGCCTGGGGCTGTGGCAGACCCTCGGACTGGTGCTGGCCGACGAGCAGAGCCAGCACTTCTTCAAGGACAACAACTTCCGTCTCGCGATCGTGGCGCTCGCCGTCTACCACGCCTCCTTCGTCTGCGAGTCGCTGCGCAGCGGAATCAACACCGTCCAGCCCGGTCAGGCGGAGGCGGCCCGGTCGATCGGCCTGACCTTCTTGCAGAACATCCGCTACGTGGTGCTGCCGCAAGCCTTCCGGGGCGCGGTCACCCCGCTCGGCAACACGCTGATCGCACTGATCAAGAACACCACCGTGGCCTCGGTCATCGGGGTGGCGGAGGCGTCGTTCGTCATGGCGGACATGCTCGACGCACGGGCTGACGTGCTCTTCCTGATCTTCATCATCTTCGCGATCGGCTTCGTGATCCTGACCCTCCCCGTCGGCCTGCTGATCAGTGCCGTCTCCGAGCGCCTGGCGGTGAAGCGATGAGCAGTGACCAGACCGTCCTGTATGACGTGCCGGGCGCCAAGGCGCGGGTGCGTCACCGCCTCTACGGCGCGGCCAGCATCGTCGTCGCCCTGCTGGTCCTGTGGTGGGTGCTGACCAAGTTCGCCGACAAGAACCAGCTGGAGGCGGCCAAGTGGTCACCGTTCCTCGATTGGGTCACCTGGAAGGAGTACCTGCTCATCGGCCTGCGGCAGACGTTGATCGCCGCGGTCATCTCGATCGTCTTCGCGGCGGTCCTCGGCCTCCTGCTGGGTCTGGGCCGGATGTCCCAGATCCGGCTGATCCGGTGGCCCTGTGCCGTGTTCGTGGAGTTCTTCCGCGCCGTGCCGGTGCTGCTGATGATGTACTTCACGTTCCGCCTCTACAACCAGTACGGGTTGTTCTCCGACGACCTGCGGGCGCTCGCCGCGGTGGTCACGGGGCTCACCTTCTACAACGCGTCCGTCATGGGCGAGGTGCTGCGCGCCGGTGTCGCGTCGCTGCCGGCCGGCCAACGTGAGGCAGGGCTGTCCATAGGCCTGCGTCCACCACAGGTGTTGCGCGCGATCCTGGTCCCCCAGGCTCTCACCGCGATGATGCCGATTCTGGTCAGCCAGCTGGTCATCGTGCTCAAGGACACCGCGCTCGGCTCGGCGATCCTCTACGACGAGCTGCTCAACTGGGGCCAGACCCTCGGTTCGGCACAGGCCAACACCGTGCCGGTGCTGATCGTGGTGGCCGTCATCTTCATCCTGCTCAACTACGCGCTCACCAAGGTGGCCGGGCGGCTGGAGAGGCGGTTGCGCCGGCGCGGCGCCTCCAAGGGCGTCGACGCGGAGGGGACCGGGCTCGGCGCCGAGGTCACGGGCCCTGACATGCGCTACAACACCCAGACCGGGCTCTAGTCCGGGACAGTTTCCGCTCCTCCTGGACACTCGCTGAAAACTCCACCTTGGGCGTCGATCTCGCGACACTTTGCGCCGCCCAACAGCTTCTCGACGGAGAAGTCGGCTGTCGAAGCCGACCGAGTTGTTACTCGAAATGTGTCAAAACGGTCACATCCGTGTAGCGTTCATCGACAGTTCGAGAAATCAAACCCTGATTTGGAGGGCATTGCCTTGAAGGTCACCATCGACTCCAGCGAACCGCTCGACGACGCTCTGCGGGTCATCGGCGCACTGTATGACGTCACGCTCACTGCCGCTTCCTCGGCACCGCGGGAGCAGACCACGCTCTCCGAGGCAACTCCAACCACGAGCCGCGGCAACCGTCGCGGACGCCGCACGGGGCGGGCGGCCAAGACGGCCTCGCGGTCCAGGCGCGCCCCGCGCAAGGCGGCGGCCAAGCGCCCTTCGGTCACCACCGCCCAGCTGCGCACCTGGGCCAGGGACAACGGCCACGAGGTCAGTGACCGGGGACCCATCTCCGAGACGGTCGCCGCCGCCTACAGGGAGGCCCAACAAGCCTGAGGCACACCGCCGCACCGACCGCAGCTACTTGCTGGTGCCCTGCGAGACCGACCCCTGCAACTGCCGTTGGAAGATCATGTAGACGATCAGGACCGGCACCACCGTGATGACGACGGCGGCGAACAGCGCTCCGAAGTCGACCGAGTAGCCGGCCTGCGAGGCAAACTTCGCCATGCCCTGGGTGAGGACGTAGTTGCTCTCGTCCGAGTTCAAGGCGATGGGCAACAAGAACTGGTTCCACAGTCCGACGAAGTTGAGGATGAGCACCGTCGCGAGACCCGGCCGGGCCATCGGCAGCATCACCTGGAAGAACGTCCGCCACTCCCCCGCACCGTCGATGGCAGCGGCCTCGGCGATGGTGCTGGGCAGCGCCTTGAAGAACGAGAAGAGGAAGAACACCGTGAAGGGCAGGGCGAACGCAGCATACGTGAAGATCAGCCCCGGCAGCGTGTTGAGCAGACCCATCTGCTGCAGCAGGAAGAACAGCGGCACGATGGCCAGGAAGATCGGGAAGGTGAGACCGGCCAGCATGAGGTAGTAGATGATCCGGCTCCCGGGGAAGGGGAACCGGGCCAGCACGTAGGCGCACATCGAACCGAGTGTCATCGTCACGATCAGCGCGCCTGCCACCACGATGATGGAGTTGAGGAAGTAGTCCCCGATCCCCGCGGTGGTCCAGGCGTTCACGTAGTTCTGGAAGTTCCAGTGCTTCGGCAACGAGAACGGTGAAGAGTGGATCTCCTCCGAGGTCTTGAAGGACGACAGCACCGTCCACAGCATCGGCAGAATGACGATGAGGCTCCAGATCGTCAGTGCCGTGTGGGCGGTGGTGGCGACCACCTTGTCGCCGCGACCGGCCCTGCCGCCGCCGTGGTCGGTCGTCCCGGTGGGGTTGCGGGACGTCTCGGTCATGGTCATTCCGTGATGTCCTCGTGCCCGCCGGTCAGCCAGTTCACCACGAAGACCAGCCCGGCGAAGGTCAGGGTGATGGCGGCCAGGACAACACCCATGGCGCAGGCCAGACCGAACTTGCCCTGGGTGAAGGCGGTGCTGAACAGTTGCTGCGCCATGACCAGGGTCGAGTTGTTGGGTCCGCCACCCGGGTTCATGGCCACCATGTAGACGAAGGCGTCCAGCGAGAGGATGCCCATGTAGATGTAGGCCGTCTGGATGTTGTCGCGGATCATCGGGATGGTGATCCGGGTCATCGTCCGGAACCTGCCCGCCCCGTCGATCCGCGCCGCCTCGTAGAGCTCCGCGGGAATCCCCTTGATGCCTGCAACGAACAGCACCATGTAGAAGCCCACGAAGCCCCAGACGATGACGAACATGGTGGCGACCATGGCGGTGCGCTCGTCCCCCAGCCAGGGGAAGGAGGAGAACTGCTGGAACCCGAGTCTGGTCAGGACCCCGTTGAGCAGTCCGGCGCTCGGGTCGTAGATCTGCTGCCACATGATGCCGATGATGATGGCGGGCACGACGTACGGAAAGAAGGAGATGACGCGGTAGAAGCTGGAGTTGCGCAACCCCTTGATCCTGCCGTGGCTGCTGCCACCCACGGTCACGAACGACGCCAGCACCAGGCTGAGCACGATGGTCACCACCGGCAGCACGATGACCAGGGTGATGCTGTTGCCCACCGACTTCATGAACGTGCCGTCGCCGAGCAGCGTGCGGTAGTTGCTGATTCCCACGAAGTTCATCTCCGGCGAGAACCCCGACCAGTCGGTCAGCGAATAGTAGACCGCCTGGACGAACGGGGACACGACGAAGGCGAGGTAGAACACGACCGGCACGCCGAGGAATACCAGGAAGAAGCTGACCTTGTCGAACGTCAGCTTCTTCCCAGGGCGCCGACGTGTCCGGGCAGGCTTGGTGCTGCCCGGCGCAACCCCGGTGCCGAGTGCCGTCACGACACCTCGACCTTCTTGATCGAGTCGTCGTTGCGGATCTTGTCGGTGAGCTGCTGCATGCCCTTGGTCAACGTCGCGACGTCGGACTTGCCGTCCAGGAAGGTGTTCCACAGGACCAGCAGGTCGGTGTTCATCCCGTAGAAGTCGACGAAACCCCAAGTGAACACCTTGTCACCGGCTGCCTCGAGCATCTTGGTCTGCGAGACCAACGCGGTGGATCCGAAGCCGTCGGCCGGCACCGTGTCCTTGACGATGGTCGACGACAGGATGTTCTTGGCGAAGTTGGTGGCTGCGTCCTTGGACAACATCGCGCGCAGGAACTCCTTGCCGCCGGCGGCGTTCTTGGCCTTGGTCGGCACGATGTAGGCCTCCGCAGCGGCGCTGTGCAGCGCCTCGTACGGCATCTTCGAGTTGGTCGTGACGGTCGGCGCCGGTGCGCCCGTCATCTTGAAGCCCTTCTTGGTCTCCTTCTTCATCTCGTTCTCGATCCACGAGCCCGAGGGGTACAGGATGGCCTCCTCCGCGTTGCTCCACTGGGCCTGCGCGGCGGTGAACTGGGTACCTGAGCCACCGGGCTTGACATAGCCGGCCTTGATGATCTTCTCCATGGCCTTCAGCACGTCCTGCACGGCCGGCAGCGACCAGCAGCCCTCCTTCAGGTTGTCCAGGGCCAGACGCACCTCGTCGCCGCCCTCCTTGATGGCCGAGCCGATCGCGAGGGTGAGGTAGTACGTGGCCGCCTCCTTGCCCCAGCAGAAGAGGTACTTGTCCTCCTTCTTCGCCTTCGCGCCGAGGTCCATCATCTCGTCCCAGGTCTTGGGCACGGTCCACCCGTGCTGCTCGAACAGCGATGCGGAGTACCAGACGCCGAAGACGGTGAGCACGTAGTTGATGGCCGCGAGCTTGTCACCGAAGGTGCCCGGTTTCAGCACGCCCGGGTAGAGCGTGTCCTTGATGACCTTGCCCTCGTAGTTCTTCGCGTCGACGACGTCCTTCAGATCCTCCAGCTGCGACAGGACCGTGGCGATCCCGATGCTGCCGGCGCCGGAGTTGTCGATCACGTCAGGCGGATTGCCGCCGACGAAGCGCGGCTGCAGCTCCTGCGCGATCTTGGTCGCGGGAGAGACCTTCACGGTCGCCCCGGACTGCTCCTTCTCCACCATCTTGCCGGCGAACTTGGCGTAGTCGATGCCGTAACCACCGTTGAAGATGACCGCATCGACGGTGGAGCTGGCCGGCATACCGAACGGGTTCTTCGCCGATGAGGCGGCCGACCTGCTGCCGGTGGGAGCCGTGCTCTTGGCGGTGCCCGACCCGGCGCATGAGGCGATCGTGCCGGCGAGCGGCACCGCGAAGGCGGTGGCCAGCGCTCCGCGAAGGAAGTCGCGACGCACCAGCGGCGTGTCCTGAATCGTCATGGTGTACTGCCCTTCATTGGTGGGAACTGTGGCCGCGACCCTGAACGGGGGCGCCAGCCTTGCACGACGCGGGTGTTCATGCTTCCCGTCTGATCTTGTCGCGGTAGAGATCTTCGAGTTTCCTGTTGTGCTCGTCGCCTTCGGGGATGTTAGCCGAGAGGTAGACCGGCGGCTTCGCACCGCGATCGGCGAGTTGTTGGACGACCCCTATCGTCAACAGTTGCGCGAGGAAGGCGGCCGTGAGGGAGGAGACCGCGCCGACGGCCACTCCGCCCGACAGCTGCACGGTGGCGTCGCCGAACGGAGCCCGGTTGTCGAGCACGACGTCGGCCACGTCGCACAGACGCCGGCCGCTCGGGTGCTTCGGCTCGACCTGACTGGTGTGTTCGAGACTGGTCACCGCGATCACCTGGTGCCCCCTGGCCTGTGCCAGGAGCGCGAGCCCGACGATCGAGCCGTTGACCCCGGAGTTGGACGCGATCATGAACACGTCGTCGCGGCCGACCGGCGAGAGGTCAAAGAGCTCCTCGACCAGGGAGTCGTCCCGCTCGAGCCCGGATCCACCGAGCAGTTCCACGCCTCGACCGCCGTGCAGGACGAGGTCTCGCAGCGCGATCTTGTTGGTCGGCACGAGGCCTCCGGCCCGCCCCGCGATCTCCATGGCGAAGGCCTCCGAGTGACCGGTGCCGAAGGCCTGGACCACCCCGCCGGCGTCGATCGCTCGCACCATCAGGGCGATCGCCGGGTCCAGCGCGCCGTCTCGCGCGTCGGCGGCGAGCGCCTCGAGCCGAGAGCTCACCTCCCCGAGGTAGCGGTCGACGAGCTCGGACCGCCCGGGCTGGTCGTGGTCACCGGACATCGCCTTCAGCCTCCCTTCACGGAGGTCGTCGCGGCGGACCGGCCCTGGTGGGCGCGTCCGGAGGCGTGTGGCTGGCGGTGCGCGGCAACCGCGACGGCCGTGGTCGCGAGGTTGGTGGTCGAGCGTTGGAAGTTCTGTTGCGCCACCAACAGGTAGAGCAGGTCCAGGACCAGCAGCTGTACGTGTTTGGCGGAGAGGTCGTCTGGCTGCAGGAAGTGTTCGTAGACGGAGGTGATGATGGCCAGGTCCGCCGACTCGACCAGGGGCGATCTCGGGTTGTTGCTGAGCGCGATGGTCAGGGCGCCGGCTTGGCGCGCCTCCCTGAGCATCTGGAGGGTTTCCAGGGTGCGTCCTGTGTTGGAGATGCCCAGCGCGACGCAGTCGTCGTCCTGGATCGACGCGCTCGTCAGTCCCGCGTGCACCTCGGCCCAGTGGTGGGCGTTGATGCCGATGCGGTAGAGGCGCGCCTGCAGCTCTTCGGCCAGGACGGCGCTACCGCCGACGCCGTAGATGTCGACGTGCCGGCTGCCGGCGATCCGCTCCGAGATCTGTTGCATCAGCTCCAGGTCCATCACGGCCGCCGTCTCCTTGAGCGACCTGCCGTGCGCGTTCAGGAGGGTGCTCAGCACCGCTGAGGGTGAGTCATCGGGCCCGAACGCCCGGCCGATGTCGGTCGTCCAGGTCTCGCGCGCGTCGGTGCGGCCGAGGTCGGTCGCGATGCTCATCCGGAACGCGGCATAGCCGGGGTATCCGATCAGCCGGCAGAATCGGGTGACGGTCGCGGCGGAGGTCCCGGCGCGCTCCGCGAGGTCGCCGATCGACCCCTCCAACGGGGCGTTCGGGTCCTCGATGAGCAGCGCGGCCACCTTGCGCATGGCACTGGACATCTCCGGGAGCCGGGCGCGGATGCGGTTGACCGCTCCGTTGGCCGGTGCGGGGCCCGGGGCAGGGCGAGACGCATTCACGGGAATCCGTTTCTCCTCTGCCTCCAGGGAGCTGAAACTTATTCTTACCGTACAGTGCGACGGAGACCACCACGACTACGAATCGGTAACGATGGACACGATCCTCGCCATGGACGCCGGCGGCACGACGACGCGCGCGCTCGTCGCCGACCGGACCGGTCGCGTGCACGGCTACGGTCTGGCCGGCAGCGGCAACCCGGTCTCCGCCGGCCTCGACGCCGCGATGAGCTCACTGGTCGAGGCCGCCTCCCGCGCGCTGGAAGCCTGCGCTCAGCCGGTGTCCCTCGCCAGCGCGCTGATCGTCATGGCCGGCGCCAGCTCACGGATGCCGGGCGAGCAGATCCCGGAGCGACTGGCCGGGATCGGCGTGCGCGGCCCGGTGCGGGTCGAGTCGGACCTGCTCGGCGCCTTCTGCTCCGGCACCATCCGTCGCGAGGGGTATGCCCTGGTCGCCGGCACGGGTTCGGTCGCCGCCCGGGTCAGGGCCGGCCGGCTCGACGCCGTCGCGGACGGCACCGGGTGGCTGCTCGGCGATGCCGGCTCAGGCTACTGGGTCGGTCACCGCGTGGCGACGGCCGTCGCC
>NZ_VOHR01000102.1 GCF_009192725.1 Segeticoccus rhizosphaerae | reverse complement strand
CGCCGGCGTCGACGGGCCCACCGGCCACCTGCTCTGGCAGACGCTCGTCGGCGCCGGGCCGCTCGAGCCCGAGCGGCTCCGCGACTACCTGCTCAAGGCGGTGCGCGAGGCCAAGGAGCACACCGCGTGGATCGACGGCGACCCCGATTACGAGCGCCGCGTCCTCACCCTGGCCGAGCGGGCCTGTGCCCCGGGACCATTGCGGGACGTCGTGGCAGAGGCCGTCCGCAGCAACGCCGACGCCATCCGGGCCACGGTGCTCGCAACCACCGTCCTGGGCCTGTGCCTGCCCGGCGTGCCGGACACCTACCAGGGATGTGAGGTCGTGGACCTGTCGCTGGTCGACCCCGACAACCGCCGTCCGGTCGACTACGCCGACCGGTCACGCCGGCTCGAGGCCCTCGAGCAGGGGATCCCGCCGGACGACCTTTCCGGCGAGAAGCTGCTGGTCACCAGCCGGACGCTGCGGCTGCGCCGCCAGCACCCCGAGTGGTTCGGCGCCGAGGCGACCTACGCGCCGCTCGCCACCCCGTCGCACCTGTTCGGGTTCCTCCGCTCCGGAGGGGTGGCCGTCCTGGTCAGCCGGCTCCCACACGCCGCCGCCTCCGGTATCGACCCGGTCGAGCCGACGATTGCTCTGCCCGAAGGACGCTGGCGCGACGAGCTCACCGGCCGAAGCCTGGCCGGCGGCCCGGTGACGCCGTCGGATGTCTTCACGGACCTGCCGGTCGCCCTCCTCGTGTCGGCAGCCGACGGCGCGGATCGATGAGCAGCTCGCGCGACGACCTCCAGTCGCTACGGCAGTTCGCGGTCTGGGCGCCGGACCGCGAGCGGGTCGAACTGCTCCTCGGCACCGATCGGCTGCCCATGTCCCGAGCCGGGGACGGCTGGTGGCGACTGGAGGCGCCGGGGGCGACCGGCACGGCATACGCGTTCAGCCTCGACGGCGGCGAACCACGGCCGGACCCGCGCGCGCGTCACCTGCCCGACGGGGTCCACGGCTGGTCGGTGGTCTTCGACCCGGGCGAGTTCGAGTGGAGCGACGGCGGCTGGCCCGGCACCGATCTCGCCAGTGCGGTGGTCTACGAGCTGCACGTCGGGACCTTCACGCCGGCAGGCACCCTCGACGCCGCCACCGAACGTCTTGACCACCTGGTGGCCCTGGGCATCGACCTGGTCGAGCTGATGCCGGTGGCGGCATTCCCGGGCCGGCACGGCTGGGGTTACGACGGCGTGGCGCTCTATGCGGTGCACGAGCCCTACGGCGGCCCTGCGGCGCTGCAACGCTTCGTGAACGCCTGCCACGCCAAGGGACTCGGCGTCTGCCTCGACGTCGTCTACAACCACCTCGGTCCGAGCGGCAACTACCTGCGCGAGTTCGGCCCCTACTTCACCGACCGCTACTCCACGCCCTGGGGCGACGCGGTCAACCTCGACGGCGCGGGGAGTGACGGGGTCAGGGAGTTCTTCCTCGACAACGCGCGCCAGTGGTTCGTCGACTTCCGTCTTGACGCGTTGCGCCTCGACGCGGTCCACGCGTTGTACGACACGCGAGCGCAAATTCTGTTGGAAGCGTTGTCCGCACAGGCAGATTCGTTGTCCGAGCAGGCCGGTCGCCCGCTCTGGCTGATTGCCGAGTCCGACCGCAACGATCCGGCCACGGTGTTGCCGAGAGCATCCCGCCCAGGCCTCCCGGGTGGCACGGGCCTGCACGCGCAGTGGGCCGACGACGTCCACCATGCACTGCACGTCCAGCTCACCGGCGAGACAGACGGCTACTACTCCGACTTCGCGGTCGACGGGGCGCTCGCCAAGGTCCTGACGACGCCGTTCTTCCACGACGGCTCCTGGTCGTCGTTTCGGAGACGTCACCACGGCGCTCCGATCGACCCGGCCGAGACGCCCGGGTGGCGCTTCGTCGCGTCCCTGCAGACCCACGACCAGGTCGGCAACCGCGCTCACGGAGAACGGATCTCGGCGATCGCCTCGTCCGGTCGGGTCGCCTGCGGCGCGGCGCTGCTGCTCACCGCGCCCTACACGCCGATGCTCTTCATGGGGGAGGAGTGGGCGGCGTCCACGCCGTGGCAGTTCTTCACCGACCACCAGGAGCCCGAGCTCGTCGAGTCGATCCGCGAGGGTCGCCGGGCGGAGTTCGCCTCCCACGGCTGGGGCGACGGGGTGCCCGACCCCCAGCACCCGGACACCCTCGCCCGGTCCCGGCTGGACTGGGACGAGCGCGCGGCTCCCGAACACGCTCGCATGCTGGCCTGGTATGCCGAGCTGGTCGCCCTGCGCCGTGCCCGCGCCGACCTGCGGGACCCCCGGCTCGACCGGGTGGGAGTGACGCACGATGTCACCGAGCAGACCGTGCTGGTGCACCGCGGCAGGCACCGGGTGCTGGTGAACCTGTCGACTGATGAGCGGGCGTTCACCCTCGGGGAGCAGGACTCTGCCCTGCAGATCCTCGCTGCCTGGAGGGACGGTGCGGTCCTGACTCCCGGCGGCGTGGTGGTGCTCGAGGCCGAGACGGCCTGCGTGCTCGGACCGGAGTGACCGAGCCGCCGGTCGGGCGTGCCGCCGGGCCGGCACGCCGTCGGGCCGCCCCTGCTCCGACGCACCCTGCTGGCGCCGGCTCGTCATACAGCTCTCGTCTCGCAGGATTGCCCCGTGGCGTGAAACAATCTGTCGCAATGCCTGCAGATCATGGAGAGCGGTCCGTCCCTCGGCGACCGGTGCTGTTCGGACCGGACGCGCTGGACGCGCAGTCGGGTGCCTCGGACCCGGCCCAGGTCAGTGAGGTTGCGCACGAGACCGCCGCGGTCCTGGTCGGCACCGGGCGCGCGGCGCACGACCCCGAGGTCACCAGCCGGCTGGTCGGGCTGGTGGAGGAGCTGGGCCTGTCGACGGTGGCCGAGCTGTGGGCCGACCGTCCGGCGCGGAGTCTGCCGGGGGCGCTGTGGCGGCTCTACTGCCTGCAGGAGTGGGTGCGGCGCGACCCGGTCGGCGCGGCGGGGGACTACAGCGCCGGCATCCGTTTCGCGGACGTCTCCCGCGTCGTGGCGGGGCTCGCCGAACCACCCGGGCCCGACGAGCTCAAGGCGCTCACCGACGCGATCCTCCGGGGAGTCTTCGACGGCGACCTCGCGATCGCGCTGGAACGCGCCGCCGCCTTCTGCCGGGTCGTGTCCGCCGGACGAGCCAACCGGGCCGACGACAGCGATGCCCACGACCCGCTGGGCGCGAGCAGCCAGACACGCCGGGCGGCGGCGATGCTCACCACGGCCGAGGACCTCGAGATCTGTGCCCGGCTGTGGCGGGCCGGCAACCTGACCTGACGGCGTGGCCCGAGAAACCTGTGGGTAGCGGGAACAGCGAGGGGCATCGGCGGGTTACAGTGCTCGTGCGCCGGGCCGCGGCAGCCCCGGGTCCCACATTATGCCGCTACGAGCGGCCACGCACCGAGAGGTGCTCCCGGCCCGGCGCAACTTCTCACAGGGCAACCCCTATACGGACGCCTCCTCGCGCAGCGAGCTCTCGCCCGGAGCGACTTCTCGCAGGGCGCACCGACCCGCAACGGACCCGGCGCAGTCCCGTGGGGCGTTTCAGCCCCGGCTCACACTTTCGCCCCGTACATTGACCTCCATGGCAGTTGACCGCAATCCACCGTCGGAAGAGACGGCTGGGCAGCACGGCGACCTCGTCGACAGGCCGCTGCAGGAGGAGATCGAACTGGTCGGCGCACTCGTCGCTGCGGTCAGCGCGCACCGGGGGACCCTCAGCGAGGAGGAGATCGACCGGCTCCTCGGCGTCCGACGCCCGGGAGAGGCGCCGTCGGGGGGCACCGAGCCCGCCCAGCAGGCGCCCACCGACCCCCTCTGAGGCGCATCAGCGAGGCGCGAGGGGGTGTGAGGAACCTGACGCTGGGGCGGGTCGCCGCCCACCGTGGGACGGGTGCCGCCGCAGGGGGAGGGCGCCCGAGTTGTGTTTCGGGGCCATCATGGCTCTAGCATCATGCAGGCCACCTTCCCGATGACCGGAGTCTCTTGTGCGCTTCAAACTCACGCCGCAGGACACGAGCTTCTACGACTTCTTCGCCACCTCGGCGTCCCACCTGGTGGATGGCGCCCGCGAGCTGACCGCGATGCTCGGCGTGCCGGTGGAGGACCGCAAGGGCTCCGCCCAGCGGATGAAGGACCTCGAGCACGCGGCGGACGAGTCCACGCATGCGATCATGCGCAAGGTCAACAGCTCGTTCATCACGCCGTTCGACCGCGAGGACATCTATGACCTCGCCTCCAACCTCGACGACTGCATGGACCACATGGAGGCCGCGGTCGACCTGATCGTGCTCTACCAGATCGGTGAGTTCCCCTCAGGCATCTCCGGGCAGGTCGAGGTGCTGGAGCGGATGGCGGAGCTCACCGCCGAGGCGATGCCCCGGCTGCGGTCGATGAAGGACCTCGCGGAGTACTGGATCGAGATCAACCGGCTGGAGAACCAGGCCGACCAGACCTATCGCCGGCTGCTGGCGGAGCTGTTCAACAACGGCACCGAGGCGATCACGATCCTCAAGCTCAAGGAAGTGATCGACGAGCTCGAGGCCGCCGCCGATGCGTTCGAGACCGTGGCCAACACGGTCGAGAGCATCGCGGTCAAGGAGTCCTGACGGACCGTGGAATGGCTCCCCGTAGCGCTCGTCATCGCCCTGGCGATGGGGTTCAACTACACCAACGGATTCCACGACGCCGCCAACGCGATCGCGACGTCGGTGTCGACCAGGGCCCTAACCCCGCGCATCGCCCTCGTCATGGCGGCGGCCTTCAACCTGCTCGGCGCGTTCCTAGGTGAGGGTGTCGCCAAGACGGTCGGGTCGGACATCATCGACCCGCCCGCCGGCCACCAGGGGCTGATCATCGTCGCGGCCTCCCTCGTGGGCGCGATCGGCTGGAACCTGCTGACCTGGTGGTACGGCCTGCCCTCGTCGTCCTCGCACGCCCTCATCGGAGGCATGGCCGGGGCGTCCCTGGCCGCGGGGACGGCGGTCATCTGGAGCGGCATCTTCTGGAAGATCATCGTGCCGATGATCGTGTCGCCCGTCGTCGGCATCATCCTGGGGTTCCTTGCGATGACCGTCATCCTGTGGCTGTTCCGCCGGGCCCAGCCGGGACGGGTGTCGCGCGGCTTCCGGATCGCGCAGACGGCGTCTGCGGCCGCGATGGCGCTGGGCCACGGCCTGCAGGACGCTGCCAAGACGATGGGCATCGTGGTGCTCGCCCTCACGGTCGGCGGCTACCACGAGGGGAGCACGATCCCGTGGTGGGTCAAGGTCTCCTCGGCCCTGGTCATCTCCGCAGGCACCTACTCCGGTGGCTGGCGGATCATGCGCACCCTGGGCCGCAAGATCATCCACCTGGACCCCCCACAGGGCTTCGCTGCCGAGTCCACGGCCGCCGCGGTCCTCTACGTGGCCGGGCTCACCTTCCACGCGCCGATCTCGACCACGCACACCATCACGTCCTCGATCATGGGCGTCGGAGCGACCAAGAGGCTCTCCGCGGTGCGCTGGGGCGTGGCCGGCAACATCGTGGCGGCCTGGGTGGTCACCTTCCCCGGAGCCGGCATCGTGGCCGCCTTCGCCTACCTGATCCTCCAGTTCTTCTGACCCACCCGCCCCAACCTGCTCACCCCCGGCCGCTTTGCTCGCTGAGGGCCGCCTTCGGGCCGCGCGGGAGCGGTCTGGGTTGAGCATGCCGAACCGTCAGTGCTCACGGTCGGCCGCTTTGCTCGCTGAGGGCCGCCTTTAGACCGCGTGGTAGCGGTCTGGGCTGAGCACGATCCGGCGCGAACCCACGCACAGCACGTCCAGCGGGTCGGCTCAACCAGCCCTGCCCACCGCCGGCATCAGCCACGGGGGCGCCGGCAGGTATTCCGCGTGTCCGACGAAGGGTCGCCGGCTCGCCCGTTCGGCGGCCCGTTTGATCCGGTCCGCGATGGTCTCCGGGCTGCGGTGCACTTCGGACGTTCCCCAGCGGACGACCTCCGGACCCAGATCGCGCAACCACTCCTCGCGGCGCTTCTCGGACTCCATCCTGCGGGCCAAGAGCCGCTGGGCGTCCTGGACCGCGGCTGGATAGGTGCGCACCACCGGCGTGTCGAGGTCGGCCATGAAGTACTTCTCGCGACCGTCGCACTCGAGCACTACGCCCCAGTCGTGGAGCCAACCGTCTACTCGTGCGACGAACCGGCCGTGTCCGTCGCGAATCGTGACCTGGGGCTCAGGCATCGGGATGCCCAACTGGTGAAGACGGGCGAAGGAATAGCTCTCCAGCCAGGTCTCTCGGCGGGGATCCAGCAGGGGAAGCGCGAGTTTGCCGCGATCGGCGTAGGGCCATCTCTCCTGACGCGTCAGTACCTCGGCCACCGCGTCGTGGGTGGTGATGCCGCGGCGGAGCGCCCCGTCCCCGAGGGCTACTGCGTCGGGCAGGCCCAGGTGCCGCAAGTTGTCGGCGACAGTGCGCGCCGGGGAGGTCACCGGGACACCCCAGGTGGTGCCGCAGCACGACACGGTGCGGTGGGTGCGGTCGCGCTCAGGCAGACTGGCGACCTGGCGAACGAACCGTTCCGACGCTCGTGTGCAGTCGTCCAGGTCGGGGCTGGTCAAGGTCACCCGGCCGGCACCCGTCAACGGCAGTGGCAGGTCGTACACGACTGCAGCGCTGAGATGACTGGCCACCTCGTCGCCGCGCCGCGCGAGCAAGGTGCCAACCAGCGCAAGACGATGCTGGTCGCGGTCGGACAGCCCGTCATACAGGTCGGAGCGGGCGTAGACACCGCGACCCAGGGTGACCCACCGTCCCGCTCGACTGCGGTGGGACACCTGATGACGGCTCATGCCGGCCGCCAGCGCCATCGAACGTGTGAAGACGGGAGGCAGCTGTGGATCCACGGGCATCTCGCCAGTCTGGCTCTCCGAGGCGGTGGCCCGCGGCTGCCATCCACAGGCCTCGGCGCCCGGCCGGGACACCGCCTGACGTGCTCGCCAAAGTCCGCTTCGCCGCGGGCCGGGAGCGGCCTCAGGTGAGCAAAGCAGCCCGACGTGAGCACGGAGGGTGCGGCGTGCTCACGAAGGGCCGCTTCCGGCCGGGTGAAAAACGGCCTCAGGTGAGCAAAGCAGTCCGACGTGAGCACGGACGGTGGGTGGGGAGCCTGGGGGCGCCGCGGGTCAGCCGAAGCGGCCGGAGATGTAGTCCTCGGTGGCCCGCTGCGTCGGGTTGCTGAAGATCTTCTGCGTGTCGTCCATCTCCACCAACCGACCGGGCCTTCCCGTCGCCGCGAGGTTGAAGAACGCCGTGCGGTCGGACACCCGGGCCGCCTGCTGCATGTTGTGCGTGACGATGACGATCGTGTAGTCGGACTTGAGCGTGCCGATCAGGTCCTCGATCGCCTGGGTCGAGATCGGGTCCAGCGCCGAGCACGGCTCGTCCATCAGCAGCACCGACGGCCGCACGGCGATGGCCCGGGCGATGCACAGCCGCTGCTGCTGCCCCCCGGAGAGGCCGGCGCCGGGCTTGTCCAGCCGGTCCTTGACCTCGTTCCACAGGTGCGCGCCGCGCAGGGACGTCTCGACCCGCTCGGCGAGCCGCTTCTTGTCGCGCAGGCCGTTCAGGCGCAGACCGGCTGCCACGTTGTCGAAGATCGACATGGTCGGGAACGGGTTGGGCCGCTGGAAGACCATGCCGACCGTGCGGCGCACCGCGACGGGGTCGACCTTCGGGGAGTAGAGGTCCTGGTCGTCGAGCATGACGTGACCCTCGACCCGGCCGCCGGGGACGACTTCGTGCATCCGGTTGAGGGTGCGCAGGAAGGTCGACTTGCCGCATCCCGACGGGCCGATGAACGCGGTCACCGATCGCGGCTCGACCGTCATGGTGACGTCCTCGACCGCCTTGAACGCCCCGTAGTAGACGTTGAGGTCCTTGACGTCGATTCGCTTGGCCATGTGATGTGTTCGCTTTCGTGCGGGGTGGTCTTCAGGTCCAGTCCGGTATGCCGTGTCAGTCGTCAGGTGCGCACCGCGCCGAAGCGCGCGATGATCCGGCCGACGACGTTGAGCAGGAGGATGAGCAGGATGAGGGTGAGCGCTGCGCCCCAGACCCGGTCGAGCGCCGGCTGGAGGGCCTCGACGCGGTCCTGGTTGATCATGGTCGGGAGGGTGGCCATGTTGCCGCTGAAAAGGTTCGTGGCGATGTTCTTGGTGTAGGGGCCGAGGATGAGCAGCGGCGCGGTCTCGCCCATGATCCGCGCGAGACCCAGCAGGACCCCGGTCACGATCCCGGAGAAGGCGGTCGGGATGACGATCCGCGCGATCGTCTTCCACTTCGGCACGCCGAGCGCGTAGGAGGCCTCGCGCAGCTCGTTCGGCACCAGCTTGAGCATCTCCTCGGTGGAGCGGACGACCACGGGAACCATCAGCAGCACCAGGGACAGCGCCACGGCGAACCCGACCCGCTGGAAGCCGAAGGTGGTGACCCACACGGCATAGATGAACAGCGCGGCGACGATGGAGGGGACGCCGGTGAGGATGTCCACCATGAAGCTCACCGCCCGGGCGAGAGCCCCGCGGCCGTACTCCACCAGGTAGATGGCGGTGAACACGCCGATCGGGACCGCCATCAAGGCGGTGGCCGCACCCTGGATCAGGGTGCCCTGGATCGCGTGGATCGCGCCGCCGCCCACGTCGCTGGAGGTGATGTTGCGCTGCGAGTGGGTGAACCAGGTGGACTCGAACAGCATGTGGCCGCCCTTGACGAGCACGCTGCCGAGGATCCAGACGAGCGGGACCAGGGCGACCAGGAAGGCAAGCCACATCACGACGCGGGCCAGCTCGTCGCGCACCCGTCGGCCCGCGGCCTTCGGGCCGAGGCCGGAGGTGAGCCGTCGCCGAGCCGACCCGTCCCGGGTCTCCTGGACTGCGGTGTCCATGCCGGTGTCCACGATGGTCATTCGGTGAACGCCTTCCTGCGGTTGATCACGACGCGGGCGATCGCGTTGACGACGAAGGTGAGGACGAACAGCACCAGCCCGGCCGCGATGTAGGCCCCGGTCTGCAGCGGCGTCGTGAACTCGGGCGCCCCGTTCGCGATCTTGGAGGCGAAGGTCTCGCCGCCGTTCAGCAGCGACCAGGACCAGGCGGTGCCGTCGGCGAGAGCCGACAGGATGATCATGACGGCCACGGTCTCGCCGAGCGCCCGTCCCAGACCGAGCATCGCGGCGCTGATGACACCGGGCTTGCCGAAGGGCAGCACCGTGGTGCGGATCATCTCCCACTTCGTGGCGCCCAGAGCGAGGGCGCCCTCGCGGTGCGTTGTCGGGGTCTGCGCGAAGATCTCACCCGACATGGCGGTCACGATCGGCAGCACCATGATGGCGAGGACCACTCCCGCGAACAGGATCGTGCTCGACCCGCTCACGGTGGTGTCCGAGAACAAGGGGGTCCACCCCAGGACGCTGTTCAGGAGGTTCTGCACAGGTTCGAAGTAGGGCCCCACGACGTAGGCACCCCAGATGCCGAACACGATGGACGGGACGGCCGCGAGCAGCTGCACCAAACCGGCGGCGGGACGTGCCAGCCAGGTCGGCGCGTACTGGGTGATGAACAGCGCCACGGAGACCCCGAGCGGCACCGCGATCACCATCGCGACGACGGAGCTGGCGACGGTGACCCACAGCATCGTGGCGATCCCGAACCGCTGGCTCTCCCCGCCCACGCTCCACTCGGTGGAGGTGAGGAAGTTGGCTCGGTTGTCGAGCAGGGCCGGGACGGCCCGGGACAGCAGGAATACTCCGACCAGGACGACGATCGCGATGACCAGCAGGCCGGCGCCGCGAGCCGCTCCGCCGAAGAGGCGGTCGCCGAGCCGTCCGGTCTTCCTCGTCCCCTGCGGGTCGGACGGGCCACCCCCGAAGGGGTCGCGCCTGGCGGTGGGTGCTGCGCCGGTCGTACCGGACATCGTGGCCTGCCTCTCGAGGTGTGTGGCCGGCTCAGGAGAGGGCGTCGACCGAGGCGGACACCTTGGTGCGGACCTCCTCGGGCAGCGGCGCGTAGCCCGCGGCCTCGAGCGACTTCTGGCCGTCCTTGGAGGAGAAGTAGGACAGGAACGACTTGGTCAGCTTGGTCTTGGCCTCGTCCTGGCCCTTGGAGCAGACGATCTCGTAGGTCACGAGCAGGATCGGGTAGGCACCCTTTTCCTTCGTCGCGTAGTCGAGCTCGAGCCGGATGTCGTGGCCCTTGCCGACGTTCTTCGCCGCGTCGACCGCCTTGCCGACCGTCCGGCTGTTCAGCTCGACCGGGCCGGCACCGTTGTCGATCTGGGCGATGTCGAGCTTGTTGTCGACCGCGTAGGACCACTCGGCGTAGGTGATGCCGCCCTCCGTCGACTTGACCGCGCTGGCGACACCCGCCGACTTGTTCTTGCCCTCACCCTTGCCGGACCAGACCTTCGAGGGGTCTGCGGTCCAGAGGTCCTTCGCGGTGGCCGACAGGTACTTGGTGAAGTTCTCCGTGGTGCCGGACTCGTCGGCGCGGAAGAATACCGAGATCCTGGTGCCGGGCAGCTTCACGCCCTGGTTGATCTTGGCGATCGCGGGGTCGTCCCACGTGGTGATCCTGCCTTGGAAGATCTGGGCCGCCACGTCGGGGGTGAGGACCAGCTTGTCGACGCCGGGGACGTTGTAGGTGATGGCGATCGGGCCCGTCACCATCGGAAGGTTCCAGGCGGGGGAGCCGCAGGTCTTGGCCGCGTCCTCGGTCTCGACGACTCCCTCCTCGGGCTGGTCGGACAGCACCGAGTCGGAGCCGGCGAAGTCGACCTGTCCGGCGATGAACTGCTTGATGCCGGCACCGGATCCCGTCGGGTTGTAGCTCAGGGTCGCCTCCGCGCAGGCGGACTGGTAGTTCTTGATCGCGAGCTCGATGGCGTTCTTCTGGGCCGACGACCCCTCGGCCTGGACCTCACCGGCGGCGCAGTCGATGTTGGCCGTCGAGCCGCCGCCTCCCGCGGTCCCGCTGGCCGACGTCGTGTTGTTGTCCGAGCCGCAGGCAGTCAGAGCGAGCGCACCCACGAGGGCGACGGCCGACATCCGGCCGAAACGCTGGATCTTCACGGTGTTCGTACCTCTCGATCTTCGGGGCAGACCAGTTGGCCTGTCGAGAGGGACGCTAGGCAGGCCCGGTGACGCGATCCCCTCTCGCAGGTGAACGCCGCGTGAATGACGCGAGAGCAGTCGTCGCCGGGCGGCTGGCCGCCGGGGGATGATCCGGTGAACGAGGCCGCCAGGGTCTGGCGTCAGTGGAGCCGGTGGTGATAGGGGGTCACGCGGCCCCGTGACGCTCCACGGCGACCACCTGAGAGGCCTCGCCGGTGCCGCGCAGGTGCGCGACCAGGACCTCCCCCTTGCCCATGCCGTGCTCCGCGGCACCGGTGAGCGCGTCCCGCGTGACGTCGTCCCCGGCCGAGGCGGCGAGCGCCGACAGCAGGTCTGGCAGCACGGGGCGGTGGCTGCACAGCGCCGCCGGCTCGCCCCGCCCGATCGTCTTGGC
>NZ_VOHR01000101.1 GCF_009192725.1 Segeticoccus rhizosphaerae | reverse complement strand
GGGGCCGTTCACGAAACCGACGGTCACCGCGCCCCGGCGCAGCCGGGCGATCTGGTCGGGCAGCAGCGGCCGGACGTGCGCCACGATGTCGGCACCGGCGAGGAGTGCGTCGTCGCCGGCCGGGAGCACCTGCGCGCCGGTCTCGCGGTAGTCCTCGTCCGCGCACAGTGCCGCGGCTCCGGCGCCCGACTCGACCGACACCTCGTGTCCCTGCTCGACGAGCGGCGCCACCACTTCCGGCGTCAGGGCGACACGGCGCTCCCCGGGCCGCGTCTCGGCGACGAGGGTCACGCGCACCGGTGCCTCCTGTGGGTCGGGTGGGGCCATCGTGCCAGCGAACGGCGCGCTGGTGTGGGAGAACGCGGATCGGGTCCACACCTCGATCGGCCGTCACCCCGATCCGGCGACCTCGCTACCGTGAGGGGGTGGAACCACGAGACGAGGGGAGTGCGCCGACCGCCGGGCCGGGCGTACCCCATCTGGCGCACTGGGGCACGTATGCCGCGCAGGCCGAGGGCGGAGAGGTCGTCGCCGTGCACCCGCACCCCGAGGACCGCGACCCCTCACCGCTGCTCGGCAACATCCCCGGCTCGATCCGGCACCGCTCGCGGGTGACCGGCCCGGCGGTGCGGCGCGGCTGGCTCGAGTCCGGCCCGGGCCCGACGGATCGACGTGGCGTCGACGACTACGTGCAGGTCAGCTGGGAGGAGGCCACCTCCCTCCTGGCCGGCGAGCTGCGCCGGGTCATCGACCGGCACGGCAACAGCGCGATCTACGGGGGCTCCTACGGCTGGGGCAGCGCGGGGCGGTTCCACCACGCGCAGAGCCAGGTGCACCGGTTCCTCAACGCGCTCGGCGGCTACACCCGGTCGGTGAACAGCTACAGCACCGGGGCGGCCGAGGTCATCTATCCGCACGTGATCGCCCCCGAGGACGACCTGGGTTCCCGGTCGACGACCTGGGAGGTGCTCGCCGAGGAGACCGAGCTCTTCGTCGCGTTCGGTGGTGTCCCGCTGAAGAACCGTGGCACCAACCACGGCGGCAGCTCGGTGCACCCGGCTCGAGATGCCCTGGCCCGGATGCGTTCCCGCGGGTGCCGGTTCGTGTCGGTGAGCCCCTTGCGCGACGACCTGATCGACCCCCGTGAGGAATCTTCGCGCGGTTTCGGCCCCTCTGGGGGGCCGGAACCTCACGATGATTCCTCCGTGCGATGGATCGCGCCACGGCCGGGCACCGATGTCGCGATCATGCTCGGACTCGCCCACGTGCTGGCCACGGAGGGGCTGCACGACACGGCGTTCCTCGCGCGCTACTGCGTCGGCTACGAGCGGTTCGAGGGCTACCTGCTGGGGCGCTCGGACGGCATACCCAAGGATCCGCGGTGGGCCGCGGAGCTTTCCGGGGTGGCCGCCGAGGTCATCGTCGACCTGGCGCGGGAGATGGCCTCCCGCCGGACGTTCCTGTCCGTCAACTGGTCGCTCCAACGGGTCCAGCACGGCGAGCAGGCGCCCTGGATGGGGGTGACGCTGGCGGCGATGCTGGGTCAGATCGGCCTGCCGGGAGGGGGATTCGGGCACGGCTACGGGTCGATGAACAAACCCGGGCTGGGCCGGTTGCCGTTCTCGCTGCCTCGCCTGCCGCAGGGGGTCAACCCGATCGACTCGTTCGTGCCGGTGGCCGCCGTCAACGACATGCTGCTGCAGCCGGGGGAGCCGTTCGACTACGACGGGCGGCGCCTCACCTACCCCGACATCCGCCTCGTCTACTGGGCGGGCGGCAACCCGTTCCACCACGCGCAGGACCTCGGGCGGCTCCGGCGCGCCCTCGGCAGGGTCGACACCGTGGTGGTGCACGACCCCTACTGGACGCCGATGGCGCGGCACGCGGACCTCGTGATGCCGTCCACGACGTCGCTGGAGCGCTCCGACCTCAGCGGCAGCAACAACAGCCCCTACCTCACCGCGATGCACCCGGCGGTCGAGCGCTACGCCGAATCGCGGGACGACTACGACACCTTCGCCGCGGTTGCCGAGCTCCTCGGGGCGGGCAAGGAGTTCACGCAGGGCCGCACGTCGCAGGAGTGGCTGGAATACCTCTACGGCGAGTGGCGCGAGCGGGTCGTCGCGAGCCACGGGCTGGACCTGCCGACGTTCGAGGCCTTCTGGGAGCTCGGCCACCTTCGGCTTCCGGTCGAGGACCGACGGAACCTGCTGGAGGAGTTCCGTGGCGACCCCGAAGGGCATCCGCTGTCGACGCCGAGCGGGCGGATCGAGATCTGGTCGGACACGATCGAGTCGTTCGGCTACGACGACTGCCCGGGGCACCCGGCGTGGCTGGAGCCCGTGGAGTGGCTGGGTTCGGCGCGGGCCCAGCAGTTCCCGCTGCACCTCATCGCCAACCAGCCGCGCACCCGCCTGCACAGCCAACTCGACCACGGCGCGACGAGCCAGGGCTCGAAGGTGCAGGGGCGCGAACCGATCCGGCTGCATCCCCAGGACGCCGCGGCTCGCTCGATCACTGACGGAGACGTGGTGCGGGTCTGGAACGACCACGGATCCTGCCTCGCGGGAGCGGTGCTCGACGACGGCCTGCGACCGCAGGTGGTGCAGCTGTCCACCGGCGCGTGGTACGACCCGCTCGACCCCGCCGACCCGTCGTCGATGTGCGTCCACGGCAACCCCAACGTGTTGACCTCCGACCGGCGCACCTCCAGGCTGGCGCAGGGCTCGACCGGGCAGCATGCGCTCGTGCAGGTCGAGCGGTATGACGGCCCCCTGCCTCCCGTGCGCGCCTTCACCCCTCCCGTGGCAAAGAAGGACTACCCGTCGTGAAGGCGGTCGGCTACAGCCGGTTCGAGCCGGGGCAGGGACCCGAGGTGCTCGAGGACCTCACGCTGCCCGAGCCCACACCCGGGCCGCGCGACCTGCTGGTGCGGGTGGCCGCGGTAGCCATCAACCCGAGGGACACGAAGGTGCGTCGCACCAAACCGGCCAGCCCCGAGCGTCCACAGGTCCTCGGCTGGGACGCCGCCGGCACGGTGGCCGCGGTCGGATCCGAGGTCACCGGCTACGGCGTCGGTGACGACGTCTACTACGCCGGTTCGGCCGAGCGACCCGGCTGCTTCTCCGAGCTGCACGTCGTCGACGAACGCATCGTCGGGCACAAGCCCTCGACGCTCGACTTCCCTGCGGCCGCAGCGCTCCCGCTCACGTCCCTGACGGCATACGAGATGCTCTTCGACCGGCTCCAGGTGCCGCTGGGGGAAGGCGGCGGGACGCTGCTGGTGCTCGGTGGTGCCGGTGGCGTTCCGAGCATGGCCATCCAGTTTGCCGCTCGGCTGACCGGTCTCACGGTCGTGGCCACCGCGTCGCGGGAGGAGAGCCGGACGTGGGTGCAACGCATGGGCGCCCAGCACGTCGTCGACCACCACGAAGACCTTGCCGAGCAGGTGCGCGCCCTCGGGCTGGGCGACCACCCGATCAGCTACGCCTTCAGCACCCACACCAGCGCCGAGGCCTGGCGGGCACTCGCTGCGATGGCCGCGCCGCAGGGTCGGATCGGGCTCATCGACGACCCCGAGCCGCTGGACCTGCGCCTGCTCAAGGCCAAGTCGGTCTCGGTGCACTGGGAGAGCATGTACACGCGCTCGACGTTCGGCACGCCCGATCTCGGGCGACAGCGGGAGATCCTCGACACCGTCGCCGACGCCGTGGACGCCGGCACCGTGGTGAGCCCCGCCACGCAGCATCTGGGCACCATCGACGCCGCGGGGATCCGCGCCGCTCAGGAGGCGATCGAGGCCGGGTCCGTCATCGGCAAGCTCACCCTCAGCGGTTTCTGAATCCCCGCGGCGCCGTGATCGCGTGGGTCACCAGTTGGGCTGGTCCGGGGTCAGGCTCTTCGGCAGTGCCTTGCTCTGGGGGTAGTTGACGTAGACCGTCTTGCCCGAGTGCGACCAGGCGTTCTCGAACTGCTTCCTGTCGTAGGTGAACCGGACCTGGTCGTTGCTCGGGATCAGGTGCGACGCAGGGTCGTTCACCACCACGTTGCCCGACTTGTCGAACCCGACGAGCACCATGAGGTGGCCGTTGGTGCCGTAGCCCGCTCCGTCGAGGTCGTCCTTGCTGAACGACAGCGAGACGACGAGGGGGATACCGGCCTTGATGAACTGCTCCGCCTCGGTGAGCGACCGCAGGCGGGTGACGAACGAGTTGAGGCCGCGCGTGCTGGCGTAGGCGGTGTTGAACGGCCAGTTGCCCGTGCCGTCGTAGGTGTAGTCGAAGACGTTGCGCGCCGTGAAGTCGACCTGCGGGTCGGCATAGCTCGGGTCGACCCAGGACATCTCCTGGGAGTTCGGGCCCTTGTGGAAGTAGTCGACCACCATGGCGGTCGAGGTGGCCGAGCACCAGGCCTCACCGCCGCCGTCCCACTGGGGGTACTCGCCAATGTGCTTCTCCTGGCTGTATGTCGGGACGTCGAGCGTGATGCCCTCCGCACCACCGAGCGGGCTGGCCGGGTTGTCGTCGCCGGACGGCAGGCGCGAGGCGACCGCGCCGACCGAGCGGAGCGTGGGCGTCTGGTGGGTGCCCGCCGGACGCAGCAGCGTGACGCGCAGCTGGTAGCTGACCACGTCGGCACTGCCCCGGGCAGCGAAGGTGTCGGTCCAGACCGTGCCGTCGTCGTCACCCTGGCCGTCGACTGTGGTGCGGTGGATGTGCTCGTCGCTGGAGGCCCAGCGCGCCATCGTGTACCACTTGGTGTCGTGACCGCCCGGCTCCTCGTCACTGACGGAGTGCCCGCGCATCTCCACCTGGATCCAGGTGCCCATCGGCGTGGACGCGTTGTAGGACGCGATGAGCTGCTCGAGCCCGAAGGTCGTTGCGACGTGCGGCGAGACCCAGGTGGCGGTGTCGTAGGTGCGCGCGGCGCCGTCGCCGAACGGGTCGGTGTAGGTCATCGTGCCGGTCGCCCGCTCGATGCGCAGCCCGTACGGCGTGACCTGGACTCCGTCGCCGTGGCCCTGCGCGAGGGTGTGGCCGGAGAACTGGCGGTAGAGGATGTCGCGCTGTCCGGCGGGCTGGTCTGCCGCCGCCATCAGCAGCTTGCCGGTGAGGACCGGGGCGGCCGACGCGGCGCCGGGTGAGGTGGCCAGGAGGGCCAGGCAACCCAGGGTGACGACGGCGGTCGTGCCACCGAGACGAATACGTGATTTTCTTACGCTGCGATTCATCTGCCCGACAATAGCCTCCAAGCCGCATTCATGGGAGCTCCAAGCCCGTCCTCGGAGGAAGGACCTGGCGGTTCATGTGGTGCGGGGGACGAACGGTCGCCCCGGTCCGGTGAGCGCCCAGGCCCGCGTCCGGGTTGTGAGCGTCCGTCGGTGACGAGGGCTCAAAGGCCGAGCGCCGAGAGGTCCAGCCGCCGGAGCCGCTCCGGGTCGTAGAGCACGTCCATCGCCACGATCCGGCTGCCCGTGACGGTGAAGGACATCACCGAGAACGGTCTTCCCGCGACCACGGCGACAGCGCCGGCCGCTCCATTGACCAGCGCAGGCTGCACGGACTCGGCGAGCCGCCCCGCGAGGGCTGCGTTGGAAGCGACCTCGCGAGCGCCGCGCAGGACGACGCTCGGGCGGGTGCGCGACCCGCCCCCGTCTGCTCGGAGCACCACATCGGGGTCCAGCAGCGAGATGAGTCCCTCGAAGTCACCGTCGCGGGCGGCGGCGTAGAACGCGTCGACGACCCGGCGCTGGTGCGCGAGGTCGGGGTCGGGAGTCGTGGCCTGACCCTGCACCCGGCGGCGCGCGCGACTGGCCAGCTGCCGCACCGCCGCAGGGGATCGCTCCAGCAGCTCCGCGATCTGGTCGAACGGCACGGCGAAGAGGTCGTGCAGCACGAAGGCGAGCCGCTCGGCAGGTGTGAGGGTCTCGAGCACGACCAGCAGCGCCAGCCCGACGGAGTCCGCGAGGACCGCCTCGTGCTCGGGGTCCGCCGTCGGCTCCGCGGTGACGACCGGATCGGGGAGGCGCACCTCCAGCGCGTCCTCCCGACGCCGCTGGCGCGAGCGGAGCGCGTTGAGACAGACCCGCGACACCACCGTGGTGAGCCATCCACCGAGGTTGTCAACCGCCCCGGCGTCGGCGCGGCTGACCCGCAGCCAGGTGTCCTGCACGGCGTCCTCGGCCTCGCTGACCGAGCCGAGCATCCGATAGGCGACCGCGCGCAGGTGCGGGCGGTGCTCCTCGAACCGCTGACTCAGCCACTCGTCCTGGTCCACGTGTCACGTTCCCTTCTGGAGAGGTGTCACACCAGTAGACCCACCAAACAGCGTGAGTGTGACCGCGACCCGGTCCCTGGCCACCCCCAAGGAGCAATCCATGACCTCACCCATCCTGCTCACCGGCGGCACCGGCACCCTCGGGCGCCTCGTCATACCTCGTCTGCGCGAGGCGGGCGCCGAGGTGCGCGTGCTGAGTCGCCGCAGTCATCCGTCCGAGGAGGGCGTTCAGTTCTACGTCGGCGACCTGGACACCGGCGAAGGAGTCGCGGCGGCGACGGACGGCGTCGACGCCATCGTGCACTGTGCCGGCAGCCAAGTTGGTGACGACGACCGCACGCGGGTTCTGGTGCGGGAAGCTGCGCGCTCGGGTTCGCCGCACCTGGTGTACATCTCTGTCGTCGGCGCCGATCGGATCGAGGTGGTCAGTCGTTTCGATCGTCGGGCCTTCGGCTACTTCGCCTCGAAGCGGGCCGCCGAGCGCGTCGTGGAAGAGTCGGGGATGCCGTGGACCACGCTGCGGGCCACGCAGTTCCACGACTTGATGCTGACCGTCTCCGCCGCGTTGGCCAAGTCGCCAGTCATCCCTCTGCCAAGGGGCCGCTTCCAACCCGTCGACGCAGGGGAGGTGGCGACGCGTCTGGTCGAGCTCGCCTTCGGTGAGCCGTCCGGACTGGTGCCGGATCTGGCCGGCCCCCGGGTGTATGACGTGGCGGAGCTCCTCCGCAGCTACCTGAGAGCCACGCACCGCCGCCGGCTCATCCTGCCGGTCAAGCTGCCCGGCCGGGCGGCACGCAGCTTCACGCAGGGCGGCAACCTCGCCCCCGATCGGGCCGTTGGGCACCGTACCTGGGAGGACTTCCTCGCCGAGAACGTATGAGTGCGACGTGCCTGACTCCCCGGATCCTCCAGCCGGCAGGATCCTGTTGTAGGTCGCCGACCAGGTCGAGGTGGATGCGTGCTGGGCCGTCGATGGTCTGGACATGCAGATACGGCGTGCTGTCCGTAGGCGGAGTGACGTGGCTGATCCGGGTTCGTCGAACCACCGCCACGGCGCTGTGACCTGCGGTTTCGGGTGGTGGCCAGGGGCGGGGTCGAACCGCCGACCTTCCGATTTTCAGTCGGACGCTCGTACCAACTGAGCTACCTGGCCGCGTTTGCGCCAACGAGGAGATCTCCCCCGTCCAGCGCAAACGTAACGCCAGGTGGGCCTGGCGCGCGGCTCACTATACCGGACCATCGCGCGCCCTCGGGCCCCCCAGCCAAGGCCGGCTCGGCCACCACGGGAAGGGCCCGGCGCGAGACCACGCTCGACCCGCGGCACCGGCGGAGGCGCACCCCGCCACACCGACGGAGTCGTCGCCAAATCGCTGGCCGCGGGCCGGGAGGGCAGGTAGCGTCGGCGGCACGCCGCCGCGCTGTTCGGCATGGATAACCAGCTCGGCGACTTCTTCCTCGCAACCATGCCCCCTCGCGCCTGTGCAGGACGCCGTGAGGGGCAGATGATGGCACCAGGGCGGCGAAGGAGCTCGACCATGGATCCTCGGCAGGCAACCGTCAACGGGCGGGCGCTCACCCTCGAGGGCGCGTCCGCGCACACCACGGCGCTGGACTGGTTGCGCGACCACGGCCTCACCGGTGCCAAGGAGGGCTGCGCGGAGGGCGAGTGCGGGGCCTGCGCCGTGCTCGTGGCCCGACCCGACGGGCAGGGCGGCACGATGTGGACCGCGGTCAACGCCTGCCTGGTGCCCGCCGCGACGCTCGACGGGCAGGAGCTGGTCACCTCCGAGGGGCTGGCCGACGCCGACGACCTGCACCCGGTCCAGCAGGAGATGGCCCTCCGGGGCGGGTCGCAGTGCGGCTACTGCACGCCCGGGTTCGTCTGCAGCATGGCCGCCGAGTACTACCGCTCGGACCGGCAGCCCACGGGCGAGGGCGGTCACGAGAGCGAGCGCGGCCCCAACGGTTTCGACCTGCACGCCCTCTCCGGCAACCTGTGCCGCTGCACCGGCTACCGCCCCATCCGCGACGCCGCGTATGCCGTGGGCTCACCAACGCCGGACGACCCCTTCGCACGTCGCCGCGAGCGCCCTGCCCCCATCGCTCGGCCGACGCGGTTCGCGGGCCCGGACGGTGAGTTCGTCCGTCCGGCAGATCTGTCCGAGGCTCTCGCGCTGTTGGCCTCGCGCCCGGAGGCGACGGTTGTCGCGGGTGCCAGCGACTGGGGGGTCGACGTCAACCTCCGCGGCAGCCGCAGCGCTCTGGTCGTCGCCGTCGACCGGCTGGAGGAGTTGCGCACCTTCGAGGTCGGCGCGCAAGCCATCGAGCTCGGTGCGGGCCTGAATCTTTCCGAGATCGAACGCTATCTCGCCGGCCGGATTCCCCTGCTGGACCAGATGTTTCCGCAGTTCGCCTCCCGGTTGATCCGCAACGGGGCCACCCTCGGGGGCAATCTCGGCACCGGGAGCCCGATCGGCGACGCCCCGCCGGCACTGCTCGCGCTCGACGCGACCGTCGTGCTCGCGTCGAGCCGGGGGGAGCGTGAGGTGCCCCTCACGGCATACTTCACCGGCTATCGCCGCAGCGCTCGGCGGCCCGACGAGCTGATCCGCGCGGTCCGGATTCCCTTGCCGCTGGCCCAGATCACCGCGTTCCACAAGATCGCCAAACGCCGGTTCGACGACATCTCGAGCGTCGCGGTCGGCTACGCACTCGATGTCGGTGATGGGGTTGTCGCGCGGGCCAGCATCGGCCTCGGCGGCGTCGCCGCCACCCCGATCCGCGCCTTGGAAACGGAAGCGGCACTGGTCGGCAGGCCATGGGACGAGGCCACCGTCCGGCGGGCCGCCGAGGTGATGGCGGCCGAGGGCACGCCCCTGGACGACCACCGTGCCAGCGCCCGCTACCGCGCGGCCGTGCTCGGCCAGTCGCTGCTGCGGATCCACGCCGAGAGCACCACGCCCCAGGAGGTCGGATCATGAGCCAGCTTTCCGAACGCCCGGTCAACCCGGTCGTGGGCGTGGAGGTGCCGCACGAGAGCGCGCGGCTGCACGTCACCGGCGCCGCCCTCTACACCGATGACCTCGTCGCGCGCACCCAGGGCCCGCTGCACGCCTACCCAGTCCAGTCCTGCCGCGCCCACGCACGCATCACCCGGTTGCGCACCGGGCCGGCCCTCGAAGTGCCCGGTGTGGTGCGGGTGCTCACCGCCGCCGACGTCCCGGGAGCGAACGACTCCGGCGTCAGCCACGACGAGCCGCTCTTCCCGTCCGAGGTCATGTACTACGGCCAGACCGTCTGTTGGGTGCTGGGCGAGACGCTCGAGGGTGCGCGGCTCGGCGCAGCGACCGTCGAGGTCGAGCTCGAACCCCTTCCCTCGCTGGTCACCCTCTCCGAGGCGATCGCCGCGGAGAGCTTCCAGGGCGCCGAGCCCACCGTGCAGCGGGGTGACGCCGAGGCCGGCCTGGCCCGCTCGACCCACGTCTTCCGCGGCGAGTTCGAGTTCGCCGGGCAGGAGCACTTCTACCTCGAGACCCAGGCCGCGCTCGCCTTCGTCGAGGACGGCGGGCAGGTGTTCATCCAGAGCAGCACGCAGCACCCGACGGAGACCCAGGAGATCGTCGCCCACGTCCTCGGCCTGCGCAGCCACGAGGTCACCGTGCAGTGCCTGCGCATGGGCGGCGGCTTCGGCGGCAAGGAGATGCAACCGCACGGGTATGCCGCCATCGCGGCTCTGGGTGCGACGCTCACCGGCCGCCCGGTGCGGGTTCGGCTCAACCGCAACCAGGACCTCACGCTGTGCGGGAAGCGGCACGGCTTCCACAGCACGTGGGAAGCGGGCTTCGACGACGACGGCCGGATCCAGGCGCTGCGCGCGACTCTCACCGCGGACGGTGGCTGGAGCATGGACCTGTCCCAGCCGGTGCTGGCGCGGGCGCTGTGCCACGTCGACAACGCCTACTGGGTGCCCGACATCGAGGTGCACGGCCGGATCGCCAGGACCAACAAGACCTCCCAGACCGCGTTCCGCGGATTCGGCGGCCCGCAGGGCATGCTCGTCCTCGAGAACATCCTCGGGGAGGTGGCGCCGCGGTTCGGGCTGAGCGGTGAGCAGATCCGCGAACGCAACTTCTACAGGCCGGGGCAGTGCACGCCATACGGGCAAGTCGTGCGACACGCCGAGCGAATGGGCAAGATCTGGACCCAGGTGCTGCGTGAGGGTGACTACGAGTCGCGGCTCGTCGAGGTGGCGGCCTTCAACGCGGCACACCCCCACACCAAGCGGGGACTCGCGGCGACACCGGTGAAGTTCGGGATCTCTTTCAACCTCATCGCCTTCAACCAGGCCGGCGCGCTCGTGCTGGTGTACAAGGACGGCTCGGTGCTGATCAACCACGGCGGCACGGAGATGGGACAGGGCCTGCACACCAAGATGCTGCAGGTCGCGGCGACCGCCCTCGGGGTGCCGCTCTCGGCCGTCCGGCTCGCACCCACCCGCACCGACAAGGTGCCCAACACCTCTGCCACCGCAGCGAGCTCGGGCGCCGATCTCAACGGCGGCGCGGTCAAGGATGCCTGCGAGCAGATCCGGGGCAGGCTTGCCACGGTGGCGGCCGGGGTGCTCGCCGTGCCGCCGCAGGACGTGCGGTTCACCGACGGCCGGGTGCACGGTCTCGGCAGCAGCCACGAGCCGCTGGAGTGGGCCGACCTGGTCTCGCTGGCCTACCTGCAGCGGGTCCAGCTGTCGGCGGCCGGCTACTACCGCACCGAGGGACTACACTGGGACAGCACGAGATTCAGGGGTGAGCCGTTCAAGTACTTCGCCTACGGCGCTGCCCTGGCCGAGGTCGAGGTGGACGGCTTCACCGGTGCCTACCGGACCCGTCGGGTCGACATCGTGCACGACGTCGGCGACACGCTCTCGCCGCTGGTCGACCTCGGCCAGATCGAGGGTGGGTTCGTGCAGGGCGCCGGGTGGCTGACCCTCGAGGACCTGCGCTGGGACGACAGCGACGGGGCCACGCGTGGCAGGCTGGCGACCCAGGCCGCGAGCACCTACAAGCTGCCGAGCTTCTCGGAGATGCCCGAGGAGTTCAACGTCACGCTGTTCGCCGACGCGGCCGAGGACGGCGCCGTCTACGGGTCCAAGGCCGTCGGCGAGCCGCCGCTCATGCTGGCGTTCTGCGTGCGGGAGGCGTTGCGGGGCGCCGCCGTCGCGTTCGGGCCGACCGGGCAGACGGTGCACCTCGCCTCGCCGGCCACCCCCGAGGCGGTCTACTGGGCGTTGGATGCGGCGCGCTGCGCCGACTCGGACGGCGGTCGTGCCCGGCAGGACCTGCACCCGCGGGCCG
>NZ_VOHR01000100.1 GCF_009192725.1 Segeticoccus rhizosphaerae | reverse complement strand
CCGCCTTGGCGGTGTAGACCGGCATCAACGGGTAGCCCACCACGTTCCTGTTGGTGCGGCCCGGTCCGGGGTACTGGGTGTGCTTTTGCACCATGACCAGCAGGATGTGCGCCGTGAACAGGCCGACGATGATCGCCGGCAGCAGCAGGATGTGGATCATGTAGAGCCGCGGGACGATGTCCTCACCCGGGAACGGCCCACCGAACAGCAGGAACGGCACGTAGCTGCCGATCACCGGGATGGACTGCATGAACCCCTCGGCGATGCGCAGGCCGGTGCCGGAGAGCAGGTCGTCCGGCAGCGAGTACCCGGCGAAGCCCTCCATCGTGGCCATGAACGCCAGGCTGACGCCGATGACCCAGTTCAGCTCACGGGGCTTGCGGAACGCACCGGTGAAGAAGACCCGGAACATGTGCACCGTGATCGCCACCAGGAACAGCAGCGCCGACCAGTGGTGGATCTGCCGGATCAGCAGGCCACCACGGATGTCGAAGGAGATGTCCAGCGTGGAGCGGTAGGCCTCGCTCATCTGGATGTCCTGCAACGGGGCGTAGGACCCGTGGTAGGTGACCTCGTGCATGCTGGGCACGAACCAGAAGGACAGGAACGTCCCGGTGACCAGCAGGATGATCAGCGAGTACATCGCGATCTCACCGAGCATGAACGACCAGTGGTCGGGGAAGACCTTCTGCATCAGGTGCCGCACACCCTTGGCCCCGCCCGTGCGGTCATCGAACCAACCCGCTACACCGCCCAACCTGGCCGCGGGACCACCCGCAGCCGGCCGGGTCGCTTGGTCACTGGCGCGCAGCCCTGCCGCGCCCTTGGGAATGCTCGAGGTGCTCATCGGACCCTTCCGCCTGCCTGGGTCGACCGTCTGGGCAAACGCGCCACGTCGCCCAGTATATGTTCGTCGTGAACACAATAATCTATTCGTTGCGAGTAAGTGTCAATGGAGACGAAGCATTACCAGCCGGACTGCTGCGCGGTGAAGGTCGCCTGCCCGGCCACCAGGTCGAGCCTCGAGCACCCCGGCGGCTGCGGCAGGGTCGTCAGGTGCTGCGCTCGAGGTAGGAGACCATGCGGTCGAGCAGGCCGGCTGCACGGGCCAGATCGGCAGAGGCGGGCGCTGGGGTGTCGGCGAGGAGCGCGCCCAGGCGGCCCGCAGATTGCGGGGCGAACCTGGTTGCCATCTCCACGCAGGCACGGGCGGCGTCCCGGACGGCGGCTGGGTCGACGGTCCAGACGGTTTCGAATCGTCGGTCGGAGTCTGCGGCGGGCTCTGGGCCGAGCTGCTCCCAGCCCGCGATGGCGGCCGGATAGTCGGGGCAGTCACAGACCAGGGCCCACTCCCGGCGCATCGGCTCGGTCGTGGGGACGGGCACCTGTAGTGGCCACCGGCTCCCGGCAGGGCGCCGGGGAAAGTCGGCGAAGACGACGACCGCGCTGGCGGTTCGGGCAAGCTCCAGCCAGCGGGCCTGCGACTGACGGTAGAACCGGCGTTGCTGGAAGCTGACGAAGAGAGCCGGCTGCTCGGCACGGGCGCAGCATTCGTCTTCGACAGCACGCGTCAGCGCCAACAAGGTGGACTTGCGCAGGACGTGCGCACGCAGTTCCGGATGCCGGTGCCGCAGCGCGGAGAACACCGACGACTCCACGTGCTCATCGGTGCTGCGCGCCGACTGGACGGCAGCTTCCATGTTGAGGCCGGCAGCTCGCCGGCGCAGGATCTCCTGCACCAGTTCGACGTCGCGATCGGTGTAGCGTCGGTGGCCCCCTCGTAGGCGACGTGGCACGGGAACACCATGACGTGTCTCCCATGTCCGCAGCGTGGCCTGGGGCACTCCGGTGCGGACGGACAGATCACCGATGGTCAGCTCCGCGTCTTGGCCCTGTTCGTCGATGATCTGCTCCTCGTTGTGGCTCGCGCTCATGCTAACGGGCCGCAGTGGGCCGCAGTGGGCCGCAGTGGGCCGCATCTCGCCGATCGGGCCGGATGGCCCACCGACGCGCGTTGGAGAAGTCGGTCACGGGTTTCGGCCGGCCGGCCGGAACAGGGGCGGCAGGTGACGCAGCATCAACACAGACCAGGTCAGGTGGGTCAGGATGGGCGCCTGCACGCCGCCGGACGCCCGGCGCTGGAACCCGAACAGGACACCCATGGCGGCGCCTGCGAGGGTCAACGCCGGATTGCGAGTGGCGGCCGTGGCCGCAACATAGGCAGCGCTGGAGACCGCCACCGGATGACCATCCCGCGTGGCTTGGTACAGCGCCCCGCGGAAGAACAGCTCTTCGGCCACCCCGTTGGCGCACGTGGTTATCAGCACGGCTGGAGCCGATCCCTCGTCGGCATACCTGAGGACACGGGTGATGGCTCGGTTCAGGATCGGGATTCGCCTCGCGAGCAGGGCGGCGAGGTAGAACAGCCCGAAGGCGCCGACTCCCGTGGCGACCGGAGTCACCACCGGCCGGCGGAGCTGGCTGTCGCGGCCTTCGATCCACCCCAGGTGCAGTGGTCCCGAGACGAAGGCTCCCGCGGTCCACGTGGCTGCTGTGGTCATGGTGAGCACCAGGAAGCGTCGTGATCCAGGCCTGCTGGTCATCGAGCTGGCCAGTAGCGCCGCTCCGCCGACCCCGGTGGCGCCGACGGCTCGACGGCGGAAACTGCGCACCTGTTGCGGCTCGGGGGCTGGCATCGGGGCTTGTTCGAGCAGCGGTTTCGGCAGGCGGTCGCGCAGCCGAGACCGTGGCGCGCGCGGGGGTCCTCCACCACGGCGCGTCACGGTCCGCCCGCTTCCTGCGCACGCTCTTGGAGGGCCCGCCGTACCGCCGTGTCGAACGACAGCGGTTCGAAGGGCACCAGCCCGCGGATGGCGTCGTCCCGGACCACCACTTCGTTGCTCATCGAGTCGATCAGCGCTCGACCGGTCGTGGCGTCCACGTCCGTGACCAGGGCCAGCCACCAGGAGGACAGCCGTGGGCTGAGCAGGGGGACCGGCAGCAGCACCAGCGGACGGCGCTCGATCGTGGCCACTCGGCGCAGCATCGTCGCGTACTGGAGGACTTCAGGACCTCCCACGTCGAACGCCCGGGATCCCTCGGCCGGGAGCACGAGACAGGCCACGAGGTAGCGAATCACGTCCTCGACGGAGATCGGTTGCGTGCGGGTGACAACCCACCTCGGGGTCACCATCACGGGGAGGTGCTCGACCAGCTGTCGGGTCAGCTCCCACGACGTGCCGCCGTGGCCGACGATGATCCCGGCACGCAGTGAAACCACCGGCAGACCACCGGCCTCGAGCAGTCCCTCGACCTCGCGCCGGCTGCGCAGGTGCGCGGACAGTGCGTCGGTGTCGTCGCCGAGTCCACCGAGGTAGACGATCCGCTTCAACCCCGTTGCGCCGGCGGCCGCCCCGAAGGCCAGGGCCGCGTCCGCGTCCCTACGCTCGAAGTCGGGAGCGTCCAACGAATGCACGAGGTAGTAGGCGGCGTCGCAGCCACTCATGGCCTGCTCCAGAGTGTCGGCCGCGTGCACGTCCCCGTGGACCGGCACCGCAGGCCCGGAGTAGCCGTCGGGGTGTCGGGTCATCGCGATCACCTCGTGACCCGCGTCAGCCAGCGCCGGGCAGAGCCGCCGGCCGACGAAGCCGGTGGCTCCCGCCACCAGCACCTTCATCCTGTTGCCTTGACCAGCTCGGCTTGGGTGACCGGGTCTCCGTCGAGCAGCGTGGCACCCAGCCGCTCGGCCAGCGAGGCGGTCGCGCCGGCACCGGCCAGCGCCAGCGTGCTGCGACCGGCCAGTGCAGCGAGCTCTGCGGCCACGTGCTCGAACCGCGCCGGGTCGGTGCTCGCCACGACGACCAGTATGGGCGATGTCGCCTGCACCGCTGAGGTCAACTCCTCGACCGGGGTGGATGTCCCGAGATAGGTGACGGCCCAACCGCGGCGGGCCAGCACGATGCCGAACACCAGCAGCGCGAGATCGTGCAGCTCACCGGGCGGACAGGCCAGCACCACCGACGGGCCGCCGCCGGCGCCCCAGCCCCGGGCCAGCCCGGCAAGCCTTCCCCGCAGGACGTTGCTGGCGAAGTGCTCCTGCGCTACGGTGGCCGTGCCCTGTTCCCAGCGGTCGCCGAGATCGGCCAGGTAGGGCACGACGACTCCGCGCAGCACCGAGTTCAGCGAGAGGTCACCGAGCGCGCGGTCCAGCACGGCTTGCGCTGCCGGCTCGTCGAAGGCGTCCAGGGCGCGGCGCAGGTCCTCCTTCACCCCCTCGAACCCGACGTGGTCTCGGTGGTCGGTGCTCGAGGCGGGCACCGCGGTGACCGGGGGTGCGGCACCGGTCGGGTCTGCCAGCACGACCTCGGCCGCCTGGGCCGGGGCGAGGCCCTCGGCCAGGAGCCTCTTCATCCGCTCGATACGCGCCTCGTCGGCGGGTGAGTAGAGCCGGTAGCCGCCGGCTGATCGCGTCGGGTCCAGCACGCCATACCTGCTCTCCCACGCGCGCAGGGTGTGGGTGGAGAGCCCGACGCGGCTGCTCAACGCGCCAATCCGCAGGCCGCCCTGGTCCGGAGAACTCATGAAGGCACTATACAACGTCTTGCTAAACACTTGACATACCTTCGACAGCCTTCCTAACCTTGGTCTGTGGTCACATCTGGCCGGGCCTGGCAAGGGGCCCCCGGCGACCCGCGCCGAGGAGAGAAACATGACTACCGGGCCGTACGCGGATCTGCTCGCTACCCTCCTGTCTCGGGATCAACTACCCTCCGACGCCAATATGAGCCAAGCAGATACCGGCCGTGCGATGGGCGACGCCACTCCGAGCAGAAACTCGCACCAGCTGGGGATGGACAATCCTGCCCTCCAGGAGTTCTGGGAGGAACGTCACCTCGCGACACTGACGACATTGACAGCTGACGGCCGGCCCCACACCGTGCCAGTCGCGCCGGTGCTTGACCCGGAAAACGGGACAGTTCGGATTCTCGCCTCTCGCCGATCGCGGAAGGTACGCAACGTCATCGCCTCAACCGATGTCGCTTGGGCGTCGGTTTGTCAGGTCGATGGTCGCCGTTGGTGCACGGTGGAAGGGACGACTCGGGTGCTGACGGATCACGAGTCCGTCCGCGACGCGGAAGAAGTCTATGCGCAACGGTTTCGTGTCCCTCGACCGAATCTGGACCGCGTAGTGCTGTTCATTACCGTCCAACACGCCATGGGGAGTTTGTCATGAGGGAAGGGCAGCTCCCGAGCGGCGCGTCTGGAAGACTGCACGAGCCGGAGAGAGGCGAAGCAGCGAACCGATTCCCTGGGAGGCGTGCCGCCGAGATGGCAACCACCTACCGCGGCGGGCTCCGCGACGAGTTGGACCGCTTCGTCGGAGAGGGACTGCGCCGAGCGGTTGGCCAAAGCGCTGACGCTCAGGAGCTGTGGCGCCAACTGGGTCACGCGGGACGTGGTGGCAAGAAGCTGCGGCCCGCACTACTTTTCGCATCGTACGACTGCTTCGGCGGAAAGGATATGGAGCTCGTATGCGAGGTGGGGGCGGCTTTGGAGTTGTTGCACACCGCCTTCGTGATCCATGACGACGTCATCGACCGGGACGTGGTGCGACGCGGATCCAGCAATGTCTCAGGCTTCTTCACCGAGCGAGCCCGCGCTCGCGGCGCCAGTGAGGATGGTGCGGTCACACTCGGGGTGGCCGCCGGCGTCCTGGCTGGGGATCTCGCGCTCGCGAGCGCCATACAACAGATCGCGATGTGTGAGGCCAGCCAGGAGACGACCCGCCAGTTGCTGGCCCTTCTGGACGATGCCGTCCGGGTCAGCGCGGCGGGTGAGCTCGACGACGTCGTCACAAGCCTCTGCCGTTCCACGGTCACCATGGAGCAAGTCCTCGCGATCGCTGAGCAGAAGACCGCTTGGTACTCGTTTCGACTGCCGCTGCTAGCAGGGGCGGTACTTGCCGGAGCCCCGCAGGGAACCGTGGATCAGCTGGCGGTGGTGGGTCGGCTGGCGGGCATCGGATTCCAGCTGGTCGACGACCTGCGCGGCGTCTTCGGCGATGAGGCCGAGACCGGTAAGAGCGTGCTCAGTGACCTGCGCGAGGGAAAGATGACCGCGTTGATCGCGCACGCTCGAACCACCAGCGCCTGGGACAGGATTTCTCCGCACCTCGGGGACCCCGCCCTCACCGCCGCCGCCGCCGCGACCGTCCGTGATCTGCTGGAGGCCTGCGGTTCACGACGGTATGTCGAAGACTTGGCCGAGGACTATCTCAAACAAGCCGTGGACACCGCGGAACATGTGGGTCTCGAACCGTCCCTTCTGACCGAGATCGGCCGACTCACACAGCGCATGATGCGAAGTGACGCAGCGTGAGGTCGCGATCGATAGTCCGGGACGCGAGAGCTACAGCGACGAACGACCCCTACCACCAAGGCGTCTACGACTCGGTGGCGCAGGATGCTGCTGCACGCATGATCAGCGTCTACTCGTCATCTTTCGGAATGGCCTCGCGACTCCTGCGGCGACCGGTGCGCGACCATGTGCGCAACATCTACGCACTGGTGCGCCTCGCCGACGAGGTCGTGGACGGAAAAACCGGCGTGCGCTTTCCCCAGCACGCTGGTGTTCTGCTGGACCGACTGCAGGCGGACACCGAGGACGCCTTGGCCCACGGCTACAGCGCCAACCTCATCGTGCACGCGTTCGCCTCGACCGCTCGTGAATGCGGCATCGAGCCGAGGCTGATCTCCCCCTTCTTCGGGTCGATGCGCACCGACCTGTCGGTGCGCAAGCACGATGCCGACAGCTTCAGGACTTACGTGTACGGATCGGCAGAAGTGGTCGGCCTGATGTGCTTGCGCGTCTTCCTGGCGGCGCCCGGGCAGGACGGCGCGTCGGTCAAGCCCACGGCAGTCTCGCATGTGAATGCTGTGGCCGCCTACGAGGAACTGGCGATCGGAGCACGCCGACTGGGCGCGGCCTTCCAGAAGGTGAACTTCCTGCGTGACCTGCGAGAGGACTACCTACTACGTGGACGCTGCTATTTCCCGGGCATCGATCCGCAACATCTCACCGAAATGGACAAACACCGCCTGCTTGACGAGATCGACGCTGATCTGGACCACGCTGCAGGCGCCGTCCTCCAGCTGCCCGACAGTAGCCGTTGGGCTGTCTCAGCTGCACACGCCGTGTTCATGGAACTGTCCAGTCGGCTCCGCAACACGCCAGCTGAGCAACTTCTGCAGCGACGGGAACGGGTCCTCGGCCCTACGAAACTGAGATTGGGTCTCATGGCCGGTGTCCGGCAGAGATCACGATGACCGGCCCCCGCAAGGTGGTCGTCATCGGTGGCGGAGTCGCAGGGCTGGCCTCGGCCACACTGTTGGCCCGCGAGGGCTTCGACGTGGAACTGCACGAGAAGAACGCAAGTCTCGGCGGCCGGGTCGGTCAGTGGGCGCACGCTGGATTCCGCTTCGACACCGGACCTTCCTGGTACCTCATGCCCGAGGTCTTCGAGCACTTCTTCCAGCTCCTGGGCTCCACTACAGGAGAGCAACTGGAACTCATTCGGTTGGATCCGGCCTACCGGGTGTTCTTCGAGGACGACCCGCAGCCGCTGGACGTGCACTCCGGACAAGAGGCGGTCTCGGCAGCGTTCGATCGGGTCGAACCGGGGGCAGGCGAGCGGCTCAGCGCCTACCTCGAGTCTGCTCGCACGACGTACGACTTGGCCATCCGGCGCTTTCTCTACACCACGTACGAATCGCTGCTGCCGTTGCTTCGCGTTGATGTGGTCCGTCGCCTGGGACGGTTGACTCGGTTGCTCGTTCAACCGCTAGACCGCTTCATCGCAGGCTACGTCCAAGACCAGCGCCTGGCCCAGGTGCTCGGCTATCCCGCGGTATTTCTCGGGACGTCGCCGTCCCGTGCACCCAGCATCTACCACCTCATGAGTCACCTTGACCTCGTCGACGGTGTGTTCTACCCCCGCGGTGGCTTCACGAAATTGGTGGAGTCGTTGACCGCACTGGCGGAGACAGAGGGAGTCCGGGTCCACACCTCGTCTCGTGCCACGAAGATCCTCACCAGGTCCCGACCGCGCCGGTGGGTGAGCGGAGACCGCCGCGCGGCGGAGGTGACCGGGGTGCGTTTTCGCACTGCACAAGGCGAAGAAACGACGGATGCCGACATCGTCGTCGGCGCAGCGGACCTGCATCACGTCGAGACGCAGCTTCTGACAGCCGCCGCACGCAGTCGTCCCCCTTCGTGGTGGTCCCGGCATGATCCAGGCACTGGAGCTGTACTCGTACTTCTCGGGATCCACGGCACGGTGCCGCAGCTCGCTCACCATTCGCTTTTCTTCACGCGTCACTGGGAAGCACATTTTGATGTGATTCACGGATCCGGTGAGCCGATCCCAGACCCGGCGTCCATCTACGTGAGCCGGTCCACCGCCAGCGACCCGGAGGCGGCACCCGAAGGACACGAAAATCTGTTCATGCTCATTCCCGTGCCCGCCGACACCGGGATGGGACGCGGCGGCGTGGACGGCGATAGTGATCTCGCCGTCGAACGCGTTGCGGATGCGGCCATTCGTCAGGTGGCCAGCTGGGCCAGTGTGCCTGACCTCGCCGACCGGATCGTTGTCCGTCGCACGATCGGCCCACAGGATTTCGCCGACGACGTGAACGCGTGGTCCGGGGGCGCGCTCGGCTTGGCGCACACTGCTCGGCAGTCGGCATTCCTCCGTGGACGCAACACGTCGCGACGGGTCGCCGGTCTCTTCTATGCGGGGCACAGCACCATTCCCGGCATCGGCCTGCCCATGTGCCTCATCAGCGCCGAGATCCTTCTCAAAGCAGTTCGTGGCGACCGCTCCACCGGTCCGTTGCCGACACCACTATCGGTGCGATCACGCGGTGTCGATCACCCTGCGGGGCCCACTCGACCAACGCCGGGCAGCCGGGGATCCCGATGAGTCCGCAGCACCTTTCCTACCTGCCAATGCTGGTGTTCTGTCTGGCAGGCACACTTCCGTTGGACCCCGCATTCCGGTCACAGGTGTTGCGCCAGCCGGCTCACCTCATGGCGACCATTGTCTTGGCTGCCTCGCCCTTTCTGCTGTGGGATGTCTGGGCCACCCACGCCGGACATTGGCGCTTCGACCGCCATCAGACCCTGCCTTGGCGTGTTGCTGGTCTGCCGCTCGAAGAGATCGCCTTCTTCGTCGTGATTCCGATCGCTGCGATCTTGACCTACGAGGCCGTGCGCCGTGTGCACGACCGCCGCCACCAAGACAACAACACGCGGCAGAGTGGAAGGTGCCCATGAGCTATACGGCGCTCGCCGTCACAGCGGCGGCCGTGGCCATCTCCGTCGACCGTTGGCTGTTGCGCACCCGTCTGACCTCGTCGCATACGTGGTGGACGGCGTGTGGGGTCCTCCTGGCCTTCCAGCTGCTGACCAACGCGTGGTTGACCGGCCGCGGCATCGTCCGCTACGACAAGGACGTGATTCTCGGGGGGGCGCGCGCGACCTGGTTTGGCGACGGCCGCGTGTTCTACGCACCGATCGAGGACCTTGCGTTCGGCTTTGCGCTGATCTTGAGCAGTTGTGCCGTGTGGGGTTGGCTGGGGCAGCACGCTCGACGGTGGGGTGGGTCGCCGTGACTGTTTTCAGCGCCAGATTGCTGCAAGGACCGTTGGACGTCGGCGCACCAGGGCCCACGACTCGGGAGATGATGAGGGACTTCTGGTCGATTCGCGCCGACCCGCTCGGTTTCCTGTGTGCGGCTCGTGAGCGGTACGGAGACGTGGTCGCATTCCCGGTGCCGGGCCCTCCGGCGCTGCTGATCAGCGACCCTGTCGATGTCCGCCGGGTGTTGCAGACAGCAGCCCGGACCTGGAGCAAGGACACCATCCAGTACCGCGCTCTCGCCAGGGTGACTGGTCCTGGGTTGCTCGCCTCGGCCGAGCCGGATTGGATCGAGCATCGCCGCCTCGCCGCGCCGGCGTTCCATCATCAGAGGCTGGACAACCTCGGTCTGCACGTGGCGGAAGCGACCGACAGGATGCTGGCGACCGAGGTGCCGCTGATGCGTGGCCCGCAGATCGTCGATGTTGCTGATCTGAGCCTACGCATCGCGCTGAACGTCGTCGGTGACGCGATTCTCTCAGCGGATCTTTCCGAACAGGCGCACCGGCTGCTTGAAGCGTCGAGTGCAGCGGCACGACTCGTGGTACGGCGGGGACAATCAGTCCTCCCTGAGCGGGTCCCGTCTGCTCTGAATCGACGGTTGTCATCGACACGACGTAGACTGGACGTGCTGTGTCTCCAGCTGATCGAAACGCGCCGGGCCGCCGGCTCTCACGGCGACGACTTGCTCGGCCTGCTCATCGAAGGGGGACTGTCCGACCAGGCGATCCGTGACGAACTGGTCACCATGGTCATCGCAGGACACGAAACAGCGGCAGCGGCGCTGGCCTGGACCCTGATGCTGCTCGCCGAGGACCAAGGAGCGCAGGACCGAGTGCGCAACGAAGTCACCCGGCACGCAGGTCCGATTCCGATGACGGGTACGCCAGCGGTGTTGCCATGGACACGTGCGGTCATCGATGAATCCCTGCGCCTGTACCCGCCCGCCTGGGTCATCTCGCGAAAGTCGCGGCAACCCGATGTCATCGGCGGCCTGGATGTCCCGGCCGGAACCGTCGCCATCATCAGCCCTTGGGTACTGCACCGCCGCCCCGACGCGTGGCCTTCTGCCGAACGGTTCCACCCGCAGCGCTTCCTGGATGACCCGGCCCCGCGAAGCAATTACCTGCCGTTCGGCGCGGGACCCCGGCTGTGCATCGGTCGAGACTTCGCGCTCGGCGAAATGACGATCGTACTGAGCCGTATACTCACCAGATACCGGGTCGAAGTCCCACGCCATTGGAGCCGCCCGAGTCCGCAGGCCGACGTTGCCGTACGCCCCAGCGGTGGCATGCCTCTGCAGCTGACACTCCTGGAAGCACCGCAACAGTGATCGCAGCGATACTCCTGGCTCTGTTGCTGCTGGGTGCATCGGTCGGTGCTCGACAACTGGCTGATCTGCGCCGCCTCACTGATGTAGCACCAGTGAGTGCTGCCGACAAGGTTGCCGTGGTGATTCCAGCGCGGAACGAAGCCGCGACCTTGCCGAAACTTCTCGCTTCGTTGCACAGTGCGCCCTCTGCGGTTGCGGAGGTCGTCGTCGTCGATGATGGCTCCACGGACGGCACCTTCGAGGCCGCGTTGTCCGGCGGAGCCGAGCCGATCGTGGTGACGAAGGTCCCGGCCGGTTGGACCGGCAAGGCGTGGGCCTGTCACGTTGGTGCCGACGCGACGCGAGCCGATCTTCTCCTGTTCCTCGACGCGGACACTGTGCTTGCGCCAGACGCCATCCCGCGCCTGCGTGCTGCGCACGAGGAGTATGGCGGTTTGGTGTCGGTCCAGCCGTATCACGAGGCTCACGCGCCGTACGAGCAGTTGTCGGCCTACTTCAACGCCTTGTCCCTGATGGGTAGCGGAGAGTTCGCTCGTCGCAGTGCCCATCGGCCGATGGCCTACGGGCCCTGCCTCCTGACCTCTCGCGCCGACTATGAGGGCGTCGGTGGGCATACGGGGCCTGACCCTGAATCTTGGACACGCTGATTCCAGCCTTGGGCTGGGGAAGCGAGATGATCAGGACCATGGCCCGTAAGAATTACTCTGAGGAGTTT
>NZ_VOHR01000010.1 GCF_009192725.1 Segeticoccus rhizosphaerae | reverse complement strand
AGTCGGCGGGGTCGAGGCCGTGGGGTAGGCGGGTGACCAGCGCGGGTCGGTGCCGGTCCAGGCAGAGCGCGCGGACCCAACGGGCGGTGCCCTCGGCGCCGGCGGTGTCGCCGTCCAGCGCGATCACCGGCGGACGCGGGTGCAGAGCGAGTACCTGCACTGCTTGGGCGCGGGAGACGGTCACGCCGCTGGTGGTGCACGGCACGAACCGCTCGCTCTGGCCGTTCACGGCGGCGTGGACGGCGAGAGCCAGGGCGTCGAGCGCGCCCTCGACGATGACCACGGTCGCGTCGGGGGACGGCTGGCGGACGGTGGGCCGGTAGAGGACGGTGGCCTTGTCGAACGCGGGGGTGCGGGTCGGGTTGCGGTACTTGGGTGCTCGCCGGTCGCCGGTCAGGTCGCGACCGATGAAGCCGCGGACCCGTCCGTTCGGGTCCCGGACCGGCAGGACGAGTCGGTCGAGCAGGGTGTCGATCACCCGACCCTGCCGAGAGGTCTGCGCGAGGTCGGCGTCGAGCAACTCCTGGTCCGTCACGCCCTGGGTGCGCAGGTGGCTGGTCAGGTCGGTCCAGGTTGCGGGCGCGTACCCGGCGACGGGTGCGCCGCCGCTCGCGCCCCGCAGATGCGTGACGTCGATGCCGCGCTCGTCACGCAGGTAGGCCCGAGCCCGCTCGACCGCCCCAACGGTGGTGAAATGGCGCCAGGCCAGCTCGTTGATCTCGATGACCCGCTCGGCCGTCGTGGTGAACCGGCGCGCGGGCGAGCTGCGCGGCACACGGGCCGGGAACGGGGGAGCGGGGGAGTCGTGTTCGAGGGCGTGGACGGCCTCGGTGAAGCCGAGGCCGCGCTGGCGGCGGACGAAGTCGATGACATCGCCGCCGGCGCCACAACCGAAGCAGTGGAACCGGCCCGGCACGCCGCCCACCGACATCGAGGCGGTCGAGTCGTCGTGGAACGGGCAACAGGCCATGTAGCCGCGGCCGCGAGGGATCAGCTCGACCCCAGAGGCGGCCACCACGCCCTCGATCGGATGCGCCGCCCGGATCTGCTCAACGTCAACCCGGCCGGTGAGGCTCATAGCTGCGGCTCCCAGGAGGCTCCATCCACCGGGACCGGACGGGGTCGCTGCCGGTGCCGGGCCAGGACAGCCAAGCGTTCGACGGTGTTCGCGCGAGGGTCTCTGAGCGCGGACAGGTAGGCATCGAGGGCGCGGTCGCGACCGACGTTGGTGGCCAGGACCGTGTACTCATCCCAGAGCGGGTCAAAGGCGCACAGCGTCCCCGTGGTGGCGTGCGGGTCTTGGCGCCAGAAGATGGACTGGTCGACCCGCGGACCCCACGTGTCGCCCAGGAGCAGGTCCGACCCATCCGAGTCTGGGTGCTGCCTGGCGAATGCGAGTGGCCCGATCCACTCGGGCTGAGGCATCTCGTCTGCGAATGTCGGATGACCCATGGTCCACCTCCGGTCGGTTCTGACCGGACTACGGAAGTCAGGGGGCACCATCCGCGCAGACCGATGCTTAGCTGCTCATGCGGTCTTCGTGCGGCCTCGGAGTTCCACATCGGGAATCAGGTGCCGCCCACGTCCGATCGCGATGAACTCACGATCATCCATCGGCGGATCCGGCTCATGCGGGAAGGCCTGTGCGATCGTTCTCAGCATCAGTCCGGTTGGCCGAGGTGCCCACCTCTCAGTCCGAAGCGTTGCGGTGCGGTGTCGCTGAGCCTGAGAACACGTCACCAGCGACTTCATCGGCTCGCAGAAATCTGAGATGCACCATGGGCCCTCCGACCTCAGGTGACGCGCGCTATCTGACCGACTGTGTCGGAGGCGGTCTGGTACGCCTGACCGGCCCGCAGCACGGTTTGCTCGTCGAAGGGGCGGCCCGTGATCTGCATGCCCAACGGCATACCATCCGCGTCGGAGCCCACCGGTATGGCGAGGGTGGGCAGTCCGGTCAGGTCCGTCGGTGACGTCAGCCGGACGAGCATCGTGGTGACGTCCTCGGTCGTCCCGTCCGGCCACTGGTGGGTCTCGGCGCCGGCCAGGGGAGCGGCGACCGGCATCCCGGGGGTCACGAGGATGTCGATGTCCTGGAACATCGTCTCCCATGCGTGTTGCATGAGCGTGCGGACGCGTAGTGCCTTGATGTAGTCGGTGGCCAGGACGAGCTCGCCGGCCTCGAGCAGACCGCGGACGTCGGGCTGGTACAGCTCTGCCGAGGAACGCACGGTGAGTTGGTGGTAGGCGCTGGCCTCCGGCAGCATGATCGCCCATTCGGCGCTGAGGATCTGGTCGGCATAAGGGATGGTGACCTCGCGCAACCGGGCACCGGCGCCCTCCAGGACCGCGAGGGCGGCGCGCACGGCACGGTCCACCTCGGGGGAGACCTGGTCGAAGTAGAAGTTGCTCGGGACGCCCACCCGGAGCCCGTCGATGCCGTGGTCGAGGGTCGCCAGGTAGTCCGGCACTGGGACGTCGAGACTGGCGGGGTCGGCGCGGTCGTGGCCGGCGGTCGCAGCCAGTACCAGCGCCGCGTCGGAGACGTCGCGGGTCAGCGGCCCGGCGTGGTCCAGCGACCAGGACAGGGGCGTGATCCCGCGCCGTGACACCCGTCCGTAGGTCGGCTTGAGTCCGACCGTGCCGCACAGTGCCGAGGGGATGCGAATGGATCCCGCGGTGTCGGTGCCCATCGCGACCGTGCAGACGCCTGCGGCGACGGCGGCACCGGAGCCGCCGCTGGAGCCGCCGGGGATGCGGTCGGTGTTCCACGGGTTTCGGGTCGTCGGGGTGATCGCGCCGTACGCGAACTCATGGGTGTGGGTGTTGCCGAGCAACACCATGCCCGCGCGGCGCAGCCGCTCCACGACCGCGCTGTCAGCGGTCGGGACCCTTCCGGCTCGCACTCGTGAGCTGGAAGTGCAGGGCACGCCTTCGACGTCGTACAGGTCCTTGATGCCCACTGGTATTCCGTGCAGCGGACCGCGGTAGTCGCCACCGGCGATGTCGCGCTCGGCGGCGGTGGCCGCGGCGCGCGCTCGGTCGGCGGTGACGGTGGCGAACGCCGAGATGCTCGGCTCCACCGCGTCCAACCGGGCCAGACAGGAGTCCACGAGCTCGACGGGCGAGAGCTGCCTGGACCGGATCTGCTCGGCAGCCTCGGTCAGGCTCAGCTCGTAGGGCTGCACGTGTTCACTCCCACCGGGGGTCGAAGGCGGTCGCCGGGGGTGTCTCGGCCAGATCCACGACATCCATCGCGTCGATCAGGCCGTAGACGGCCTCCATGAGTGCCCCGAGATTTGCGCGTCGGTCTGGCTCGAGCTCCAGCCGGGCTGTGCGGCAAGCGTGTTCGAGCGTCCTGTCATCGAACGTGCGCGGCGTCTGCGGCATGTCTCAAGACTATGCCAGACACGCTGCCGCGAATCTGCCGATCGGCGGAACGGACAGCAGCTGCTCGAGCGTCGTGACGGGCCTTGACGCCACCAGGGAGCCGCACGATGCTCATACTCAACCCCGCGGCCCCGTGCTCGAGCAGCCCCGTTCCCTGCGCGTGGTCAGCGACCGGAAGGATCAATAATGAGTGGCGATTACGATACCTACGAGCTCGGGAGCTTTGAGCTGCAGTCCGGCATGACCCTTGGGTCGGCGAAGTTGGCATACAAGACTTTCGGTCAGCTCAACGCAGAGAAGAGTAATGCGATCGTCTACCCGACCTGGTTCTCGGGGTTCATCGAGGACAACTTCTGGCTGGTCGGTGAAGGCATGGGGCTGGATCCGACCAAGTACTTCATCATCATCCCGGCCCTGTTCGGGAACGGCGAATCATCATCCCCGAGCAATACGCCGAAGCCACGCAACGGCCCGCGGTTTCCGAATTGCACGTTTTACGACAACGTCAGGGCCCAGCACCAATTGGTCACCGAGCACCTCGGCATCGAGCACCTGCGGCTGGTTCTCGGCTGGTCCATGGGCGCCGGGCAGACGTACCAGTGGGGAGTGCAGTACCCCGACATGATGGACGGACTGATCCCCTTCTGCGGGTCGTCCAAGACGTCTCCGAACAACGTGGTCTTCCTGAACTCCCTGGAGGCGGCGCTCACGGCGGACGCTGCGTGGAACAACGGATGGTACGAGCGGCAGCCTGACGTCGGGCTCCGCGCCTTTGCTCGGGTGTACTCGGGTTGGGGCCTGTCGGCACAGTTCTACTGGGACGAGCAGTGGCGCCAACTGGGGTTCGCGACTCTGGATGACTTCCTGGTGGGCTTCTGGGAAGGCCACTTCCTCGGCCGCGACGCCAACAACCTGCTGGCGATGGCGTGGACCTGGAAGCACGGTGATGTCGGCAAGACCACGGGGTTCAACGGGGACACCAAGAAGGCGCTTGGCGCCATCAAGGCGCGACTGATCCAGATGCCGGCCCACGAGGACCGGTACTTCGCTCCGGAAGAGGACCAGCGGGCTGGTGAGTTCATCAAGGGGAGCGAGTTCCGGGAAATCCCGGGGGTCTGGGGCCACTTCGCCGGTATCGGCGCGAATTCTCCCGACACCGAGTTTATCGATCAGGCAGTCAAGGAGATTTTGGGCGATCAGGCGCTCGCGGAATAGTCGGCGGGGCCAACTGGCAGAGCGGCATACCGGCTGCAAGGACCAACTCGGGCTGTGGTCAGCTGGTCCGCAGGTAACCGCGCTTGTAGGTTCGTGTCACCAGCGTGGGTTCGCTGTCGAGGACGGCGGGCTGGGCTGCGATGACGTCGGCGATGAAGCTGTGCAACTGGTCGAGGTCAGGCAGCGCCAAGATCAGCTCGAGCCCGTAGCTTCCGGTGACGACCCCGCAGTAGGTGACTTCGCTGCGGCGGGCGAGCTGTGCGGCGGTCTTGGCGATCGAGTCTGGTCGAACCCGCAACCACACGTCGGCCTCGATCCGCAGTCCGAGCAGCTCCGGCTCGACGGAGGCCCGTAGCGACACGGCGCCGGAAGTCAGCATTCGGTCCAGGCGACGCCGGACTGTCGTGGCGGTGACTCCGAGTTGGCCGGCGAGATCCACGTAGCTGCACCGAGCATTGCCGCGTAGCGCTTCGAGCAATTCCAGGTCGTCTGACGACAGCTGCAGCCGCCCTCCGTCCTGGCTGCGTGCCCGAGGACGCCGCAAGAGCCGCGTCTGCGCGCTGGTCAGCACCGGCAGCTGCCATGCGGAGGTGGGCTTCACGTGATGCAGCACCGCGTAGGTGCGGGTGTGGCGCAGTCCGGTGATCGCTGGCAGGTCGGTGTTCAGGACCCGGTGCAGCGTCGGCTTGTCGGCAGCGACGAGTTCACAGCAGATGTCGGCGTCGCCGGTCACGGCCATCACAGCCCGAGTGTCGGGGCGGGCGGAGAGCGCGTCTGCGACCGCGTCGGTGGACCCGGGCCGCACGGAGATACGCAGAGAGACCGGCTGGCCCAAGCCGGTCTTCAATTCGTCGACGAAGGCGGTCAGGCGGACTGCACCGGTGTCCAAAAGCCGTTGGGCGCGGCGGGCGACGGTGCGTTCCTGCTCACGCAGCGCCGACGCGATCGCGGGAAAGCTGGCGCGGGCATTGACTTGGAGGGCTGCGATGATCTGCCGGTCCAAGGCGTACAGCGTGTCGGAAATCTGCACTTGACGAAAACTACGCGTCGGAATCAGTATTATCAACACGCGTTCTTGTCTGGAATGGCGCATCCAACGGGATGGGACAGGATGGACAACGGTCATCGACGAAGGCGTGGAGGCGTCGCGTGGCACTGGCAGCGAGTTCGATCACAGGGGGCCTGTTCACGCCTCCCTGCCTGGTGGAGCAAGAAGTCCCCGGACAGCTCGTCATCGCAGGCGACCTGATCGTCTACACCCTGCGTCGGGTGGTCTGCGGGACGGAGCGCACTGAGTTGTGGGCCCTCCCCTACGACGGCGGGCCGGCTCGCCCCCTGACATCTGGTGCTCACCATGACCACGAGCCGACTGTCAGTCCGTCCGGAGCCCGGCTGGCGTTCCTACGCACGGATGAATCCGGGTACGCACAGGCTTACGTGCTGGATCTACCGGAGCCTGACGGGCTGCCGAGAAGGCTCACCGACTTCGGGCGTGGCGCCCATGGCTTGGCCTGGAGCGCTGATGAGTCGGCACTGATCGTGTTGGCCGAGGACACCGACTCTGCGTCCGTCTATCGGGCCCCGGGAATCAGCGTCGAGGACCGGGCCACCGCGCTGCGGTTGACCACGATCGATTGGAGGAGCGACGGCGACGGCCATCATGGCCTGCGTCTGCACCCTCGGCACCTGCATCGTGTCCCGCTGGACGGCGGACCCACGCGCAGGCTCACGCACGGGACATGGTCGGCCGCCCGCCCCAGGGTTGACGACCTGGATCGCGTCCATTTTCTGGCCGACACCCACGTCGACGCGGACCTGCACCCCTCCCCACAGGTCCACCGCCTCGACTCCGACACTGACGGCGGTCCGGCAACCCGCCAGCTCACGAGCCTTCCCAGCGGGGTGGAGCGGTATCACGTGCAGGGTCGACGGCTGCGAGTGCTGGGGCACCCGTCTGCCCACAGGCCGGACGACGAGCCCGCGCGCTGGTACGAGGTCGCCGACGATGGAAAGCTCACCCCGCTCGGCGGCGAGGACCAGCTCCCGCGCTGGACCGGCCTGCTCGGTGACGAGACTGACTTGCACGAGTGGCAACTCGAACTCGACGACGCGTTCGACATCACCACCTCGAGCTGGCGCGGCTCGACGATGCCGTCGCGGACGCAGACCGGCACGCCGCTGTATCCCGGGCAGGGAGTGTGTGGGGCCGTCGCGCAGGACGGAACCCGGCAGGTGGCGATCCTCAGCCTGGGCACCGGAGCCCAAGCCCCGGACGTCTACGCGCTCGAGGGCGACGTGCGCCGGATCACCCGCCACGGTGCGTGGCTGGACGAATACCACCGCCCACAGTGGGAGAGACGTGAATTCGCCGGGCCGGCAGGCCCGATCACCGTCCACCTACTGCACCCGGTCGACAAAGTCCCCATGAAGGGCACGGTGCTGGCGCTGCACGGCGGTCCCACCGGGCAATGGGGCGTGGTCCCGCCGGTCGAGGCGCTGCTGCTGGCCTCGGCCGGCTACCGGGTTGCCATGCCCAACATCCGCGGGTCCATCGATCGGGGACCGGCCTGGGTTGCCCCCCTGCGCGGGGCCTGGGGGCGCGTGGACGCCACCGATGCGCTCGCGGTGTGCGACGGGCTGGTCGCTGCCGGACTGGCCGAGGCGGGCCGGCTCGGGGTGATCGGCCTGTCCTACGGCGGCTTCCTGACCCAGTGGCTGATCGGGATCACGGACCGGTTCGCCGCCGCAGTGAGCGAGAACGGCGTCACCAACCAGGTGTCCGCCTGGGCAGGGTGCGACACCGGGCCCGCCTTCTGCCGATCCTCGGGCCTGGGTGACCCGCTCTCGGCCGCCGGTGTCGAGCGGCTCTGGGCCGCCTCTCCGTTGCGCAATGTCGCGGCCATTCACACCCCCTTGTTGATGCTGCAGGGCGCGGACGACCGCACCTGCCCAGCATCGGACAACGAGCAGCTGTTTGTCGCGTTGCGGACACTGCGCCGTCCAGTCGAGTACGTCATCTATCCCGAGGAGAGTCATCTCATGCAGGCAACCGGACGCATCGACCGCCGGATCGACCGCCACCAGCGGGTACTGGACTGGTTCGACAGCCACCTCGGCCAAGGAGCACAACGATGACCCGCCACAGCATCCGGGCTTTGGTGGCCGCGGGCGCCGCCGCCGCGATGGCGACCCTGAGCATGATCGTCCCGGCACAACTGGCAACGGCTGCCACGCAGACGGACTACCGCATCGGCGGCGCGCAGCCCGTCGACAGTGTCAACCCGTTCAACGAGCAGAACGACATCGCCTACGACGTCACGTCGCTCACCTACGACATGCTGCTTAACTACAAGACCTCCGACCTGCAGCCCGACTTCGCCCACTCGCTGGCGAAGTCGTACAAGGTCTCGCCGGATGGAAAGACGTGGACGTTCAAGCTGCACAGTGGCATCCAGTGGTCGGACGGAGTCCCGTTCACCGCGGCTGACGTGGTCTGGACCTACCGGTCCGTGCACCAGAACAAAACCAACGTCATGAACGCCTACCTCGTGCACATGAAGAGCATCGACGCTCCCGACCCCACGACCGTGAGGCTGCAACTATCGTCCCCAGACGTACGGATCTCCAGCATCTTCGTGCCGATCCTGCCCAAGCACGTCTTTGACAAGTATCCAGTCAAGAAGCTCGACAAGATCCAGCTGCCGCTGCCGTCGGTGACCACCGCGCCGTTCCAGATCACCTCCTTCGACAAGCGCGGCACTACGGTGCTGACGGCCAATCCGCACTTCCGCGGCCAGAAGCCCGCGATGAAGCGAATCCTGGTCACCTTCTACGGCAACGAGGACAGCGAACTTCGCGACCTGCAGGGCGGCAACCTCGACATGATCGTCGGTGGTAACACCAGGTGGACCACGCTGCTCAAGAAGTCCAAAGACATTCGGCAATGGAGCGGGGTGGCCCCCGGCTTCTCCGAGATCGCGTTCAACTCGTGCCCACCGCGCGGGGCGGGCGGGTGCAGCGGCCCTGGCAAGGACGTGAACACCAAGGTGGTGCAGGACCACGCCATCCGGGAGGCGCTGGCCTACGGCATCGACCGGAAGAACCTGGCCCAAACCGTGTATGCCGGTCAGAACCTGCCTGCCCACGGCATCATCTCGCCGTACTACAAGGAGTACTACAAGGACTGGAGCAACGACCCCACCATCGGCTACCAGTTCAGCCAAGCCAAGGCCAAGCAGGTCCTCACCGAGGGCGGGTGGGACTGCTCGAGCAGGCCGTGCACGAAGAGCGGCGCCAAGGCCGAGTTCACGCTGTACGTGCGCACCGACGACCAGCCCGGCCAGAACGCGATGCGCCGCGTCGTCGCCTGGGCCGACCAGATCGGCATCAAGATCAACTTGTCCATCGTCAGCGAAGACGCGCTGAACAACAAGATCTACGCACCGGGGGCGCGCGGCAAGTACGCGCCGGACTTCGACGCGTTCTACTGGGCGTGGATCGGAGACCCGACTCCGGACTTCGACTTCTCGGTGCTCAACTGCGGCAGCGTGTGGAGCGACTCGTACTACTGCAACCCGGATTACGACAAGCTCACTGGGAAGGCACTTCGAGAGCGAAACTTCCCCAAGCGCGTCTCGCTGCTGCACCAAGCGGAGCAGATCGCCATGAAAGATCTGCCGTACATCCCCCTCATCTACGCCAACAGCTACAACTTGACCCGGACCGACACCTGGCACAACTACCAGCCGTCACCATCCGGGCCGACCGGCTCGCCGATCAGCACCAACTGGTTGCAGATGACGCAGCTGCAGCCCGGTCCCGAGCCAGCAGCCGCTTCCACACCTGGCGCGACCGTTGCGTCCCAGGGCACGTCCGGCTCGCAGGCACCCTCGAGCTCGGGCGGCGTCCCGACGTGGCTCATCGTGCTGATCGTGGTCGTGGTGGTCGGCGGCCTCGGGGTAGGTGTCGGACTCCGGGCCGGCAAGAAGCGGGGCGCCGGGGGCGAGGAGGACGCCGATGACGCACCGTTCATGTAGACGCCCGACCAAGCCGGTCCGGCCGGGTCCCGTCCCGATCGGATCGTCTTGAGACTGCGATCGATCCTGCTGCGTATCGGCTCGGCCGTCGTCACGCTGGTCTTCGTGCTCGTCTTCAACTTCTTCCTGTTCCGAGCGGTTGGCGACCCCAAGACCGACCTGGCCCGCAACCCGCACCTGACCCTTGCCGGGCAGCAGGCCGTCATCCACGAGCGCGGCCTGGACCGCAGCCTGTGGGTGCAGTTCGAGAGGTATGTCACCCAGACCCTGCGTGGTGACCTGGGCAGTTCCTTTGCCAACGGGGAGCCGGTCAGCCACGTACTGATGCAGGCGTTGCCGAACACTCTGATCCTGATCGGGATCGGTACGGTGTTGGCGTCGGTCATCGGGCCGTGGATGGGCATGGTGGCCGGGTGGAATCGCGGCCGAAAGCGCGACACATTCCTGACTCAAGGATCGGTGGTCTTGTACTCGATGCCCGAGTTCTGGATGGGCATGTTGTTGATCTCGCTGTTCGCGGTGGCCTGGCCCATCCTGCCCACCGGGTTGCACGTGACACCCGGCTCGACGGTGACCGGGGTGGGCCATCTGGTCGACGTCGCCCGTCACGCGGTGCTGCCGATCACCACGGTGACGTTGAGCCTTCTGGCGCAGTACACGGTCAACATGCGCTCGTCGGTCATCGATGTGTTGCACGAGGACTACATCCTCACCGCGCGGGCCATCGGTCTCTCACCGTTGCAGGTCCGCCGGCGCCACGTCGTGCCGAACGCGCTGCTTCCGGTCGTCACGGTCATCGGTCTGCAGTTCGGCCTGGTGCTCGGCGGCGTGATCACCATCGAGGCGGTGTTCTCCTGGCCCGGCCTGGGGCAGCTCACTTTGACCGCCATCGACAACAAGGACTACCCGGTGCTGCAGGGACTCTTCCTGCTGACCTCGGCCATGGTGATCCTGTTCAACCTGCTGACTGACCTGCTCTACAGCAGGCTCGACCCCAGAATCAGGGACTGAGGGACCAATGCAGCCGAGCGATGCACACCTTGAGGCGGCGCACGTGATCGTGGCGACCGACCGTGCCGGCCGCGCGCGTAAGCTCGGTCGTGCCTTGCATCCCGTCCTACGGACCCGCCAGGGGCAGATCGGTGTGGTTGTGCTCACGATGCTCATCGTCGTGGCAGTATTCGGGACCTGGATAGCTCCGCAGGATCCGAATGCACCCACCTCCTTCAGTTCGCAGATCCTGACCGGCCCGAGCTCCTCGCACTGGCTGGGGACCGACGAGAACGGTCGAGACGTCCTGTCCGAGCTGATCCTGAGCACCCAAACCTCCATGCTCGTCGGCTTCGTCGCCGCCATGGTGTCTTCGGTCATCGGCACCGCGATCGGCATCATCGCGGGCTTCTCCGGCGGTTGGGTGGACCGCGGGCTGACCCTTCTCGACGACTGGTTCCTCGTACTGCCGCTCGTGCCGATCACCGTGCTGGCGGCCAGTCTGCTCGGTCAACGGGCCAACGGGTTACCACTCGGGCAGACCATGGTGCTCATCATCGTCATCGGTGCCTTCGGATGGGCCGGCACGTCCCGCATCGTTCGCTCTGAGGTCATGTCGCTCAAGCGGCGAGAGTTCGTTGAGCGGTCCCGCGCGCTTGGAGCGTCCAACTGGCGCATCATGTCCCACGACATCCTGCCGAACGTGATGCCGCTGGTGCTTGCCAACGCGGTCATCTACGTCTCGTTGGCGATCCTGACCGAGTCGACCCTGTCCTTCCTCGGACTGGGCGACCCGAACAGGTTTTCGTGGGGACAGATGCTCGAGCACGCCCAGGGGGCCGGCGCGATGGCGGCCGGCAACTGGGCGTACTACCTGCCGCCGGGGATCTGCATCACCGTGGCGGTGCTCGGATTCTCCTTCGTTGGGCACAGCATCGAGCCAATGTTCGACCCTCGCCTACGGGAGCGACGATGAGCACCCCCAATGACCGCTGTCCAGAGCCGCTGCTCTCGGTCGAAGGCCTCACCGTGGTGCGGCGCGACAATCCACAGGTCCGCATCGTCGACGACGTCAGCTTCACCATCGGCAAGGGCGAGACCGTCGGGCTCGCCGGCGAGTCCGGCTGCGGCAAGACGACCACCGCCTTGGCCGTGTTGGGACTCCTGCCGAGCGGGCTGCGCCGATCTTCCGGTGAACTCACCCTGCACGGACCATCTGGCGACCGCCCGCTGCACCGCCTGCGGGCAGCGCAGTGGCGGCAGGTGCGGTGGGCATCCATCTCGATGATCTTCCAAGGCGCGATGAACGCGCTCGACCCCGTCAAGAGCGTCGGCCAACAGATCGCCGAGGCGATCCGCCTCCACGAACCGATGGCAGGCCGCTCCCAAGTGGCGCGCCGGGTGACAGATCTCCTCGACCAAGTGGGGGTCCCATCCGGGCGCGCCGGACACTTCCCGCACGAATTCTCCGGTGGACAGAAGCAGCGCGTCATGATCGCGCTGGCCCTCGCCTGCCGACCCGCGCTCGTCATCGGCGACGAACCCACGACCGCGCTGGACGTGATCACCCAGGCCCAGATCCTCAAGCTGCTCGGCCAGCTGCGACGCGACCTCGGGCTCTCGATGCTGCTGATCACGCACGACCTGTCCGTCCTCGCCGACACGTGCGACCGTGTCGCCGTCATGTACGCCGGACAGATCGTGGAGACCGGCCCGGTCGCACAGGTCTACCGCCAGCCGCAGCACCCCTACACCGCGCGGCTGCTGGATCTGTTCGGCGCCGACGACACCCCGGGCACGCTGCCAACGCCCATCCCGGGCGCCCAGCCAGCACCCGACCGCCGCCCGTCCGGGTGCCGGTTCCATGATCGGTGCGAGTACGCCACCGAACGGTGTGCCGCCGAACCACCAGAGCTGCTCACCGCCGGAACCGACCAGCAAGCCCGCTGCCACTTCGCGCCATGGCCGGGCAGCGGACCCGGCCGCCTGGCGCCCAGCGACGATCGGCAGGGGAGCAGGAGCAGCCATGACTGACGACGCCCTGTTCGAGATCGACGAGCTGACCGTGCGCTACCGGATGCGACGGCGACAAGCCCGAGCCGGCCGCTACCTGAAGGCTCTCGATCGTGTCAGCCTGAGGTGGAACCAAGGGGAAACACTGGCGCTCGTCGGCGAGTCCGGGAGCGGCAAGTCCACACTCGGCCGGGCACTGCTCGGGCTCATACAGCCGGCAAGCGGCTCGGTCCGCTACCGGGGACAGGAGCTGCGTTCGGTCGACCGCACCTCCTTCCGGCGGGAGGTCCAGATCATCTTCCAAGACCCCTACCAGTCCCTGAACCCGCGCAGCCCGGTGAGCCGACAGGTGTCAGCCGGGCTGGACATCCACCGCGTCGGCCGGCCCGGACCGCAACGTGTCGCCATCGGCCTGGCCGCTCTCGACGCGGCCGGACTGCGGCCGCCGGAGACCTACTGGCACCGCTACCCACACCAGCTCTCCGGGGGTGAACGGCAGCGGGTCGTCATCGCCGGGGCGATGGCCCTGGCTCCGTCCGTGCTGATCTGCGACGAGCCGGTGTCGGCACTGGACATCTCGGTGCGGGCGCAGGTGCTGCAGGTGCTCGCAGGTCTGCGCCGCGACCGCGGCCTGAGCCTGCTGTTCATCACCCACGACGTCAGCCTGGCCCGACAGATGGCAGACCGGGTCGCGGTGCTGTACCAAGGTCATCTGGTCGAGCAGGGACCCACCGAGCAGATCCTGCAAGACCCGCAGCACGACTACACCAAGGAGCTCCTCGCGGCGGTCCCCGGCGCGCGCCTGCGGAGCACACCATGACCGACCCTTCACCAGAGAGCCGAGGCCCTCGCATGGCACAGTCCCTCCACCATCCCTCCCCGGATCCCGCCCTCGCGGGCTGGCCACGCGTGCTGACCGACCTGCCGGGCCCACGCAGTCGCGAGCTGCTGGCTCGAAGAGACGCAGTGTCGCAGGGGCCGCTTCGCGACAGTGCGAACATCCCGCTCGTCCTCGGCAGCAAGTCGGGCCACCTGCTCACGGACGTGGACGGCAACGTCTTCGCCGACCACGTCTCCGCCTGGGGCGCGGCACCCTATGGTGCGCAGCCCCCGCTCGTGAGAGACGCCGTGACCAGCGCTTGGGATCGCTACGGGATGGAGATCTCCCAGTACATCTCCAGCGCGCCGGTCATCGAGCTGGCCGAGCGGCTCGTCGCGCTCGCTCCGGCCGGGATCACCCGGGTGGCACCCACCGTCACCGGCACCGAGGCGGTCGAGGGCGCCGTCAAGCTCGCTCGAGAGGCCACCGGCAGGCCGATCATCTTGGGCTTCCTCGGCCAGTACCACGGCGAGTCAACGTATCTCACCGCGACCTCCTCCACCGACCTGCCGGACAACACCAGCGGCTACGCGCAATACGTCCCGGGCGTGATCTTGGTTCCCTACCCCCAGTCGTTCCGAGCCCCCTTCCACCGCGGCCCCGGCCCCTACGACGACACGATGGTGCTGGACTACCTGCGAGAGTGGGTCCTGCGCTATCAGGTGGAACCGGATCAGATCGCCGGGGTTCTCATCGAGCCGGTCGCCGGTGAAGCCGGCATCCTTGCCCCCTCTCAGGCCTTCTGGGACGGACTGGTCGCCATGTGCGATGAGTTCGGCTGGATGCTCATCCTGGACGAGGTGCAGACCTGCATGGGGCGCTGCGGCACCGTCTTCGCGGCCGAGCGATGGGGACTCGAACCCGACCTGCTCCTGGTCGGCAAGGGAGTCACCGGAGGCGGCCAGGCCGTCGCCGGAGTCCTGGGCACCGAACGAGTGATGGCCGACTCGCACGCCCACCTGGGCGGCACCTACGCGTGGGAACCGGCCGCATGTGCCGGGGCACTGGCCGGCCTCGATCTGCTCGCGGACGACACAGTCCTGGCCAACGTCCATGAACTCGAGGCCATCGCGCTCGAAGAGCTGCTGCCGCTGGTCGACGAGATTCCCCTGGTCGGTGACGTGCGAGCGGTCGGTGCGTGGACCTGCGTCGAGATGGTCGCCGCGCCGGGGGCGGTGACGCCGGCGCCAGACCTGCAGCATGCACTGCACCTGGCCGCGCTGCGCCGAGGCGTCCTGGCCATCAGCGAGCCCAGCAAACCGCTGTACCGGATGCAGCCGGCGCTCACCATGGAACCCGAACTCTTCCGCTGGTCCTGCCGACAAGTCGCCGACGCCGCCCGCGAAGTCGTGGCGGCACCATGAACGAGCTCGATGCCCGAACCGGGTTTCCGCACCTGTTCAGCCCATTGCGGATCGGGCCTCACACGCTGAAGAACCGGATCTTCTCCTCCGGCCACGACACCGTGATGGCGCAGGACGGCGCGGTCACCGACCGCCTGATCGCCTATCACGAGGCACGGGCCGCGGGCGGGGTCGGGCTCATCGTCCTGCAGGTCGTCGGGGTTCACGAGTCGGCGCGCTACACCTCGCACGTGCTGATGGCGACCGACGACACCGCGGTGCCGGGGTTCCGTCGGCTGGCCGAGACCGTGCACGGCCACGGCACGGTGCTGTTCGCCCAGCTGTTCCACCCGGGCCGAGAGATCATGGAGTCACAGGACGGTTCGGCGCCAGTCGCCCTGGCGCCGTCCGCGGTGCCCAATGAGCGGTTTCACGTCATGCCGAGGGCCATGCCGGTCGAGCTCATCCGCGAGGTCCAGGACGGCTACGCGGCTACCGCCCGACGGCTCCAGGCCGCGGGTCTGGACGGCGTGGAGGTCGTCGCGAGCCATGGCTACCTGCCCGCCCAGTTCCTCAACCCTCACACCAACCGCCGCACCGACGAGTACGGCGGTGACCAAGAGGCTCGGCTGCGGTTCCTGCGCGAGGTCGTGGACGGCATACGCGAAGCAGTGGGGCCCGACTTCGCCATCGGCATCAGGATCTCCGGCGACGAGAAGAGCGAGGACGGGTTCACCTCGGACGAAGTCGTCCGAGCCTTCGCGGCGCTGGCGGAGTCGAACCGACTCGACTACATCAGTGTCTGCGCCGGATCGTCCGCCACCATAGCCGGATCCGACCACATCGCGCCATCGATGGCCTGGGCCAACGCCTACACCGCTCCGCTGGCGGCCAAGGTGAAAGAGGCGGTCGACGTCCCGGTGCTCGTCGCCGGGCGGATCAACCAGCCGCAGGAGGCCGAGCTGATCGTGGCGGGTGGTTCCGCCGACGCCTGCGCCATGACCCGCGCGCTGATCTGCGACCCCGAACTGCCCGAGAAGTCGGAATCGGGGCGATCCGAGGAGATCCGGGCCTGCATCGGCTGCAACCAGGCGTGCATCGGCCACTTCCACGCCGGCTATCCGATCTCCTGCATCCAGCATCCGGAGACTGGTCGCGAGCTGACCTACGGCATCCGGAGCCGCTCCGCACACCCTCGGAGCGTCATGGTTGTCGGCGGCGGCCCGGGTGGTCTCAAGGCCGCTGCCGTCGCTGCGGAGCGGGGACATGAGGTCACGCTGTATGACGCGAACCGTCGCCTCGGCGGGCAGGTGCTGCTGGCCGAGCAGTTGCCTGGGCGTGCCGAGTTCGGGGGAGCGGCCACGAACCTGATCGGTGAGGCCGAACGGGCGGGCGTCCGGATGCTCACCAACACCCACGTCACCCTCGACACGGTGGAACAGCACGCGCCCGACGCAGTGATTGTCGCCACCGGAGCGCGCCCCCGAACGGTCTCCCTCGAGCTGACCGACGCGATGCCGGTGGTCGACGCCTGGCAGCTGCTGCAGGGCGCCGAGCTTCCGCCGGGGCGGGTGGTGGTGACCGACTGGCGCTCGGACTGGATCGGCCTGGGTATCGCGCTGCGCCTGGCCCGAGCCGGCCACCCGGTCACCTTGGCCGTCAACGCTTACCAGCCTGGTCAGCTCCTGCAGCAATACGTCCGCGACGACATGGTCGCCGCAGCCTACCGGGCCAAAGTGGAGATCGTGCCGTTGGTGCGGCCCTACGGCGCGGACGAAGACAGCGTCTACCTGCAGCACCTCCTCACCGGCGACCCCGTCATCATCGACGACGTGACCTCGCTGGTCCTCGCCCAAGGCCACGAACCCGTCGACGACCTGCTGTCAGATCTGCCCCGGTACGCCGGTGAGATCCACGCAATCGGTGACTGCCTCGCCCCGCGAACCGTGGAGGAAGCAGTGCTCGAGGGGCTACAGGTCGCCAGCACCCTCTGACCCGGCCTTCGAGTCCTCGTAGGCTCGCTGGTCAGTGCCGCCGGAAGCGGACTCCGACTCACCTCCAGCACCTCGGCGTGCCTCGAACCTTTCGTCCAGAGGCAGACACTCGTGTGGCCTTGATTCTGCTACGGGCGGGGCAACGGGTCTCGGTGGGCGGGCCTCGACACGATGGCCAGCTGCATCACACCGCCCATCCAGCTGCGTCACACACGCCCACTATGACGCAGCTTGACGACCGCGCGACCCGCGGCATGAAGGACACTGGGCGCAGGCCACGGCAGGGCGTCACTCGCGGCTGTTAGACGATTCCAGTAGGCCGGTCTCCGGGCCAGACCCGGTCTAACTAGGCGATGGTCGGGCGGCTCTCTTTGCGGCTGCCCCACCAGTGATTCGGGCTACTCTCTCGGAAGAAGAACGAGAGATGTTGGCGACGATGTCTGGAGCCCATCGAGAACGGTACCTGCTCCAGCAAGAGATCCAAGCTAAAGCGGAGATGGCTGCTCCAAGCTCGCATCCCCAAGCGCTGCATCATCAGGCTTGGATGCAGACGATCGGATACATTCGCTGGCGTCCCACTCGTCTGTGTCACCGCGGCCCGAGAGATCGAACTACAATCCTTGAAAGCAGGTCTGGACATGAAGGATGTCGTCTCGCCCGACCCTCAGCCTACCGGGGACGCCCAGACTATGACGCCGCCTAACGTGTGGAACAAACTCTTCGGCACGTCGACACCAAAATGGGTAGAGGACATCCAACCGACGCTGTGGAATAAGGATCTCAGCGCTGAGGATTATGTGGACGCGAAGGACCGCTATCAGGCTGCAATCCTTGACCAGTATAAACTGTGTGTCGAGATGGCAGATCGAGTCAGTGCGCGCCGTGCTCTCGCCAACACCTTCTTCTTGACGTTGCAGGCCGCCGTTCTCACCGTTATCGGTGTCTTTTGGAAGGATAAGCCCGCCGCTTCACCGACACTGCTTCTGTTCCCACTCGTCCTTGTGGTTTCGACATGCGCCGCTTGGTTCTGGCTTGTGCGCTCTTATCGACAACTAAACTCGGGCAAGTTCGCGGTGATCGCAACGTTGGAGCGGCGCCTGCCTGCCCGTGCATTTTCGGATGGCGAGTGGACGGCGCTGGGCCAGGGAAAGGACAAGTCGCTGTACTGGCCGATGACACACATTGAGCAGTGGCTTCCCGCGCTCTTCGCCCTAACCTACGTCGTCGGCTTCCTAACTGCTCTGTTTACCACTTAAGTTCGACCGGCAGACCGCCGTGCGGGAGCGAAGGACGAACGCGAGCGCCCGAAATGTACTACACGCGCTCGTACGGTGCTGGCGGAACTTCCACTCCGCGGAGTGGGTGGAAATTCCGGCTCTTGGTACATTATGGACGCAATTCTCGAACTGAAACTGCAGAGTGGAAGGCCACTGAGTTGGTGCTACTCGACATGTTCTGGCCCGTCCATTCGGAGCGCCGCCCGAGCGTGGCCTATTTCTTTTTGCGCCCAAGAGGAGCGTTTCGCGTGGTTTGCGGAACATCAGGTCGTTTGGATGACCAAGGGAGGCGCCGGCAAGCGACCGATTTTAGGTGCGTTGGGAGGTATCCTCCGTCACTGCGATCGCGTACCATCGAGGCTTCCCGGCCTTCGCTATCATCAGCTCGTAACGATGCCGCTGGCTGACGCATTGTGCAGGTGCGAGCCGTTGACGGAGTGGGCGTTCCGTCGACGAACGCGCGGAGGAGGCGCTCATGGCCGTCGAGGCCATCGTGCAGGTCGCCGACGAGCACGGCGACCTGCACGGGTGCTGGTCGTACGGTGATCTCCCGCTCGACCGGTCCTGCAGAATCACCGTTATCTCGCCGTCCCTTGCCATGTCTATCCGGGTCGCTGATGCACTGCGAGCCGCTCTACAAGTACAAGGGGGCACCGAGGGTGGTTGCGGAGGTAATGCCGGTGGCCGGTGTATCACCGGCTGCCGTGCACACTCTCTTTCCGGGGTCACGCAACTCGTCGTTGTTGCGGTCAGCGGCGCCAGCTCTTGGAGTTCGGCGTTGGAATCGTCAGTACAGACCTTCTTGGCTCAAGCCGATGCACGCGCCCTTGGCTTGTTACCCGCAGCAGAAGCGATCACGGTGCTGCCCCCAAGCGCCCGGCCGTTCCAAGCCGTACGCTTCGTCGCAGACGTCGGCGAGTCGGTTGAGGACATTCTGGCCGCCGCCGGCGCAGACCTCGAGGAGCGAAAGGTCTTCCTATCGTACTCCCGCGCCGATGCGGCTCACGCATTGGACCTTGCGGAGGCCTTGGCCGATCAGCGCTTTTCCGTCTACTTGGATACCCGCAGCAACCCTGCTGGCTCTATCTGGGACGACGTTCTTCGAGACGCACTGGTGGACGCCGGCATCGTCGTCGTCCTCGAGACGGCTAACTCGTACAAATCCAGGTGGGTGAAGAAGGAACTCGGTCTCGCGCTTGCCCGCGGGGCAGGCGTGATCGCAGTGCAACCCACGGGCGGCCCGTACGCCTTCAGAGCAGCCTCCGCTCGTTACGTCGGCCCGCCTAAAAGCGCCGGCCCCTTCATTGCCGAGCAGCACCGACTCCGTCTGTCCGCACAACGGGAGGTACGGCTGCAATCCGTGCTCGCGGCCCTGCGGTCGCAAGGGGTTGTAACGAGCGTGGAGGGGGCGAACATCCGAGCGAACGGCTACTTGATTGGCATCCATGAGCGCCCTGTCGAGGTTCGGCAACTGCGACGAACTTGCGAGACCGCTAAAGCCATGGGGCTTCGGGTCGCCACCTACTCGCCCCTACCGGTCTTGGAGATCAAGCGAACCGACCGGAATTGGATCCACACGCGGGCAAGCGCTGCCGCGTACGCAGAGGGGACGCTTGTTGCACTCGCGCGGTGGGTGGCGACTCCATGAGCTCCCCGTATGCCGCGCACCGCGAACCTGGCGGCGAAGCGTTCACTGTCATACTTGTGGCCGGTTCACCCGACCCCTTCGTTGAACGCGCCGGGGACGGTGAGCCAGACGGTCGCCGACGGAACACTGATGACTCTGGGCCGGTGTCGTTCAGGCACTGGATGTGGGAACCGACCGTCAGCACCGTGCTGCACTCGGTGTTCGCCAGGGGCGGAGCAGTCGCCATGACTCTCGACGAACAGTTGCTACCGTTCGTGTGGGGAATAGCGCAAACGTATGCTGTGCCACTCGACGCCGAGCCCGGAGACCCTCTGACTGAGCCGTTGCTGTACGTGCTGACTACGTCGGAGGATGAACTGGTCGGGTATACGAACGCTGGCAGGAGAAATCGTGACGCCCACGAGCGCCGAACGGAGCCGTTCGCGGCCGCATTCGCCGATACAGGGCTTGTGCGGCTACAGCTCATCAACGCAGATACGCAACAGGCTCCGGGGCCGGGACGACACCATGGCCTCCTCCTTCAGACCGACGACATCAGAGACGCCGACCGACAGTTGCTATCGATGGCCGACGAAATCACCGCGGTCGAGTGGACGGACCGCCCGGAGCCCCAGCAACATGAGCTTGCTACCGAGGTGTTGCTACTTGAAGGCGATGCGCCGCCACTCCAGTTCCTCGTCGAGGCCATGATTGGGACTTGGGCTGGCCCGCATGGTGGCCGCCCGGCCTAGGCTTCCGGTGAACAGATCTTCTCGTGCTCTCCTGGCGCAGCGAGGCGATCCGGGCCCCGTAGCGCGCCGGCAGCTCCAGCCGGCATATCCTTCCACCAGGGCCTCTTTCAGCGTGAGCCGCGGACAACTCCTGGCATCGCTAGAACGGCCACGAGGACCGGAGGCCACGCTCCTACATCGCATCAGCCGCAACATCTGCGGCTGTCGCCAGTTGCACCAGCAATAAGGAAATTGAACTCAGTCAAACTCATCTGCCTTTGCAGTCATCCGTCCACCTTCGCCAAAATCCTCTTCAGATAGGCCGTCAGATGCAAACCAAGGAGGTGAGTGCGTCCCACTCCATAGAGCAGCGTCTCCCGATTCCGAACCATGAAGGGTAGATCCCGGTGGGCCGTTCGACAAATCTGTACTGTCGGCTTCTCCATGGCATGTGCCAAGCCGAGCTCGTAGAGCACGTCCGGTTCGTTCATCGATATATCAGCCACCACGGCCTTGCATTGGCTAATTTCGCGTTGAGTCTCAACCACTGCATCGCCACCGTGCATGACCTTGTCCACTCGTACGCCTCGTCCACCGAGTGCGCGTGCCGCCGACTCAATCGCCACATAGAACACGTCCTCGAAGGTTGGGTCAAAGGGCATTGCCGCGAAAATCGTGAACCGCGGTCGCTCACCACCCTCCGGAGCCCCCAACTCAAGGGTATTGACTATGTTACTGCCATGACGTGATTCCGATGTCCAGTTGTTACCCGGCGCGCAGCCGACACTCGCCTTGGCGTCTGAAGGCTGACTCATCGACCCTCTTCTGTACGCAACCGCTCCACCACTTCACCGATCCAAGGCTCGGCAAGGCTGCGTTGCCGGTGCGCCTCCTGAAGCCGTTCAAGATTTTCACGGGTCGTGCGCCACTGCCACGGAAGACCCCCGACATACAGTAGGCGACGCATCGCCGCTGCAGCATTCTCACGCATGAGGTTCACTACGGACAACTCCAGGATGGTCGCGAGATCCCAGTAGTCTGTCGACTCCAAGCCGCCACGCCCTGCGACCGCGAAGGCGACCACCGGTGAGAGGCTGCGGGCACGCTGATAGCCCTCCTCGGTACCCTTCAACAGCAACAAAGTTATTGCATTGATGCCCGGATAGTAATCGCGCATATCTGCCTGGAACCCGCGCTCATATGCGTCTATCGCGGCATCAAGCGCAGCCTCTGCGCGCAACTGGTCATTACCCACAAGGGATTGATGCCGGTCTTTGTGAACTCGGCCGAGCAGACCGAGCGTCTCGGGGTCGGGACCGTAACTTTCCACAATCCCCTCAAGGATCTCGATCGCCTCCTCCACGTCGCCATCACCCCCTCGTCTATTAAGCGCGAAGGCGATGACTTGAAGTACCGAGGGGCTCCTGCCAACGGGCTCCGGGAAGCTCCTCCACAGGGACACCATGTTGTCGTATGCCTCGATGTCTCGGTAGGCCAAGAGCAGATCCAGGAGGAGTTCTGTAGGGGTCCCGACCTCCGACAACACCTCGGCCTGCAGGCGACTTAACGCCGCTAGCGCTTCGTCTTGGGAAAGGCGGGCTGGCGTGGACCTTATCTTGTTGCTCAGATTTGATAGTGCGTTCACGCGGCTTTGAAAGGACTCAGTGACGTCGTGCGGCAGATTAACTCCGGGATATCGCGCGATTACCTGAAATAGAGGACTGTCCGGCCTGTGGTGCGCCAAAGCATCCGCGAGACGGCTCTCGAGTTCATGCACTAGCGCAGCTCGCGATCCGTCAGCGAGAGTCCCGTCACGCTCCAACCGGTACGGGACGGCACGGATCGGCGAGAGGTCAAAGGGCAACGGCTGCGTGCGTGCGAAGACAGGAACTGTTGCTCTTGGTCGAGCCGCGTGTCGGATGCCGAGCTCGTACATGACATTCGGGCTTGCGAGCGTCAAGTCGGCCAGTACAACCTCCGCAAGCAGCAATCGCTCGAACATTGCGACATGCACGAAACCGCCGCTCGTCTCCTCATCTGCCCGCACTGCATCCATGCCCGCAGCATCGATGGCAGGCCGAAATGCTTCATTCCAGATGTGGTCGAAGTCGATCGTGCGACCGCTGTGGGGGTCCTTCTTCTCGCCGTATGGCATCACGACGAAGACCATGGAGCGGACACCTGCCATGACAAGACCTCCTGCCTACCTGGCCATCCTGACTTGTTCGGTCGCGAAGGGGCTTCAAGACACTCACACCCAGGGTGCGGCGTCCATCACCCCGTTCCTCTCCGGTGAATCGCTCGAGCGCGAAGATGCGGTCCGCACGCGCGAACTTGCCGAAGCCCAGAGCCACCATCCGCGTGTCCGAAGTCACGCTGCCATCTTGACACTACCCAGAACTTCCGTCCCACCGCCCTCACAACGCAGCTGGCGGGAACAGAAGCTTCATACCGCCGCGAACTCTTAAGCAGATCGCGCAAACGTGAGCCTGGCGGACAGGCCGGGTCTACTTCCGAGCACTTCTCTCGCCTCTCGACGGGACCGGCCCCTATCCCTTACCGCCCGGACGGCCAGTGCTCCTCACGGTACGCTCCGAATGTCATCGGGTGTCTCGGCCACCGCGTCTATCAGCCGCGTGGCGGTCTCAAGAGGTGGCGGCGAGCAGTCCAACTGCGTCGCCTGGTGGGGCTAGCGTCATGCCCGGTGACCTCGCCGTGTGCGGCGGTCCGCGATCGAGGTGTGGCCGCCAGATCGCCGGAGGCGGCCATGACCAGCACAACGCTCCTTCCGTTCCAGCCCGATGCGATGACACCCGCGCAACTCGCGGCCGTGTCCTACCTGGCCCGATACACCGGGCACACCCACACGCTGTATGCCTACCAGCTGCGCCGGTGGTTCACCTGGTGTGAGACCAGCGGCCTGGACCCGCTGGTCGGGATCCAGCGAGCGCACATCGAGCTGTACATCCGACAGCTCGGCGACGACGGGCTGCAGGTGTCCTCGGTCAACACGATGATGCACGCGGTGCGGGGCTTCTTCCGGTTCGCCCACATCGACGGGCGCATCGCCGCCGACCCCGCCGTGTACGCCCGGTTGCCGAAGATCCACTCGGACGAGTCGCGTACCCAGGGCCTGGACCGGCTCGAGCTGATCCGGTTCCTCCAGGTGGCACAGACGCTGTCCGTGCACCACGGCGCGCTGGCCTACCTGCTAGGCATCAACGCGCTGCGCGCTTCTGAAGCTGCAGCGGTCCGGGTCGAGGACTACCACGAGACGCTACGTGGCTACCGCGTGCTGCACCTGGTCGGCAAGGGCGCCAAGCCCGCCACCATGCCGCTGACCGTACCGGTGCTGCGCGTCCTGGAGGCCTGCCGCGGCCAGCGCACCACCGGGCCGTTGATCTTGCGCCCAACCTCCGGTAAGCCGGTCGACCGCCGGGACGTCTACCGGATGGTGCTGCGGATCGCCAAGATCTCAGGCATCCCGCGCCACGTGAGCCCGCACTCGCTACGGCACGCCGCGATCACCAACGCGCTGGACGCCGGCGTCCCGTTGCGCGACGCGCAAATCCTGGCCCGGCATGCCGACCCGCGCACGACCGAGCACTACGACCGCGCTCGCGGCAACCTCGACCGGCACCTGAGTTGCACAGGTGTGGACGCTTTTCGTGAGTCGGCCGGCGTTTGTGCTGGTCACGGGCTTGTGTGGGGGTTCGGTGACCCACTAACGGGTCGGTAGTGTGATGCCGTGGCGCCATTTCTGCGGAAGGTGAAGACCGCCTCGGGCGCGACGGCGGTGCAACTGACCGAGCGGCGCGGTGGTCGCGATCGGGTGCTGGAGCACCTGGGCTCAGCCCATACCGAGGCGGAGCTGGCCGCGTTGATGCAGGTTGGCCGCGAGAGGTTGTATCCGGGTCAAGGCATGCTGCCGGTCGAGCTCGAGCAGGATGGACCGGGCTCGGGTGCGGCGCTGGTGCAGGCCACCACCTCGCGCCTGTTGATCGAGGTGATCCAGTCCGCGTGGCATCGGCTCGGGTTCCACGTGATCAAGGACGAAGCCTTCTTCCAGCTGGTCTTGGCCCGGGTCACCGAGCCCACCTCGGTGCGCGACGCGGGCCGGGTTCTGACCAACTTGGGCGTGGCGGCCAAGCACCGCAACTCGTTCGTGGCGGCCCTCAAACGCTGCCAGCACAAGAAGTACCGCGACCAGATCGCCACGGCCTGCTTCGAGCACGCGGCCAGCAGCGGCGACGTGTCGCTGGTGCTCTATGACGTGACGGTGCGCCGTGAGGCGCTTGTTGTTCGAGTGGAGGTGAGAGACCTTTGCCTGATTCCCTGCCGTGGCAGGGAGTTTGAAGCTGGGGGCAGCCTGACCGGAGAGACGTCCGGGAGGGCGGGAGCAGCCCTGACGAAGTCGTGTCGCGTCAGAACCGTTGGATGGCGTGAGCGCGGCGAGCATGCCGAAGAGGTATACGCGAGGAACCGGTGTCATCACCTGTCTTGACGTACAACCGCCTTAAACCCAGTGGATATGGGGCGGGCGCGGTCGGTCATCTGCCGCAGTGATGGGTGGGTGGACCGTCCGGGACACGAGTTACATGTCCCGGGCGGGTCGGCGGCGAAGGACTACGGAGTAGTCGTCGACGAGAGCCGCAGGCAGATAGCCGGGTGCCTCCTTCGGTGAGCGAACAGCGAGTGAACACGGGAAGGCCCTTGGTCCTGCCATCGTGAATCGCGCCGCCAGCGCGGTCGGGGTGGCTGGGTGCGTCGTCCGCCGACCGGATCAAGGGCTGGCGGAGCCGCCGTAGTACTGCGAGGCCGGGAGAGCCGGCCACATCGGGAAGGGCGGCAGCGAGGATGGATAGGAGGTGCTGCGATGACGCAAGAGACGTTGGTGAACTCCGACGGTCCCTCGTTGATGGACATCATCACCGGGCGGGTAGCGCGGACGCAGATCAAGTATCACCGGTGGGCCAAGACCGACCGCGACACGCGGTTCGGGGACTTGTTCAACCTGGTGTCACACCCGGACTTCCTGTTGGTGGCCTGGGAGCACGTGGCACGCAACAAAGGGGCCCGCACCGCTGGGGTCGATGGCGTCACCGTGCGCCAGATCAGCCAGCGGGGCGAGGTCGGGGTGTTCCTTGCGGGGATCGCCGCGAGCCTGAGGGATGGAACGTATCGACCGGCGCCGGTGCGGCGGGTACTGATTCCCAAGCCGGGCGGCAAGTCGCGTCCGCTGGGGATCCCGACCGTGACCGACCGGGTGGTGCAGCAATCGCTCAGGATGGTGTTGGAGCCGATCTTCGAGGCCGACTTCATGCCGGTCTCGTACGGGTTCCGGCCCAAGCGGCGAGCCCACGACGCGATCGCCGAGATCCATTACTACGCCACCCGTGGGTACCGGTGGGTGTTGGACGCAGACATCGAAGGGTGTTTCGACCACATCGACCACACGGCCCTCTTGGGACTGGTGCGGGCACGGACCAAGGACAAGAAGGCCGTGGCGCTGGTCCGCGCGTTCCTCAAGGCCGGAGTTCTTGAGGAACTCGGTCTTGCGGCCGCAACCGGCGAGGGCACCCCGCAGGGCGGGATCATCTCGCCGCTGCTGGCCAACATCGCCCTGTCCGTACTGGACGAGGCGATCATGGCCCCGTGGGCGCGAGGCGGTGATCAGTCGACCCAGGCTGGTCGCGCCAAACGCCGCTACCACGGGCTGGGCAACTGGCGGATCGTGCGCTACGCGGACGACTTCGTCATCATGACCAACGGCAGCCGGAATGATGTGCTTGCCCTGAAGGAACAGGCCACCGAGGTGCTGGCCGGGATCGGGCTGAGATTGTCCGAGACCAAGACCCGAGTCACGCACCTGAGCGAGGGAATCGACTTCCTCGGCTTCCACATCCAGTGGAGGAAACGTCGGGGAGGCGGCAAGTGGTACTGCATGGTCTTCATCGCCGACAAGGCGTTCGCGAGGATCAAGCAGACCATCCGCACCCTGACCCCTCGCCGGTCTCCACGGCCCTTGGCGGAGGTGATCACCGAGGTCAACGCGGCGCTGCGCGGCTGGACGTACTACTTCCGCCACGCGATCGCCGGGCGACGCTTCTCGTTCCTCAGGTACTTCACCTGGCGACGGTTCGTCGCGTGGCAGCGCGAGCAGCACCGCTGGAACTGGTCCAAGGTCAAACGATGGCTCCGTCGCCCCGAGGGCAGTTGGAGACCCATCGCAACCGAGGACGTGGCCCTGTTCGACCCCACCAAAGTGCGGATCGAGCGCTACAGGTACCGCGGGACCAAAATCCCCAGCCCCTACGACCCGGCCACAGCCGCCTGACCGGCACCACCTCGTGGAGAGCCCGTTGCGTTGAGAGGCGCACGGCGGGTTCGGCGGGCGGCCCGGGGAAACGGAGCAGCAGCAATGCCGCCACCGCGCCCCGGGCCGACCCAACACGCTGTACTTCGAGGCCGAGCAGGAGGACGACCTGCGCAAGGTCGGCTACTCCAAGGAACGCCGGGTCGACCCGCAGATCGTGGTCGGGCTGCTGGTCGACCGCGAAGGGTTCCCGCTGGAGATCGGCTGCTTTGAGGGCAACAAGGCCGAGACCACCACGATCATCCCGGTCATCAAGGCCTTCCAGGACCGCCACGACCTGGCTGACATGGTCGTGGTCGCCGACGCCGGGATGCTGTCCGCGAACAATCTGCGTGAGCTGGACGAGGCGAACCTGCGGTTCATCGTCGGCTCCCGGGCGGTCAAGGCCCCGCTGGACCTGGCCTCCCACTTCCGCTGGCATGGCGACGCGTTCACCGACGGGCAACTGGTCGACACCATCACTCCCCGCAGCGGCCGGCGCAGCGAAAACAACCCCAACCTGCGGGCCGAACCGGTCTGGGACCCGAGCGAGCATCCCGGCTCGTGGCGAGCGGTCTGGGCCTACTCGGCCAAGCGCGCCGCCCGGGACGGCAAGACCCTCACGCTGCAGGAAAACCGGGCCAAGGCCGTGATCGCAGGCGAGCAGGCCGCCCGCACACCGCGGTTCGTCAAGACCACCAACGGTGCTCGCAGCCTCGACGAGGCGGCCTTGGCCAGGGCCCGGCAGCTGGCCGGACTCAAAGGGTACGTCGCCAACATCCCCGCAACCGTCATGCCCGCCGGCGAGGTCATCGGCTCCTACCACGACCTCTGGCAGGTCGAGCAGTCCTTCCGGATGTCCAAGACCGACCTGAGGGCCAGGCCCCTGTTCAGCCACACCCGTGAGTCGATCGAGGCGCACCTGACCATCGTGTTCACCGCGCTGGCCATCGCCCGCTACCTACAGCAGGCGACCGGATCGTCCATCCGACACATCGTGCGCACCCTGCAGCCCCTGCAGCAAGTGACCATCAGCGTCGCCGGGCAACACATCACCGCCGAGCCCCAAATATCGCCGGCCGCGCAAGACATCCTCAACTCACTGACCCACTAAACCTGTGCAACTCAGGTTAGAGGCTTGCCGCTGCGAGCGCACCAACGGGCCGCTGATCTTGCGTCCGACCTCAGGGAAACCGGTCGACCGCCGGGACGTCTACCGCATGGTGCTGCGCATCGCGAAGGTGGCCGGCATCCCGCGCCACGTGAGCCCGCACTCGCTACGGCACGCCGCGATCACCAACGCGCTGGACGCCGGCGTCCCGTTGCGCGACGCGCAAATCCTGGCCCGGCATGCCGACCCGCGCACGACCGAGCACTACGACCGCGCTCGCGGCAACCTCGACCGGCACGCCGTCCACTTCCTCACCGCCTACGTCGCGGGAGTCTGATCGGTGCGTCCATGCCGCCCACTAAGACGCAGGCACGACAACTGGCGTGCTCGCGTGCATCCCATAGGGTGGCCGGCATCCTCAGGGCCGGCGACCGAAGATGTCTTGCTTCAAGTCGTCGTAGACTCTCATCCCCGGCTGTAACAGCGGAGCAAGCGTTTCGGTTGCAAACGCGTGCCAGTTGCTGCCTGAGCTGGTGAGTGTGAGCGCGCGCCGCGTGCCGATGAAGAATTCCCCCGCAGCGCTCTTCCAGTCATCAGGGTCGTTGCCGCGTTGCACCGATGCCGCGATCGCTCCGTCGCGAATGTTCTTGATCTCCCCGGCTCTGGCCGCTTCACCCACATGTTCACAGAGCGCGTCGATGACCTCGTCGTCCATCAAAAACGCCTCGATGTGTCGACGAGACAGTACGCGCACGCCGCCCTCGAGCAGTTGCGCGACCTCTCCCTCATTGCGTAGGTCTCGATCTATCAGACGCACCACGGATGTCCCCGAGGCGATGGTTTGAATCGTCTTCCCGGTCTCAAGCCGGTCCTGGCTCACCTCGCTGCTCGATCCTACGGACATGAAGTCCGTCTCTGGAAACTCCGAAGCAAAGATTGTTCGGTAGCAGTTTGCGTCGAACTCCGCTCGGGCATCCCCGGCGCCGCGGTTCGGGCGCCCCTCGCAGAGGACGATCCGTTCCGGTGCCATCAACTGGGCGAGATCCCCCAACGCCACGTCGAGGGTTCTGGTCCACAACTCTCGCGAAGGCTTCACTGGCTTCAGAGAGACAGGCGAGTCGAAGTCGTGCCCGTGCATATCGATGAACGCAACCAGCCCTGGCGTAGCCTTCTCAATCTCCCACGCCTTCCGCATGAAGCCGATGCTGTGGCTCGCGATGACCAGCTGTGAGTTCGCTGGAACCAGGTCGAAGATGGTAGCCAAAAGGGTGTTTTGGATACGGGTGTTCAAGTGCGTTTCCGGTTCGTCGATGCACCAGATCGAGTTATCGAAATACTCAGACTTGACCACTGCGTCAAGGATCAGGTCGAAGCACGCCTTCTCACCCGCGGAAAGATACTTGTAAAGGAATCTCCTCGCCGTGCCCTTCGAGAAGTAGAATGTCCCAACAGAGTCCGAACCCACCGTTACACCTCCCACCCCCTCCAATTGCAGGTCCTGGAAGACCTGACCGAGGGCGTCGCGAACCCGACCGATGATGCGGTCTCTCAGCTGAAGCCGAGTCATGTCGGCGGGAAGGTCGTCGCTGTAGATTCCGTCCAGAGTTTGAAGGATCAGTCGCTGGTAGTTATCAGAAACGCTCACGTCCGTGTCGATGAGGCGCCGAACCTTTGGCTGGTCCAAGGGCGAGGCCAACCTAGTGATGCCACCAATGTTGAAGTCAGCCTCGTTTCGGAAGGCGCTCCGCACGTATACCAAGCGCTTTCGCTCGTCTTGCCCGGTCGGGATCGGTTCATGAAACTCGACGCTGACATGTTGGCTCCACGCAACGGGCTGAGAACCAACCTTTGTCCCGTAAGTCTCATCCCACGCATGCCCCTGGCCGCCATGGGCCCAGTGCCAGGTCTTGAGCCCGTCGAACACGGATGACTTGCCTGATCCATTGGGTCCTCCAAGCACGATCAGCCGGGCGGTCTCCGGGATCCCGTCGACCTTGAAGTCCGTGAACCGCTTGAAGCCTGTGAACGTTAAATTCTTGAGGTGCAATCCAATCCCCTTCTAGTGTTAACCGGGCCCGACATTAGTTGGTGCATTAGGCACCCGTCGCCCGAGGCTCGCGACGGCCCTCGGCGAAGCGACATGTGCGCCGATCGCACTGGGCCGTCGTTCGGGCGGGGGCTCGACTCACCTGCTTGAGTCGGAGTGCGACTCAGCAAGCCCGAGAGTCCGTCGATCTGTGGCCAACTATTTGGGCCAGTACGAGTAGATGTCATTTGCGATCAGAGTCAGTTCTCGCAGCCTGAAACACTTGAACTGAAGCGCTCGGCACAGTTCCCTAGTCCTACAGTTCGTACCGCACGCCGCCGCGCGCATACTCTGGAGACCTGACCAGCGCGGCCTGAACTTCATCCTCGGCGAAGCCGATGTCACGAAGAATGTTGGCTCTCATGATCCGCCGTAGGATGTCTCTCGCCTCCGCCATCTGCGGCGGCGAGAAGAACTCGCCGGTCGTCGACTGATGCGTGATGTTGTTTCGTGTGTCCACCACTCTTCTCACGAATTTTGGCCGTCTGCCCACTTCCATTTCGAGCAGTCCACACGAGTGTGCGATGAGATCTTCCAGCCGCTGCTTGAGCGTCAATTCGTTTGCGAAATTCATACGCATAGCCACGAATGAGCGCTCCGATACATCATGAGCTGCGTCCTTGAGGCGCCCGACGAGATCATTGAACACGCCTCTAGGAAGGTATTCACCGCCCTTAGTAACTCGGTGGTATACCTCCAGACAGCGCACGGAACGTGCGAAGTCTTCTTCAAACACACTCGGCCCTTCGAAGACGTCGCTCAAGAAGTATTCCTGTAGAGGATATGCCGCCTTGTCGTAAAGTGAAAACCAAGCCTCCATCAGATCTGGCATTCGTTGCTCGAACTCGGTGAAAGGGATGAAGTGCTCTCCCCAATAGACGGCTGCCGCTGTAGGTCGCGTTCCCCTCCATCCAGTAGACAGCCATTCGTAGCCCGGAGGGATAAAGTCCGGATCTTCCTGCTCAGCGGCGGCGTCCACCCGTTCACCTACACCGATGTGGCGAATACGGTCTGGTCCTCCTGTCGCCAAGATGACGAAGTACGTTAGCGGGCTCACGACCTCCGCCCAAACCCGATCCAGAGTAGATGGCTGTGCCAATCGTGCAGTAATCGCGGGCTCCAACTCAATAGACGAACCACGGCGTCCAGTCGACTCCCCCCCGCGATGCCAGCCCATGTCGAGATCCATTCGTCCCGGAAGACTGAACTTAACTCTGCCCGGGAGGCGCATTGCGATTGACACACGTGATTCATCGAACTCCGCATCGAATTCGCGAGCCGGGCCCGGGAGCCAGTCTTCCAAGCGAAACGTCCGCAGATCTACATAGTCGTAGAGCGTGTCGTCGTCACCATGAAAGTAGGACCACCCCTCAAATGCTTCGTAGCAAGTCCACTCCTGCTCAGTAATGAGCTCGCCTTGAGTGCTTTCTGCGGAGCAGAAGGCACGACGCAGAGTGAAGTTTTTGGTCGCCGCACGACCGAAGATGGTCCGCGCACCCCCGCGCGAATCAGGGAAACCGCCAGAAAGTCGCAATACAAGTGCCTGACCAGGAACAATCGTCAAGGCGCCCATCACCATTTCGGCGGGCACGCCGTGCAGATGCCAACTCCCCGAGACCGTCCTATCGCTGACGTCGGCGCCCCTTCCGATATCAATGCTGCCCATGCGCACACCATGGCAGACCGGTCAGTGCCACGCCAACGGGCGAACCCGATTTTCCGGCCCGTGTGCCGCTGGTCACCAGGACGAGAGCCGTCGGCCATCACGACCGAATCACCCTGGACGTCCGCACGGGCTACCGCCGGTGCGCGCATCTTTTCGCCGCGTCTGTGCGCCAGAGTGACGCTGATTCACGACGGCACGATTGATCCATGAACTGCTCGAGCCACGCCCAATCCTAGCTACTGCTAGGTCTTCGGGTAGCCAGGGTCGGATCGGTGTCGCCGGTCTCGAGCAGACGGTCTGGGCTCTGGCGGCGCCCGCAGTGTGCCGGAGTTCGAGGCTTATCCGCGACGAGCTCGGCCGCCTTATGACCCCATCGTTCCTCTCGTCAGACCGGCTTCGTAGGCGACGACAACGGCCTGGACGCGGTCGCGCAGGCCAAGCTTCATGAGGACCCTGGCGACGTGCGTCTTGACCGTGGTCTCGCCGATGAAGAGGTCGGCGGCGATCTCGGCGTTGGACAGGCCGCGAGCGACCAGCCGCAGTACGTCGAGCTCCCGGGCTGTGAGCCGACCCAGTGCTGCCGTACTTGGCTGTGGACGGTCACTGGTGAACCGGTCGACCAGCCGACGGGTGAGCGCGGGAGCGAGCAGTGCGTCAGCGCCGCGGGCTGCCTGGCGCACGGCGGCGACGATGTCCTCGCCGGGCATGTCCTTGAGCAGGAACCCGGAGGCACCGGCGCGCATGGCGCGGTAGACGTACTCGTCGAGGTCGAAGGTCGTCAGCATGAGGACCCGCGTAGTGATTGTGGTCGCCGCGAGCTGCGCCAGCGCCTCCAGCCCGTCGACGCAGGGCATCTGCACGTCCAGCAGGAGTACGTCGGGCTGCGCGGCTGTCACGAGAGCGACCGCCTCCGCGCCGTCCGCAGCCTCGCCCACAATCTCCATGTCTGGCTCGCCCTCGAGGATCATCCGAAGCCCGCTGCGCACGAGAGGCTGGTCGTCGGCGAGGGCGACGGTGATCATCGTCCGGCTTCCTCGAGACGACGGACGGGCAGCACGGCGCGCACCTCGAAGCCGCCGTCCTCGCACGGTCCCCAGCCCAGCTCGCCACCGTGGGCGGCGGCCCGCTCCCGCAGCCCGGCGAGGCCACGCCTGCCTCCGGGGGTGTGGCCTGCGCGTATCGGCGTGCCG
>NZ_VOHR01000001.1 GCF_009192725.1 Segeticoccus rhizosphaerae | reverse complement strand
CGGCGAAGCACGGGCCGTCGGGGCCGGACAGCAGCCCGGCGAGGCCCCGTCGGGCGACCAGGCACAGCCGGCTCCGGGGGAGGGCGACACCCCGGCGGACCGCCCCTAGCACCCGAGAACCACGTGAGGGCGTCGACCGAGCTCGGTCGGCGCCCTCGCTGCGTGCTCACGGGGCAACGGCTGCGCTCGCCCGCGGGAAACTGTTCCCTGCGTCCCGTGTTTCCTCATTGAGGGATCTGGGTTCCTGCCCTATCCTCAGCGCCACGGACCGCCAAGAGCTCCTCGCCGGGGGACCGCGAGGCGACGAAACCCGGAAAGGGTGCGATGGCAGAGAAGACGATGGCGTCCCAGACCAAGCTTGCGGGGGCAGCCGACGCCGCGCCGAGCGCTTCCGCACACAAGGCGACCCGGGCGAAGTCCACGCGCAGTGGCCGCACGGCCGCCACCACGAAGGGTGGTACGGCAGTGACGCCAGCACAGGGCAAGTCCACCGGCAAGTCCACCGGCAAGGCGACGACGAGGGCGACCGGCAGAGGAGCGAGCACGAAGGGCGCCGGTGGCCAGAAGGCCGCGAAGGCACCAGCGACGCGGTCAGCAGCGAAGAAGGCCACGGACGGCAGTGCTGCGACGACGGCCGGTAAGGCCACGGCGAAGGGGATCACCGGCAAGGCGACCGGCGGGAGGTCGGTCGCGAAGCAGGCGAGCCCGAAGAAGGTGGACGCGACGCGCCCGGCGACGAAGGCCGGGGCGAAGAAGACCGACGTGAAGTCCCCGCCGAAAAAGGAGACCGCCAAGAAGCAGGCGGCCACCAAGGAGCAGGCGGGCACGAAGAAGGCGGCGCCGGCTGGCAGGCCCACGGTGAAGCAGACGCCCCGGAGGGCGACCAGCAAGGCGGCGGCGCGACGGCCCCGCAAGGTCGCGGTGACGGCTGCCACTGCCCGCAGCCTGCCGGTCCTCGAGGAGGAGTCGGCGTGGACCAGCGGCGAGCTGGCGGAGGTCAAGGAAGAGCTCGAGTCGGACGTGCGAAGGCTGGAGTCGGAGATCGACCTGGCCGAGGTCGGCCTTGCGGGGCTGATGCAGGACGCCGGGGACCAGTCGGGTGACGACGAGGCCGACGCGGGGGCCAAGACCTTCGAGCGCGAGCAGGAGATCTCGCTGGCCAACAACTCGCGCGACATGCTCGAACAGAGCCTGCACGCGCTCGAACGGATCGCCGCCGGCACCTACGGCGGGTGTGAGTCGTGCGGCAACCCGGTGGGCAAACTTCGCCTTCAGGCGTTCCCTCGTGCGACCCTATGCATGACATGCAAACGCAAGCAGGAGCGCCGCTGAGCGCCACACCAAGAGGCGACGACCCGACCCCCACCCCACCGGAGCCACGGCGCCCCCGGCGAGCGCTGTTCGTGATGGTGGTCGTGGCCGCGGCCATCGTCCTGACCCTCGACCAGGTGAGCAAGTCGTGGGTCGTCGCCAACCTCGACCCGACGCAGCCGCGCGACCTGGTCGGTTCGGTGCTGAGGCTGCACCTGACCTTCAACCCCGGTGCCGCGTTCAACCTGGCGACGGGAGCGACGTGGGTGCTGACGCTGATCGCCGCCGGCGTGGTCGTGGTGACCATCGTCACGGCCCGTCGCCTCGGCAGCCGCGTCTGGGCGCTGGCCCTCGGCCTGTTGCTCGGTGGGGCCCTCGGCAACCTCAGTGACCGCATCTTCCGCTACCCCGGCGGTGGGCGCGGTCACGTCGTCGACTTCCTGGAGCTGCCCCGGTGGCCGATCTTCAACGTCGCCGACATGGCGGTGGTGTCCGCCGCGGTGCTGATCGCGCTGCTCGCCTTCTCCGGCATCGGGATCGACGGGAAGCGCGCCAGCTCCGGGGCAGGGCGGCACGAGGCGCCCCGCGACGGCCGCTCCGGGGAAGAGCCCGAAGAGCCCTCGGAGGAGCTGGCGGCTGACCCGCCGTCGGACCAGCGGCGCTCTGGGGAGCAGCCGACGGAAGGGGCGAGGGAGGACAGCGCGTCACCCGACCGCAAGGACGCCGATGACTGACACCCGGACGATCCCGGTGCCCGACGGCCTGGAGGGCGAGCGAGTCGACGCCGCCCTGGCGCGACTCTTCGGGCTCTCGCGGACCAAGGCGGCCGACCTCGCCACCTCGGGCGCCGTGCTGCTCGGACGCAAGGTCGCCGGCAAGTCCGACCGGGTCCGTGCCGGCGACTGGCTCGAGGTGACCCTCCCCGACCGGCAGGACGACACGGCACCGGAAGTGGTCGCCGAGCCCGTGCCCGGCATGACGATCGTCCACGACGACCCCGAGATCGTCGTCGTCGACAAGCCGATCGGGGTCGCCGCACACCCCAGCGTGGGCTGGTCCGGACCGACCGTGGTCGGCGGCCTGGCCGCGGCGGGCTACCGCATCTCCACCTCGGGCGCGCCCGAGCGGCAGGGCATCGTCCAGCGGCTCGACGTCGGCACCAGCGGGCTGATGGTGGTCGCCAAGAGCGAGCGGGCCTACACGCTGCTCAAGCGCTCCTTCCGCGACCGCACGGTCGACAAGACCTATCACGCCCTCGTCCAGGGGCTGCCCGATCCGGTGGAGGGCACCGTCGACGCCCCGATCGGACGTCATCCCGGCCACGACTACCGGTTCGCGGTCCGCCGGGACGGCAAGCCCAGCGTCACCCACTACCACGTCATCGAGGCGTTCCGGTCGGCCTCGCTGCTCGAGATCCACCTCGAGACCGGCCGCACCCACCAGATCCGGGTGCACTTCTCCGCGTTGCGGCACCCCTGCGTGGGCGACCTGACCTACGGCGCCGACCCGGTGCTGGCCAAGCGGCTGGGCCTGGACCGACAGTGGCTGCACGCGGTGTCGCTCTCCTTCGACCACCCCGGCAGTGGTGAGCGGGTGACCTTCGAGAGCTCCTACCCGGACGACCTGCAACAGGCGCTGGAGCACGTCGCGGCGTGACCCGCGGCCGGTGTGGCGGGCGGCCGTCATACCAGCCCCTGGCACCCCGGCGGAGGGCGAGGCGCTGCCCGGCGATGTCGGCCGTCAGGCTTAGACTTCCCTGCGATGGCCACCCACTCCACACCCTCCGACGCAGGGGACAACTTCGTCCACCTGCACGTGCACACCGAGTACTCCATGCTCGACGGCGCGGCCCGCATCGACGAGCTGTGCGAGAACGCCGCACGGATGGGGATGCCGGCGATTGCCACGACCGACCACGGCTACGTCTTCGGGGCCTACGAGTTCTGGAAGAAGGCCACCAAGCACGGCATCAAGCCGATCATCGGGGTCGAGGCCTACCTCACGCCGGGCACCCACCGCACCGACAAGACCAGGGTCAAGTTTGGCGACGGGGTGGACGACGTCGGTGGGTCGGGCGCCTACACCCACATGACGCTGCTCGCGCGCAACAACAACGGGATGCACAACCTGTTCCGTATGTCGTCGCTGGCCTCGCTGGAGGGCTACTACTTCAAGCCGCGCATCGACCGCGAGCTGCTCTCGACCTACGGCCAGGGGCTGATCGGCACGACCGGGTGCGCCGGCGGCGAGATCAACACCCGGCTGCGGATGGGGCAGTACGACCAGGCGCGCGAGGCCGCTGGCGACCTGCGCGACATCCTCGGCAAGGAGAACTTCTACTGCGAGATCATGGACCACGGCATCGAGATCGAGCGCCGCACCATGAAGGAGCTGCTGCGCCTCGCCAAGGACCTCGACCTGCCGTTGCTGGCCACCAACGACCTGCACTACACCAATGCCGAGGACGCCAAGGCGCACGCGGCGCTGCTGTGTGTGCAGTCCGGCTCGACGCTGATGGACCCGAACCGGTTCAAGTTCGACGCCGAGGAGTTCTACCTCAAGACGCCCCAGCAGATGCGCCACCTGTGGCGCGAGCTGCCGGGGGCCTGCGACAACACGCTGCGGGTCGCCGAGCGCTGCGAGGTCTCCTTCACCGAGGGCGAGGGGCGCTACATGCCCCGGTTCGAGGTGCCCGAGGGCGAGGACGAGACCAGCTGGTTCGTCAAGGAGGTCGAGCGCGGGCTGCACGAGCGCTTTCCCGAGGGTGTGCCCGACTACGCCCGCAAGCAGGCCGCCTACGAGACTGAGGTCATCGTCGGCAAGGGCTATCCGAGCTACTTCCTGGTCGTCGCCGACTTCATCAACTGGGCCAAGGACAACGGCATCCGGGTCGGCCCCGGGCGCGGTTCGGGTGCCGGGTCGATGTGCGCCTACGCGATGAAGATCACCGACCTCGACCCGGTGCCGCACGGGCTGATCTTCGAGCGCTTCCTCAACCCGGAGCGCATGTCGATGCCGGACTTCGACGTCGACTTCGACGAGCGGCGCCGCGGCGAGGTGATCAGGTACGTCACCGAGAAGTACGGCGAGGAACGCGTCGCGCAGATCGTCACCTACGGCACGATCAAGGCCAAGCAGGCGGTCAAGGACGCGTCCCGAGTCATGGGTTTCCCCTTCTCGATGGGGGAGAAGCTCACCAAGGCCATGCCGCCGGACGTGATGGGCAAGGGCGTCCCGCTCTCGGGAATCTACGACCCCCAGCACAAGAGGTATGCCGAGGGGGCGGAGTTCCGGGCGCTGGTCGAACAGGACCCGCAGGCCAGGGAGATCGTGGACACCGCGCTCGGCCTCGAGGGTCTGAAGCGGCAGTGGGGAGTGCACGCAGCCGGCGTGATCATGTCGAGCGAGCCGCTGATCGACCTGATCCCGATCATGCGCCGCGAGCAGGACGGCCAGATCATCACCCAGTTCGACTACCCGAGCTGCGAGACGCTCGGACTGGTCAAGATGGACTTCCTGGGCCTGCGCAACCTGACCATCCTCGACGACGCGCTGGTCAACGTGAAGTCGAACCGCGACGTCGACCTCGACCTCGAGGCGCTGTCGAAGGACATGACCGACCAGAAGACCTACGAGCTGCTGGCCCGGGGCGACACCCTGGGCGTCTTCCAGCTCGACGGCGGCGGGATGCGCACCCTGCTGCGGCAGATGCAGCCGGACAACTTCGAGGACATCTCCGCGGCCCTCGCGCTCTACCGTCCGGGGCCGATGGGCGTCAACGCCCACACCAACTTCGCGCTGCGCAAGAACGGCAAGCAGGAAGTCATCCCGCTCGACCCGCAGCTGAAGGGCAAGCTCCAGCCCGAGATGGTCGAGGCCCTAGACCCGATCCTCTCCACGACCCACGGCCTGGTGATCTACCAGGAGCAGGTGATGGAGATCGCCCAGAAGCTTGCCGGTTACACCCTCGGCAACGCGGACCTGCTGCGACGCGCCATGGGCAAGAAGAAGAAGGAGGTGCTGGACGCCGAGTACGTCCCCTTCAGCGAGGGGATGAAGGCCAACGGCTTCTCCGAGGGGTCGGTCGCCGCACTGTGGGGCGTGCTGGTGCCGTTCTCGGACTACGCGTTCAACAAGGCGCACACCGCGGCATACGGGCTCGTGTCCTACTGGACCGCCTACCTCAAGGCCAACTACCCGGCCGAGTACATGGCGGCACTGCTCACCAGCGTGCGCGACGACAAGGACAAGTCGGCGCTCTACCTCAACGAGTGCCGGCACATGGGCATCAAGGTGCTGCCGCCGGACGTCAACGAGTCGGTCGCGAACTTCGCGGCCGTCGGCACCGACATCCGGTTCGGCCTCGCAGCGATCCGCAACGTCGGGCGCAACGTGGTCGACGCGATCGTCACCGCGCGCGAGGAGAAGGGCCGGTTCACCTCCTTCGAGGACTTCCTGCGCAAGAGCCCGGCCGTGGTGTGCAACAAGCGCACCATCGAGTCGCTCATCAAGGCGGGGGCCTTCGACGACCTGCAGCACACCCGACAGGGCCTGGTGCACGTGCACGAGGCGTATGTCGACGCGCTGGTCGACGAGAAGAGGCAGGAGGCCATCGGTCAGGACTCCCTCTTCGGCGGCGGTTTCGGCGACGCCGGCGGCGAGGATGCCGGGGCGTCGCTGATCGCCATGCCGACGATCCCGTCGATCGAGTGGGACAAGCAGACGCTGCTCGCCTTCGAGCGGGAGATGCTCGGCCTCTACGTCTCCGACCACCCGCTCTTCGGGATCGAGCACGTCCTCGCCCAGCACGCCGACTGCTCGATCGCCTCGCTCATGGCCGAGGACGGCAAACCTGACGGTGCGAGCGTCACGATCGCCGGCCTGATCACCGGGCTTCAGGTCAAGCGCACCAAGAAGGGCGACCTGTGGGCGATCGCGACGGTCGAGGACCTCGACGGCGCGATCGAGTGCCTCTTCTTTCCGTCCACCTACATGACCGTCTCGACGATGCTCAGCCACGACGTGGTCTGTGTCGTCAGGGGCAGGGTCAGCCGCCGTGACGACTCGCCGTCGATCTTCGCGCAGGAGCTGACCCTGCCGGACATCAAGGAGGGGCCACGCGGACCGGTCGTCGTGACGATGCCCCTGGCCCGCGCGACCAACGGACTGGCCGAGCGGCTGAAGGGCGTGCTGTCCGACCACCCCGGTGTCACCGAGGTGCACGTCCGGCTCACCCAGCCCGGCCGTTCCGTGTTGATGCGCCTCGATGACCAGTTGCGGGTCACTGCCTCGCCGGCGCTGTTCGGTGACCTCAAGGCGCTGCTCGGGCCGGCCTGCCTCAGCAGCTGACGGCGGGCTACGCCAGACGCAAATCCACAAGCCGTCCCTGGCCGGCCTGCGCCATGCTGGGCCCATGAGCGATACGTCTTCAGCCACCTCCCAGCCCCCAGAGTCCTCCGAACCCGTCGGCGTGATGGCGCGCGCGATCGACCAGCTCGCCGCACTGGTCGATCGGGTCGATCCCAGCCAGACCGCGTCGCCGACGCCGTGCGCCTCGTGGGACGTGGCGACCCTGCTCGACCATGTGGTGGCCGACCTGCCGAATTTCCTCGCCGCTGCCAAGGGCGAAGAGGTCGACTGGTCCGAGCAGCCCCCGAGCGTGGCACCCGACTGGGCATCGGCCTTCCGCGAGGGCGGGGACCGGCTCCTGTCCGCCTGGCAGGTGGCGGGATCCAGCGAGCCCGGGATCCCTCCGGACCTGGTGACCGCCGAGTTCGCCGTCCACGCGTGGGATCTGGCCACGGCGCTGGGGGAACGCTCCGGCCTCGACCCGGGCCCGGCCGAGCGCGGCCTAGCCATGATGCAGGGGATGCTCCAGCCGTCGATGCGCGGAAGCGAGGCCGAGGGCAAGGCGTTCGGGACGGAGGTGTCACCGCCCGCTGATGCCTCGACCTACGACCGCTTGGTGGCCTTCGCCGGTCGCGACCCTCGCTGGTCGCCGCCCACCCGCTAGGAGCTGGGCCCGGCGAGGGCGCGCGGGCCGGTCACTGGTCGTCGTCCGACCCCTTGACCTTGTCCACGACCGCCTTCGCACCCCTGCCGACGGCATCCGGGATGACGTGGCCGGGGCTGGCGTCGAAGGTGGACTCGTCGAGCATGTCCTTGACCATCTGCAGGGCGATCCGGTTGCGGTTCGGAGTCCCGGCCTTCATCGCACTGAACAGCTTGGTCATCTGGGCCTTCTTGACCTTCGCGGGAATAGGCGGTTCGTGCGGGTCGACGACCATCGCCACGATGGCGGGCCCGTCGTGCGCGAAGGCAGCGCGCAGGGTCGCCACGCAGTCGGCCGGGTCCTCCACGCGAGCGCCGTAGGCGCCGCACGCCTCGGCATACTTCACGAAGTCCAGGGGAGCCATGTTGACGCCGTACCCCGGGTTGCCGAGGAAGACCATCTGGTTGCCGAGGAAGACCATCTGCTCCCACTTGATCAGCCCGAGGGTGTTGTTCTTGATCACGACGATCTTCACCGGGAGCCGGTGCTGCACCAGGGTGAGCATGTCGCCGAGCTGCATGGTCATCGAGCCGTCGCCGGTGAAGACGACCGCCTGACGTCCCGGGTATGCCGTCTGGGCGCCGATCGCGCAGGGCAGGCCGGCCGCCATCGAGCAGTTCGTCCCGCTGAAGCTGAACTTCATTCCCCGCGGATCTTGATCAGCCTGGCCGCCCACGTGGTCACCGTGCCGGAGTCGCCACAGACGATCGCGTCGGGCGCGAGGACCTCGTTGAGTGCCCACGCCGGCACCTGCGGCTTCATCGGGACGTCGTCGCGGGTGCCGCGCTCCTCCAACAGCGCCCATCAGTCCTCCATGCCGGCCTGGGCCTGTTCCAGGAACGCGCGGTCCTCGTTGCGCTCGAGCAGCGGCAGCAGCTCGGTGAGCGTCGCTCCAGCGTCACCGCACAGGGCGACATCCACCGGGTAGCGCAGCCCCATCCGGTGCGGCTTGTCGTCGATCTGCACGCAGACGGCCTGGCCCGGCGCGGGGAGGAACTCGATGTAGGGCAGCGAGCTGCCGACGACCACCAGCGCATCGCACTGCTCCAGTGCCTCCTCGCTGGGCCGTGAGCAGACCAGGGCGATCGGCCCGGTCGTGTAGGGGGAGTCGTCCCGCACGCAGTCCTTGCCCAGCTGGGCCTTGATGATCGGCGCCTGCTCGACGCGGGCGTCCAGCATGCCGTTGAGCAGATGCGCGGCGCCCGGGCCGCAGGTGGAGAAGCAGACGCCGAGCTTGCCGGTGAACGTGGCGTACCCGACCGCCGCCTTCGAGGCGACCTCCTCGTGTCGGACATGGATGTAGCGGATCTGGTCCTGCCGCTTGCGCAGCGCGTCCATCAGGCCGTTGATGCTGTCCCCGGGCAGGCCGAAGACGGTGTCCACGCCCCACTCGATGAGGCGGCCACCAAGACGTCCGATGCGGTGGTCGAGTCGGCCACGGGCGAGGGGCAACGCGCGGACTGTGATCGCTCAGCCGCGTTTGGGATCGTCGCCGCACGGGTAAACGGCAAGGGGCGCTGCGCGCCCGGTCGCGGTGACCGTGGTGACGATGGCCGCCGTGTGCCGGGGAGCCACGTCGGTTAGCGTGGTCCGGTGAGCACACCCAAGCCCCCCGTGGCCGCACAGGTCGACCACGTCCGCGAGCACCACGGCGACCGCTTCGTCGACCCCTACGAGTGGTTGAGGGACAAGAGCGCCCCCGAGGTCATCGCCCACCTGGAGGCCGAGAACGCCTACGCCGACGCCGTTACGGAGCACCTCGAGCCACTGCGCCAGCGGATCTTCGAGGAGATCCGCTCGCGGACGCTCGAGACCGACCTGTCCGTCCCGGCGCGGCTGGGCGGTTGGTGGTACTACGCGCGCACCTTCGAGGGTCGTCAGTATGCCGCGCACTGCCGCCTTCCGGTCGTCGCCGGCGCCGACCGCCCGCGTCCCGAGCCGGGTGTCGCGATCGACGGTGAGCAGGTGCTGCTCGACGGCAACGTCGAGTCGGAGGGGCACGAGTTCTTCTCGCTGGGAGCCTTCGAGGTCTGCCAGGACGGCACGCGACTCGCCTACGCCGTGGATCTCGAGGGCGACGAGCGCTTCACCTTGCGGGTCAAGGAGTTCGGCGAGGACGGGCAGGGCACCCTCATCGACGAGGCCGTGACCGACACCGGCTACGGCGTCGCGTGGTCCGAGGACGGCCGACACCTGTTCTACACCCGGGTCAACGAGGCCTGGCGGCCCTTCCAGGTGTGGCGCCACGAGGTCGGCACCGACGCCGCCGGAGACTCGCTCGTCTTCGAGGACCCGGACGAGCGGTTCTGGGTCGGCGTGGGCGCCTCCCGCGACGACCGGTGGGTGGTCATCCAGTGCGGCTCGACCACGACGTCGGAGGTCCGGCTCATCGATGCGTCCCGCCCGCTCGACGAACCTCGAGTGGTGGCGCCTCGGACGCACGGCGTGGAGTACGACGTGGAGCCTGCTGGTGACCGGCTGCTCATCGTGCACAACGCCGGTGACCCGGACTTCGAGCTGTCGAGTGCACCGCTCGAGGCGACCAGCCGCGAGGACTGGACCCCACTGGTGCCCCCGACTCCCGGTGAGAGGGTGGTGGCCGTCGAGGCGTTTGCCGACCACGCTGTCGTCTCGCTGCGCCGCGACGGTCTCACGGCGCTGCGGGTCCTGCCTCGAGACGCCGCGAGTGAGAACGGATTCGGGACGGGCCATGATCTGGGGTTCGACGAGCCGGTCTACACGGTCTCGACGGGCAACAACCCGGCATACGACAGCGGCGTGGTGCAGGTGACCTTCGAGTCGCTCGTGACGCCCACGGCGGTGTACGACTACGACATGAGCGCGCGCACGCTCAGCCTGCTCAAGCAGCAGCCGGTGCTCGGCGACTACGACGCGACACGCTATGTGCAGCGCCGGGAGTGGGCCACCGCCGATGACGGCACGCGGGTGCCGATCTCGTTGGTTGCCAGGGCGGATGTGGCTGCGGACGGCACGGCCCCGGGACTGCTCTACGGCTACGGCTCCTACGAGATCTCGATCGACCCGAGCTTCTCCATCGCGCGGTTGTCGCTCCTCGACCGGGGCGTGGTCTTCGCCATCGCCCATCCGCGCGGCGGCGGTGAGATGGGCCGCCGGTGGTACGAGGGCGGCAAGCTGCAGGCCAAGAAGAACACGTTCACCGACTTTGTTGCGTGCGCGGACCACCTGGTTTCTTCGGGCTGGGTCGCGCCGGACCGCCTTGCCGCAGAGGGCCGTTCGGCTGGTGGCCTGCTGATGGGAGCCATCACGAACCTGGCGCCGGACCGGTTCCGGGTCGTGCACGCCGGCGTGCCGTTCGTCGACGCGCTGACCACGATCCTCGACCCGTCACTGCCCCTGACCGTCGGGGAGTGGGAGGAGTGGGGCGACCCTCTGCACGACGCCTCGGTCTACGCCTACATGAAGTCCTACACGCCCTACGAGAACATCGCCGTGAAGGACTACCCGGCCATCCTGGCGACGACGAGCCTCAACGACACGAGGGTCTACTTCGTCGAGCCGGCCAAGTGGGTCGCCCGACTGCGGGAGACGGTGACGTCCGACCCGGTCGAGCGGCCCATCCTGTTGCGCACCGAGATGGTCGCCGGGCACGGCGGCAAGAGCGGCCGGTATGACGCGTGGCACCAGCGGGCGTTCGAGCTCGCCTTCCTGCTGGACCAGCTCGGCGCCGCCTGAGCGGCGACTGCCGCACAGCAGCCGCGACGAAGGACTCAGCGGTTCACGAGCCGCTTGCGGACGATCGCGACGGGGCAGGCCGCTCTGCGCAGCACGTCGTTGCTGACCGAGCCCAGCAGTAGCCCGGTGAATCCACCGGTGCCGCGCGCCCCGACGACGACCAGATCTGCGTCGGACGACTTCTCGACCAGCAGCTTGAGCGGGTTGCCGCGCACGATCTCCTGCCTGACCTTGACGTCGGGATAGCGGGCTGCCGCGCCGGCGAGGGACTGCGCCACCGCAGCCTGCTGCTCGGACTCGTAGCTGGGCCAGTCGGAGGTGGCGACGTCCGTGACGTCCTGCCGCCGCTCGGGCCACCAGGCGTGCAGGACCAGCAGCTCGGCGCCACGCTGGTCGGCCTGCAGGTAGGCGTAGTCGACGGCCCTCAGGGAGTCGGGCGAGCCGTCGACCCCGACGACGACGCGGCGGTGGCTGAGGTGGTCGGCCTCGGCGTGGCGCACGACGGTCACGGGGGAGTGGGCGTGCTCGGCGACCTGCAGGGCCACCGAGCCCAGCGCGCTCGGCATGAGGGTGCTCTGGCCGCGCGCGCCGACCACGACGAGCTCGGCCTCGTGCGAGGCGCGGATGAGTGCTGCGGAGGCGAAGCCCGAGGCGCTCACGCCGGTCACGGGCACATCCGGTGCGATGGTGTGGATCCGGGCCCTGGCGTCCTCGAGGATGCGTTCGCTCGCGGTGACCAGCGTGTCGTGGTCGGCGCCGCCCCCGAAGATGGCCGAGGGCTCGTCCGGAGCGAAGGCGTGGACGAGGTGGATCGGCAGGTGGCGGCGTCCGGCCTGGGCGGCCGCCCACTCGAGTGACATCTTGCCGAGGGCGGAGCCGTCGACCCCGACCACGATGCTCCCCTTGCGCGGTGTCTTGTCCATGGTGGACTCCCTTCGACCAGTGGGCGTCAGCCCGTCTCCTTCGACTGTAGCCCGATTGCGGGTCGGGTTCAGGTACCCCGCGGTGCGTCGGCGGGAAGGGCCGGCCCGCAGCGGGACGCGGCCGCCGCCGCGTGCTCCGCGCCTGAGTTCGCTGCGAGACTGGCGGGTATGAGTCTGCCGCTGCCCAGCCCGCACGATTCCTTCTCTGACACCGCCAGTCGCTTTCTCGACTACCTGGACTTCTACCGGTCAGTCGTCTCCACGAAGGTGTCAGGTCTGGGCGACCACCAGTTGAGACAGAGCCGTCTGCCGTCCGGATGGAGTCCCATCGAGCTGGTGAAGCACCTGGTTTTCATGGAGCGCCGGTGGCTGGTCTGGGGCTTCCGCGGGGAGCAGGTCGAGTCCCCATGGGGTGACCAGAGCTTGGCGGAGGTCTGGGCAGTCGGCCCGGACGAGTCGGTGGCGGATCTGCTGCTCGCCCTGCACCGGGGCGGCATGGCGACACGCGAGATCGTCGAGGGCAACGAGCTCGCGACCCGGGCACAGGTCGGCGGCCGGTTCCCGACCGCCGCCGACGCACCGACGTTGGAGTGGATCCTCTTCCACGTGCTCCAGGAGTATGCCCGCCATGCCGGCCACCTCGACATCGCCCGAGAGCTCATCGACGGAAGTGTGGGCGAGGACTGAGCTGTCGCGGTGGTGTTTGGCGGCTCGCGGGCCGGGTAGGGCAACGTCCGCGCTGAGCAGGAGGTGGACCGGGCGGGGACCGTGCCCGAGGGTGTATTCGTGGGACCACCCGTGGACCCCGAGCTCGTGGCCACGCGCTGCGATCTCCGGGACGAGGTCCGGTGCCCGCGTTGCGCGTTCGCCGAGCAGGAAGAAGGTCGCGCGCACCCCGCAACGCGACAGCACCTCCAGCAGGGGCCGGGTCGTGTCCGGGTGCGGACCGTCGTCGAGCGTCAAAGCGACATGGCCTGGGCGGCCGCTTCCTTGCAGGCCGGGAAGGAAGCGGCGGACCGACGGAATCCAGGTGGCGGCCGGAAGGACCTGGCCGGCCGCGGCCGCGCCGAGACCGACGGCTGCCCAGCGGGATGCGGACGCGCAACGGTCCTGCATGTTCCCTCCGTCTTTGGGAACGAGCATCATATGGCTCGCGTCCTCGTCCTCACCGCCAGCATGGGTTCCGGGCACGACGGTGTGGCACGGGAACTGGGCAGACGCCTACGCCAGTGAGGCTGTGACGTGTTGATCGTCGACCTGCTCGGACAGTATCCGTTCAGGCTCGGTCGCCTGCTCCGCGGAGGGGACGCCGTGGTGAGCACGTTCCACCTCGCCGGGCTGGTCGCGGGCCGGCTGCGCCGCCAGGGACGACTGAGCGCGCCGAGCATGGTCCTGGTGACCGACCCCGCCGCGCACCACCTCTGGCGGGATCGTTCCACGGACCTCTACCTGTGCGCCTACCCGGGACAGGCGGGCGAGCTGTCCCACGACCTCGGCGTGCCGTCGATGTCCATCCGGCCCGTCATCCGCCCGCAGTTCCGTTCCCCGAGGGCCGGGCTCGGCTTCACCGACTGGCTTCCCGACGGCGAGGACCGGAAGGTCGTGATGGTCTCGACCGGGTCGTCGCGGATCGGCCGCCCGGCGCGGGTCGCCGCTGCGCTCTACTCGACCGGTCGGTATCTGCCCGTGGTGCTATGCGGGCACAACCGGGACCTGGAGACAAGCTGACCGCCTCGGATGTCCGGTGAATCGGTACCGAATCGCCCCTCACCAGAACAGGACACAACGCCAACGGTCACCGCGTCGGCGTCAGGATGCGGTGGTCGTGAATCGGCGTAGGCTGAAGTGGTTGGTCGAGCAGCTGGCCAGCGTCCGCCTCGCCCCTGGAGGCCGCACGTGAACTGCGAACTGACCATCAATGTGGACGTGGACGGCCGCGAGACCCAGGTGGCCGTCGCCGGGATCCTCGACGCGTCCAGCGCCAACGCCTGCCTGAAGCAACTGCTGCAAGCCATGCACCTGGAGGTTCCTCGTCTCGTCGTCGACCTGTCCCAGGCCGAGTTGGTCGACTCCGCCGGACTGGGCATCCTGCAGGCGGCGCGCGCACAGGCGGTCACCCTGGGTGGACACCTGCGCCTGGTGGGCGTCCCGGAGTACCTCTGGCCGATGATTGCCGAAGAACGGTTGGCGCTCGCCGCGGACACCCCCTCCTTCGCTCGAGGCCACGGATCGGCCGTCGAGGGCTGAGGATGCGTCGCCGAGCAGCGCTGGTGTGCAAGGAAGCTCGGGCGGCATTATCGCGTCTGCGGGCTGTGGGGCTGGGCTCAGGGCTCTAGTCGCGTCGATTTCTCTTTTCGACGCGGCCGTCCCCTTCCGGGGTGTCCACCTCGTTGAACCGCTGTGCCGCGCGGGTTCCCAGCGTCGTGAGTCGGTCCACCACGCCGGAGCCGAGGCGTCGGCGCGCCGTGCTTCCCTCGACGACCGCGCCGGGACCGGATCCGGTCGGCAGGGCCCGGGACGCCAGCCTGAGCAGACGAGTGGTCGTGCTGGGTGCGAGGCCCGCGAACCTCGTCGCGACCTTGGCCAGGGGAGTGAGGATGACCATGGGCCTGCCGCCGAGGACGGCGTCCACCATCAGGCGGGCCGCCCTCTCGGCGTCCATGGACAACAGCGGCAGGGACGCGGCGACGGAGAACCACGCATACTCCTTTGCCGGGTATCCCGTGAACAGGGCGTGCCGGTCCGAGCCCGTGCGCATCAGACCCGGCACGATGGTCGTCGCCGTCACGCCGGTGCCTGCCAGGTCGGCGTGCAGGCCCTGGCTGAGGCCGACTGCACCGAACTTTGCCGTGGCATAGGGCAGCAGGTGCGGAGGGCTCACGACGCCGCCGATGGAGGTCACCGTGCCGAGGCGGCCGAACCCTCGCTCGCGCATGCCGGGCAGCACCGCGAGGGCGAGGTGAATCGGGCCCCAGACCATGATGTCGATCGCCTCTCGGAAGAGGTCCTCGGTCACCGCTGTCAACGGTCCGGCCTGGATCACCCCGGCGACATGGATCGCGACGTCGATATCCCCGTGCTCGCGCTCCACCTCCCGGACCATCTGGCGCACGGCTGCACCGTCGGCGACGTCGCACACTAGGCCCTGCAGCTCGAGGCCATGATCCTGGCGCAGCTGCCGAACCGCTCGCTCGACCTCCTCCGGATCACGGGCACAGATCGTGGTCCGCAACCCGCGGCCGGCGAGTTCGCGGGCGACCAGCAACCCGAGCCCACGCGAGCCACCGGCGACCAGAGCGGTGCGCGGGCGCTCCCGCGCAGAGGTGGTAGACATTTGCACCCCCTACCCATTCCTTCGTGCGACACCCCTGCCGTCAAGCGTGTCCGGTCGGGTCGGGAGAGGAGCCGGCAAGCTCTTGCTCCGATCGGCACGGGGCAACCGCCCGGCTGGCCACGCCGGTTCAGTGCCGCCCGGCGCACGAGCTCACGCAGGCACCTCGACCATGGCGGCTGTCACGGCGCGGATGACCATCGTGAGCTGGGGGAGTGAGAGCGTCCTGTCGCCGGCGCCGGCCACCTGGTCGAAGACGAGGCCGTCCAGGAGCGCAGCCAGGTGGTGCGCCTTGGCGTCGGGAGAAGGGACCCCGACCGCGGCGAGCAATGAGGCAAGGGCGGCGCGGACCATCTCGCCGCTACGCACGAGGACCTGCCGAAGCTCCGGTCGACGCGTCGCCTCCAGGGTGAGTTCGTAGCGGGCGAGCTGGCGTTGCCGGTCGCGGGTCACCCACGTGTGCAGCAACTGCGCGATCGCCGCCGCGAAGCTGTCGAGGTCGGGGGTGGGCAGGATCGGTACCTCGGTCTCGTCCAGCTCCACCAGTCGTTGGACGGTGGCTTCGAGCAGGGCGAGCCGGCTGCGGAAGTAGTAGGACGTGGAGCCCTCGGGCAGTCCCGCCGCGTGGTCGACGGCGCGATGGGTCAGACCGCGCATACCGTCGCTGGCCAAGGTCGCGATCGCCGCGTCCGTGATCGTGGTCCGGCGAGACATCAGCGTTGCCGCCTTCCCTCTACGGATGTAATGTCATGCTCTACGAATGTAGAGGAGGGTACATGAGGGTCCTGATCGTGGGCGGCGGCATCGCCGGGCTTGCGGCGGCCATCGGGCTCGCACGCGTGGGGGCGCAGGTGACGGTGATGGAGCAGGCCGGGCAGTTCGGCGAGGTCGGAGCGGGCCTGTCGGTGTGGCCGAACGCGTTGCGCGCTCTCGATGAGCTCGGAGTCGGCGAACAGGTGCGGGCCCGTGCACGGGTGGCGCGGAGGCCGGTCATCCGGGACGTCAGCGGGCGGGCGTTGTCGACGACCGACCTTGCCGAGACAGAGCGACTCTTCGGACCGCTGCTGATAATTCACCGCGCCGAGCTGCTCGATGTCCTGGTGGGCGCGCTGCCGGCGCCGGTCACGCTGCGACGCGGCGTTGTCGTGAAGGCAGTGCAGTCGGACGGGTCCGTCGCGCACTCGGCGGGCACGACCGGGGCCGACCTGGTGGTCGGCGCGGACGGCATCAACAGCACGGTGCGGACGGGGTTGTGGCGGCAGGCGCGACGCCCACGCTACCTCGGCTACAGCACCTACCGGATGCTCACCGACCCGACCGACATCGACGAGGACGGAGAGATGTGGGGGCGTGGCCTGCGGTTCGGGTGGGCACCGCTGCCGGACGGTCGCGTCTACTGCTTCGCCGTCGTCAACACGCCTGCCGGACAGGTTCCGCAGGCCCTGTCGCAGGTGGCTGAGCGCTTCAGCGGTTGGCACGCACCCGTCCCACAGCTGCTCCGGGCCGTGCCGCCCGAGGTCGTGCTCCACCACGATCTGTACGAACTGCCCCCGCTGTCGACATACGTGTCAGGCCGCGTCGGGCTCATCGGCGATGCCGCACACGGCATGGCACCGAACCTGGGGCAGGGAGCGGGGCAAGGGATCGAGGATGCGGTCACCTTGGCGGCCGTGCTCAATGCGGCACCCAGCATCCCGGCCGCGCTGGCCGCCTACGACCGGCAGCGCCGGACCAGAACCCAGTCGGTCGCCCGGCGCTCCCGACTCATCGGTGTCATCGCCCAGCTCCAGTCGGCCCCCGTCGTCGCCGTGCGCGATGCCGTCATGCGGTGCACGCCGGATCGCGCCGTGTTCCGTTCTCTGAAGCCGGTGTTGTCCTGGCAACCACCGTCCGGCACCGGACGGTGGCGGAACGGCGGCGTGTGAGCCGCGGAATGGGGCTCGGCACCGTGGACGGAGCGGAGTAGCTTCGGGACGTTCAGAAACTGCGTTCCCGGGTTGGTGTCCCGCGCGCGACGGCTTGTTCGTCGTCCTGGTGAGAGTCCACTCCCTCAGGAGGTTCCCATGCAGTACGCCTTGATGTTCTACTCCGAGCCTGGCGCGGGAGAGGCGTTGTCGGCGGCGGACCGCGATGTGGCCCGGGCTGACTTCTCGGAGCTGCTCCACGACCCCCGGCTCGTGGTCGGCGCCCAGCTTGCTCCGGTGGAATCGGCCACGAGTGTGCGCGCGCATGCAGGCCGCACCCTGGTCACCGATGGCCCGTTCGCGAACACCAAAGAGGTGCTGGGCGGCCTGGTACTGGTCGAGGCGGCCGACCTGGACGAGGCCCTCGAGCTGGCAGCCGCCGTCCCCATCGTCCGTTTCGGCGGGGTGGTCGAGGTCCGCCCGGTGGTGGCGCGCTGACCACTCTGGAGCAGGTGTTCCGCGACGAGTGGGGCCGCGTACTGGCCTCGCTGGTGGGGTATCTCGCCGACTTCGACCGGGCGGAGGAGGCAACCCAGGAGGCGTTCGCCATCGCGGCGCAACGCTGGCCGGTCTCCGGCGCGCCGACCAACCCCGGGGCGTGGCTGACGACGACGGCCCGCAACCGGGCGATCGACCGGATCCGTCGCGAGCGCACGTTGGCGCAGAAGTTCCCCTTGCTTCAGGCGGCGGAGGCGACCATGGACGAGTTCGACGACACCCCGATCAAGGACGAACGGCTCGAGCTGGTCTTCACCTGCTGTCACCCTGCTTTGCCCTTGGAAGGGCAGGTGGCGCTCACGCTGCGGGCACTGGGTGGATTGAAGACGGCCGAGATCGCACGGGCTTTCCTGGTGTCCGAGGAAGCCATGAAGCGTCGCCTGTCGCGCGCCAAGGCCAAGATCAAGGCCACCGGCATCCCGTTCGCGGTCCCGGACGCGCACCTGCTGCCGGATCGCCTCGACGCCGTCCTGGCAGTCGTCTACCTGATCTACAACGAGGGCTACGCGGGCCGGGTGGACCTCGCTGCGGAGGCAATACACCTCGGGGGCGTCCTTGCCGCGTTGATGCCGGACCAGCCGGAGACCCACGGGCTGATGGCGCTGATGATGATCCACCATGCACGACGGCGGGCCCGGTTCGCCGGTCAGGACCTGGTGCTGTTGGAAGACCAGGACCGCTCCCTGTGGGACCGGGACCAGATCGCCGCAGGACGAGCAGCGCTCGACCGTGCGCTCGCGCTCGGCGGGCGGGGTCCGTATGTCGTCCAGGCCGCCATCGCCTCGCTGCTCGCGGTCGAACGGGTCGACTGGCCGCAGGTGGTCCAGCTGTACCGCCGGCTGGCCGACCTGACTGACTCACCGGTGGTGCGGCTCAACGGAGCCGTGGCCCTGGCCCAGGACGGCTACCCCGAGGTGGCGCTGCGCGAGGTGGATGCGCTCGACCTCGACGACTATCTCTACTACCACTCGACGCGCGGCGAGCTGTTGCGCAGGGTCGGCCGCGACGACGAGGCCCGCGAGGCCTATCGACGGGCCCTCGACCTTGCGAGCAGCATCCCCGAGCGCAGGTTCCTGACCAGGCGGCTCAACCAGACCTGACCAGGCTGTCCCACCAGGTGGTGTCCCTTCGTCGTCAGTATGACGGCGTCGTCCACGACGACACCGGCATACCGCCCGCGGCCGCAGAGTACGCGGCACCACCACACCATTGGAGGACACAATGGGATCCACCATCTCGACCGTGACGCACCCCGACTATCGAGTCGGCACGTGGAAAGCGGACCCGGTGCACTCCGAGATCGCCTTCTCCGTGCGCCATCTGATGCTGAGCAATGTGCGCGGCCGGTTCACCCGATACGACGTCACGATCAACACCGGCGAAGATCTGTCGGAGTCGTCGATCACCACGACCATCGAGCTCGCGTCGATTGACACCGGCAACCAGCCGCGCGACGAGCATCTTCGATCCGCCGACTACCTCGACGTCCAGCACCACTCGGTGATGAGCTACCGCTCCACCGGTATCCGTCGCGACGGGGACGGATGGCTCGTCGACGGCGAGTTGACGTTGCACGGCATCACCCGGCCGGTGTCGTTGACCAGTCAGGTGAACGGGTTCGCCGCAGACCCCTTCGGGGGTCAGCGGGCCGGATTCTCGGCCACAGCGAAGATCAGCCGGCGAGAGTTCGGCATCGGCGCGGCCCTCCCGCTGGACGGCGGTGGCGTCGCGGTCGGAGACACGGTGGCGATCAGTCTGGAGATCGAAGCCGTCCTGCAGCAGTGAACCCGAGGTGCAAGGCTCGTTCGAGGGACCGCGCTGAGCTCGGCCGCCCCGACGGCATGACCACGTCGCGCGCTGGAACCGAGCTCAGGGTTGCCCTCCGTGGACTGGTTCTCCGGTGCCGGTAGGTCTGACGCGGCCACCTCTCGACGCGTTCTTCGCCCCGCTGCTCGTCCGGCGAGGACCCGGCGGGAGGATGCGGCTGTGGACGAACACGACACGGACGATGAGCTGGAGCTGCGTGAACCGGTGCTCCGTAGCTGGCGGGAGAGTGACCGATTCATTCCCCGCAGAGTGGTTCGCCCAGCGCAGCGGCTGATGGACCTCGAGGTGAGCGCAGCCGCCCTCATGTTCGTGGCTGCAGTCGTGGCGCTGGCCTGGGCCAATTCCCCCTGGGGCGATTCGTACCTGCGGTTCTGGAACACCCGGATCGACGTGTCCGTCGCCGACGTCAGCGTCCTGCGCATGGACCTGCGTGGGGGAGTGACCGATGGCTTGATGACGATCTTCTTTCTGGTTGTTGCCCTCGAGATCAAGCGGGAGTGGGTAAGCGGCGAACTGCGTGACCGGAAGACTGCGGCGCTGCCGATCGTGGCCGCAGCCGGGGGGATGGTCGTGCCGGCCTTGATCTATGCCGCCTGGAACGCGGAGGGCCCAGCGTCACATGGCTGGGGCATCCCCATGGCCACTGACATCGCCTTTGCGGTGGCGGTGGTCGCCCTGGTCGGCGCGAGAGTGCCGGCCAGCGCCCGACTGTTCCTGCTCACCCTCGCGATCGCCGACGATCTCGGCGCCATCCTGGTGATCGCTCTGTTCTACTCCGGCGGCCTTTCCGCCTACTGGCTGTTGGGCGCCATCGCCATGGGCATCGCGGCCTGGCTTCTCCAGCGCGTGAACGTCAGATCCATGTCGGTGTTTGTCGCGTTGGGTGTCGTCTGCTGGTACATGCTCCGCCAGTCGGGCGTCAACGCGACCATGGCGGGAGTGGCCTTCGGTTTCCTCACACCAGCTGGCTCCTTCCTACCGAGTGACCAATTCGGTGACGTCGCTCGCGGTCTGGCCGCTCGAGTCGGCGACCGCACCAAGGACGACCTCACAGAGGCCGACGTTGACGAGAACGCCAACAGCCTTCGCGAGATGGTGCGCCTCTCGCGTGAGACTCAAGCGCCGTTGGACCGCGTCGCCTGGCGTCTGGGCAGTTGGTCGGCCTTCGTGGTGGTCCCGGTCTTCGCTCTGGCCAATGCCGGCGTGCAGGTTCCACACACATCTCCCGGCCGCTGGCTGACCAACCCGGTGGTGCTCGGTGTCGGAGTTGGTCTCGTGCTGGGCAAGACCATCGGGGTCTTCGGCACGTCGTGGGTCTTGGTCAAGCTGGGCTGGGTGCGTATGCCCAGCAGTATGACCAATCGGCACCTGCTCGGGGTATCGATCTGCGCGGGTGTGGGATTCACGGTGGCGTTGTTCGTTGCAAGCCTCGCCTTCGCCGAGGCGCAACTGGGTAACGATGCCCGGCTTGGGATCATGTCTGGCAGTCTCGTGGCTGGCGTCCTCGGCTACTTGGTGCTCCGCTATCTGTGCGGCCGAGAGCCGGCGGCTGCCACCTCGCTCGATCGTTGAGCCTTGCCCGGGTAGGGTCCAACGATGCGCTTGGAAGACACTCCGTTCGACGTCACGACCTGGGCGGCTGTTCCGGTGGTGGAGCATCCCGGTGCGAACGGCGTGGCACGCTGGCGCTCCTGCCAGTTCGGCCACCTTCGCGTCCGGATGGTGGAGTACTCACCCGGCTACCGCGCCGACCACTGGTGCACCAGAGGCCACATACTGCTGGTCCTGGAGGGTGAGCTCGTCACAGAGCTGAGTGACGGGAAGGTCTACACCATCCCGGCTGGAAGCAGTTACCAGGTCGGGGACGACCTATCCGCCCACCGCTCGACCGCCCCCCGCGGAGCCAGGTTGTTCGTGGTGGACTGACGGGCCCGCGGTGTGGGGGGCGACTTCACCTGCCTGGGCTTCGAGCAACGACCACCGGTTGACGCTCTAGGCTGGCGGTGTGTTGGAGGTGCGCCTCACCGAGGCAGCGTGCGTTCTGGTTGTCCACACGCCGTCGCGGTCATCCGCGCCCTCGCTACGACGACGAGAGGTGGGTCATGTCAAGGATCGCGCTGACGACAGACATCGGTGAGGGCCTGGGACGCTGGGAGCTGGGGGACGACGAGGCGCTGCTCGGGATCGTCACCAGCGCCAACATCGCGTGCGGGTTCCACGGGGGCGACCCGAGCATCATGCGCCGCACCTGCGAGACGTCGGTCAAGAACGGCGTCTCGATCGGCGCGCAGGTCAGCTACCGCGACATCCACGGTTTTGGCCGCCGTTACATCGCCGTGCCGCAACGCGAGCTGACCGACGACCTGCTCTACCAGCTCGGTGCCCTCCAAGCCTTCGCCAAGCTGGCCGGCGGGCAGGTCGACTACGTCCGAGCGCATGGCGCGCTCTACAACGTGGCCGCCACCAACACCGAGCACGCACAGGCCATCGTCGACGCCACCGTGGCATTCGACCGCAACCTCCCGCTGCTCTGCCAGGTCGGTACCGAGACCTGGCGGTTGGGCGAGGAGGCCGGACTGCGCACCGTCGCCGAGGCGTTCGTCGACCGGGCCTACACGCCCGAAGGGCTCCTGGTCCCGCGCACCGAGAGCAACGCCATGCTGCGCGATCCGAGGGAGGCGGCCGAGCGGGCCGTCGAGCTGGCCACGAACGGCAACATCACTGCGGTCGACGGCACCTCGATCCACGTCGACGCGGAGGCACTGCTCGTGCACTGCGACACCGAGGGGGCGGTCGAGATCGCACGCGCCACCCGGGCGGCATTGGAAGCCGCGGGAATCGATCTCGTCCCCCTCAGCTGATCATGGCCGACATCCCCTTCGGGCTGGCCATCGAGAACTTCACCTCGAGCCACACGAGCCCCCGCGTCGGTGACCTGGTGCGCTATGCCACGCGGGCGGAGGAGCTGGGCTTCCGCTCGCTGTGGGCTTGGGACCACCTGTTCCTGGGCAGCCGGCAGCCCTTCCCGCAGCTCGAGGCATTGACCACGCTCGCGGTCCTCGCGGCCCACACCGAGCGCGTCACCCTCGGCACCGGTGTCCTGGTCCTGCCGATCCGTGACCCGGCCCTGCTCGCCAAGACCGCCGCCACGATCCAGCAGGTGTCCGGCGGCCGGCTCTGCCTCGGAGTGGCGGCCGGCTGGTACGAGCGAGAGTTCGAGGCGACCGGCACGCCATACAGAGGCAGGGGTTCCCGGTTCGAGCGCAACCTGGAGATCTGCAAGCAACTGTGGACCCAGGACGAGGTGAGCGGGGTCTGGGATGACCTGTCGTTCCGGCGAGTGCGCATGCTTCCCAAGACGGAGCGTCCGGGCATCCTCATCGGCGGCTACGTCGACCGGGTGCTGCGCCGTGCCGCGACGCTGGGCGATGGATGGCTGACCTACTTCTACACGGCCGACGCGTTCGCGGAGTCATGGGCCAAGGTGTGCCGCTTCGCCGAGGAGGCCGGGCGGGACCCGGGGGAGTTGCGCAACGTGTCGCAACTTCCGTTGTGCATCGGCGATTCCCACGAGGCGGCAACGAGGCAGATCGGACCCTGGCTGGCGTCCTACTTCGACACCCCGGAGTGGAGCAACGCGACACCGGACAGCGCCATCCGCGGCACGCCCGAGCAGTGCGCCGAGCAGTTGGCCGCCCACCTGGACGCCGGCGTCCAGGAGATCTGCCTGGTGCCCTACGGCTACGAGAGCGAGCAGGTCGAGCGGTTCGCCGCCGAGGTGAGTCCGCTGCTGGAAAGGAGGCCGCGGTCATGACAACCTCCGGGATCACCGCCCCGGCCGACACCCTGCGCGCCCGCCGCGAGCTGGAGTCGGGCCCAAGCCGCGTTCGTGAGAAGTTGACAACCGCAAGGGAAGCCGTCGCCGCGCTCGTGCATGACGGCGACGTGGTGGCAGTCGGCGGGACCAACCACGCTCGCACCCCGATGGCTCTGCTGTGGGAGGTGCTGCGCCAGGGCCGCACCGGCCTCGCGCTTTCCCGCCCGTTGACGTGCTTCGAGTGCGAACTGTTCCTCGCCTCGGGCGCGGCCGACCGCGTGATCACCAGCTGGGTGGGGATCGGCCACGGGTGGGGACTCGCCCGTGTGCTGCGGGAATTCGTCGAGCAGGGCCGCGCCACGTATGAGGAGTGGAGCCATCTCGGGCTCGGGCTGCGCTACAAGGCTGGGGCCATGGGGATGCCCTTCCTGCCAACCCTGAGCATGCTCGGCTCCGACCTGGCCGACCGGCTCGAGCTCAAGACGACCACCTGCCCGTATACCGGGCAGGTGGTGCACGCCGTGCCCAGCCTCAACCCTGACGTGGCGCTGATCCACGTCCAGCAGGCTGACCCGTTCGGCAACTCGGTGATCGACGGCTACCAGCTGATGGACGCGGACGTGGCGCCTGCCGCACGGCGTGTGATCGTCTCGGCCGAGGAGATCGTGTCCACCGACGAGCTGCGTCGTGATCCTGCCCGCACGGTGATCCCCGGGTTCGCCGTGGACGCCGTGGTCGAGCAGCGCTTCGGCGCCTACCCACACGAGTGCTACGGGCGCTACGACACCGACAAGGACGCGTTCTCGTCCTACATGGAGCGCGTGAAGCAGGAGGGTGCCGAAGGAGCCCGAGCCTACGTGCGCGAGGTGCTCGCCCACGGCGACTTCGACTCCTACCTCGAGGCGGTCGGTGCGGATCGTCTCGCGACGCTGAGCCGTGTGGAAGGACTGATGCCGCAGTGATTACCACGACGGGCGCCCGACCCGACGAGGTCATGACGATCAGCGCGAGTCGACTGCTCGAGGACGACAAGGTGATGTTCGCCGGCATCGGGCAGCCGCTGCTTGCTGCGGGCCTGGCCCGTCGCCGCCAAGCGCCGGGTCTGACGGTGATCCTCGAGGGGGGCATGATCGGCGTGCAGCTGCTACCCGGCGAGTTCCCGGCGTCCACCAACGAGATGCGGGCCGCGGTGGGAGCTGAGATGCTGACGAGCGCAACGGACATCTTCCTGATGGCCCAGCGGGGCTTCTTCGACTACGGCTTCATCGGCGTCGGCCAGATCGACCGATACGGCAACGTCAACACCAGCCTGATCGGGGCACACGACCAGCCATCGGTCCGGCTGCCCGGGCCGGGCGGGGCCAACGACATCGCATCGATGTGCAACCAGACGTTGATCGTGACCAGCCACGAGCCGCGGCGGTTCGTCGAGCGGGTCGACTACATCACAAGCCCCGGCTACCTCGAGGGTGGCAACTCACGAGCGGAGGCGGGGCTCCTCCACGGCGGCCCGTCCTTCGTCGTCACCGACCTCGCGCTGATGGACTTCGAGCCGGAGAGTCGCCGGATGCGCCTGCGCGGGCTGCAACCCGGGGTGTCGGTCGAAGACGTCCAGAACGCCACCGGGTTCCAGTTGCTCGTCGCTGAGGAGCTCGACGCCCTCGACCCGGTCAACGCCGAGGAGCTGGCCATCCTGCGCCAACTCACCGGGCGCGTCTGAGACCCGGGGCAGCCCCGCTGGGCCGCCCCAGGTCAGGCATCAGTTCTGCTGATACACCGAGTCGGGGACATCGGTGACGAACATGTGGCCCGGGGCGTGCGTGATGGCGAACGGCGGCTTGGAAGCCATCAACGCCGCCTGAGGCGTCACACCGCACGCCCAGAAAACCGGTACGTCCCCCTCCTCGAACCGGACGGGCTGACCGAAGTCCGGTTGCGCGAGATCCGTGATGCCCAACGCCTCGGGCGCGCCCACGTGCACGGGCGCACCGTGCACCTCGGGCATGCGGCCGGTCACCTGGACGGCCTTGGTCACCAGGCCAGCGGGGATGGGACGCATCGAGACCACCAGTGGCCCGGACAGGCGTCCCGCTGACCGGCACTGCGTACTGGTGCGATACATGGACACGTTGGTGCCCTGGTCGATGTTGCGCACCGGCACCCCTGCCCCGATCAGCGCGTTCTCGAAACTGAAGCTGCAACCGATGAGGAAGCTGACGAGGTCGTCCCGCCAGAGGTCTGCGACGTCCGACGGCTCGTCGGCCAACTCGCCGTCGCGCCAGACGCGGTAACGGGGCAGGTCGGTGCGCAGGTCCGCGTCGGGCGCCAGCACCGTGCTGGTCACGCCCGGCTCGGTGACGTCGAGCAGCGGCACTGGCTTGGGGTTGCGTTGCCCGAAGAGCAGCATGTCGAACGCCCAGTCCTTCGGCAGGATCACGAGATTCGCCTGGGTGAAGCCAGTTGCCCAGCCGCTGGTCGGCGTGACCAAGCCGTCGCGGAAACGCCGGCGGGCCTCGCGCGGCGAGGAGCGTCTCGCCTCGTCCCGCTCGACCCGGGTCGCGGGGATGTTCGCTTGTTCGGTCGTGGTCATCACGCAGTCTCCTTAGATGTCGTGCTCGCACCGCGGTCGGCGGGCGCCGTGCCGCCCGCAGCGAGCATCGGCCCGATGACCCGGCCGAACGCTTCGACCTCGTCCTCGGGCAGGTGATAGTGGTCTTCCCAGGTATGCGTGGGAAACAGGAAGACCCGCTGCAGGCCGACCTCGTCCCGGGCCCGCAGCAGCCGCTCGGCGCAGTGTTCCGGGGACCCGAAGAGACCAAAGGCGTCGAGGATCCGGTCGACCAGCTCGTCGTCCAGGGAACCGGGGTCGAAGTCCTCGGCCAAGTCGATCCCGGCCTCACGCAGCCAGCGCAGATTCGACGCGCTCGGATAGGTCAGCCAAGGCTTGTCCTTGCGGAACCATGCCCGTGGCCAGCGGCGCACCTCGTCCTCATCGCCGAGCCCGATGGGCACGATGAGGATCTCCTCCAGCGAGGCAGGGTCGCGGCCGGCCCGCTCCGCGCCGCGTCGGACACACTGTCGGGCGGCCTCGACGCTGCCCGGGTCGAGGCCCACGAGCATCATCACGCCGTCGGCCACCTCGCCGGCCAGCTCCAGCAGTTTGGGACCGGAGGCCAGCACGATGACCCTGGAGCCGGCAGCCGGTCGGTTGGACAGCTCGAGCGGGTGACCGTCCCAGTCGGCCCGTCCGGGGCCGAGCAGTCCGCGCAGCGTCGTCACGACCTGGCCGAGCCGCGCGCGCGCGGCGCGCGGCTGCCCCGCCTTCTCTACGGACAGGAAGCCGGGTGCCACAGTGACGAAGGCACGTCCCGGGGCCAGCTCGTCGAGCGAGTTGACCAGCGACGCGAGCACGAGTGGGTGCCGGGTGACGACGTTGGACGTGGCGGGGAACAAGGCGATCCGGTCAGTGGCGTACGCCATTGCACTGAGGGCCAGGTAGGCGTCCCGCCCGGTGTGGTGGTGGTCGGGCACACCCACGCCGTCGAGTCCGGCCCGCTCACAACGCGCCGCGAACGCGGCGAGCTCGGGCAACGGACGCCCGAGTGGCACCCGGATGCTCACCTCGATCGGCTTCATCGGGAGGGGATTCCCTGAGGAGCAGCCACGATCGCGTGACCGCGTTCGTGAGCGCTGTCGGCGCGGTAGGCGGACAGCAGCTGGTCCTCCGAGTCGCGCAGGTAGCGCTGAAGCTCATCGGCCGCCTGCTCGACTTGCCCGGCCTCCAGCAGGCTCAGCAGCTCGTGGTTACGGGCCAAGTAGGGCTCGTGCCACTTGCGGGCGTCACCCACGACGTGAAACGCCAACCGTAGCTCGGCGAGCAGTCGCCGGACGACCTCGTCGGCGTGCGGACTGCCTCCGAGCCCGACCAACTCCTGGTGAAACCGCATGTTGGCGGTGCCGAGCGCCCGCCAGTCCTCACGCCGCTGTGCCACGTCACCGTCATACACCGACTCCCGGACCGATGCGAGCTCGTCGGGATCGAGGGCTGGCAGTAATCGCAGCGTGCCGCACTCCACGAGTCGACGCATGTGGTAGACGTCGACGAGGTCGGCCTCACCGAGCTCACGCACGAAGACGCCGTAGTTGAGCCGATGCACCAGCAGACCGTCGTGCGCGAGCAGCCGAAACGCCTCACGCAAGGTGTTCCGCGAGATGCCGAGCGGCCCGACCAGGTGCTCCTCGCGGAGTTGCTCGCCGGGCAGCAGGCTGCCCTCGACGATACGTCGGCGCAAGATCTCGGCGGCGCGTTCGGCGACCGTGCCTCGTCGTGCGGTCATCCTCCACCTTCGTCTTCGGGCTCGTGGGGCAAGGCGGGTGTCCACGGATAGAAACACACCCTTGTCGCATTGTTCAACACTCCCTATGGTGTGTCCATGCCATCGGTCGAGAAGTCCGATCAAACCCCTTCCGGAGACAGCTCCGCCACAGCTGGGGCCGTCCGCAAGACAGGCTCGCGTACGACGCTGATCGGCGCGGTCTTCCTGATGGCGACCTCGGCCATCGGACCCGGGTTCATCACGCAGACCACGTCGTTCACGGTCCAACTGGGCGCCGCGTTCGCCTTCGCCATCATCATTTCGATCCTGGTCGACATCGCCCTACAGCTGAACGTATGGCGGGTGATCGGGGTCGCGGGAAAGCGGGCCCAGGAGCTGGGCAACCTGGTGCTCCCGGGACTCGGCTGGGTGATGGCCGCGCTCGTGCTCATCGGTGGATTCGTCTTCAACGTCGGCAACGTGAGTGGTGCCGGCCTGGGCACCGACGCGATGTTCGGCCTGACCCCCAAGTGGGGTGGCGCGCTCTCCGCGCTGTTCGCGATCGGGATCTTCGTGTACAAGCGGGCCGGACTGGCGATGGACCGGTTGGTGATCCTGCTCGGTGGGTTGATGATCGGTCTGACCGCTTACGTCGCCGTGACCTCGGGCCCTCCGGTGGGGCAAGCGCTGCGCAATGTCGTGCTGCCCGAGAAGGTCGACTTCCTGGCGACGACGACGCTGATCGGCGGCACCATCGGTGGCTACATCGTGTACGCCGGCGCCCACCGGTTGCTGGACTCCAAGATCACGGGGCCGCAGAACGTCGCAGACATCACCCGCACCTCCATCATCGGGGTGCTGGTGACCGGGGTCATGCGGATCATCCTCTTCCTGGCGATCCTGGGTGTCGTTGCGTCGGGTGCGAAGCTCGACCCGGCAAGCCAGGCCGCCTCCGCGTTCCAGCACGCGGCCGGGACGGTCGGTCTGCACATCTTCGGTGTGGTGCTGTGGGCTGCCTCCATCACCAGCGTGATCGGCGCTTCCTACACGAGCATCTCCTTCATCACCTCCAGCACCCGCACCTCCGAGCGCACCCGCTCCCTGCTGGTGGTGGGCTTCATCGTCATCACCACGGGGATATTCCTGGCCATCGGGGCAGCCCCCGTGACGCTGCTCATCTTCGCCGGCGCCTTCAACGGGTTGTTGCTGCCGGTTGGCATCGGCATCGTGATGTGGGTCGCCTGGCGACGCACCGACCTGCTGGGCGGCTATGACTACCCTCGCTGGCTGGTGGTCATAGGGGTGCTCGCCTGGCTGCTGACCATCTACCTCGCGATCAAGTCGATCGGTCCCGTGATCGACCTGTTCCACTGATCAGGCACCCAACGGAAGCGGAGGCACACTATGACCAGCGTCGACCTGAACTCGGATCTGGGTGAGGGATTCGGCCACTGGACGCTCGGTGACGATGACGCGCTGCTGAAGGTCATCACCAGCGCCAACGTCGCGTGTGGCTTCCACGCGAGCGACGCCTCCATCATGCGGCGGGTCTGCGAGCGCGCGGTCATGGAGGACGTCGCGATCGGTGCCCAGGTGGGTTACCGCGACCTGCCCGGCTTCGGCCGCCGGTTCATCGACATCGAGCCGGAGGCGCTGACCCAGGACGTGATCTATCAAATCGGCGCGCTCGAGGCATTTGCCCGGGTGGCCGGCTCGCGGGTGCGCTACGTCAAGCCGCACGGCGCGCTCTACAACGCGATCGTCCACCATGAGGAGCAGGCCGCCGCAGTGGTGCAGGCCATGCTCGACTACGACCGCACACTTCCAGTGCTGGGGCTGCCCGGCTCCGCGTGGGTGCGTCAGGCCCGCGAGGCCGGCCTGACGGTGGTCGAGGAGGCCTTCGCCGACCGTGCCTACACCCCGGAGGCCACCTTGGTGTCGCGCCGTCTGGAGGGAGCTGTGCTGCATGACGGCGCAGCCATCGCCCAGCGGTGCGTGGCGATGGCCACCGGCGGCACGATCAAGGATGTGGAGGGCGGCGACCTCACCATCACTCCCGGCTCGATCTGTGTCCACGGCGACACCCCGGGCGCCGTGACCATTGCGCAGCAAGTCCGGGATGCTTTGAGCGAGGCGGGCGTGTCGCTCTCCGCTTTCGCCCCCTGATGCGTGTCCTGCCGAGCGGGAGTACAGCACTGCTGGTCGAGCTGGAGCACCTGGACGAGGTGCTCGCGCTCTACACCGCGCTGATCGACCTCCAACTCGAGGGCGTGATCGACGTCGTCCCTGCCGGGCGCACCATCCTGCTGTCCATCGACCCGGACGTGACTGAACTGTCCACGGTGGAGCGGGAAGTGCGTGCCGTCGAGCCACGCCATGCGGCACGGAAATCGGGAGAGCTGGTGGAGATCCCGGTGGTCTACGACGGGCAGGACCTCGACGGCGTGGCAAAGATCCTCGGATGTGACGCGGCAGAAGTCATCCGCCGACACACTGCCGACGAGTGGACTGTCGCCTTCTGCGGATTCGCCCCCGGATTCGCCTACATCACCTCCGCCAGCGGCGCCTGGCAGATCCCACGCCGAGAGAGCCCCCGCACCTCCGTCCCCGCTGGATCAGTCGGACTGGCAGGGGAGTTCAGCGGGATCTACCCGCAGGCTTCTCCCGGTGGGTGGCAGTTGATCGGGCACACCGAGGTCGCCGTCTTCGACATCGATCGAGAGCCCCCGGCACTGCTCAGTCCTGGCACGCCGGTCCGCTTCGTCGACGTAGGGCGGTCATGACCGACACCCTCGCAACCCTGACCGTGGTGGAGCCCGGCCCGTTCACCACCGTGCAGGACTCAGGACGACCCGGGCAGGGCTCGCTGGGCATCGGCCGCTCCGGCGCCTGTGACCGAGCCTCCTACCAGTTGGCCAACCGCCTGGTCGGCAACCCCAACGGCGCCGCGGCCCTCGAGGTCACTCTCGGCGGCCTGGTCGTCCGCGCTGAGGGCGACCTCTGGGTCGCAGTCACCGGGGCGCCGTGCCCGGGCGTGCCCCTGAACTCGCCCGTGCTTCTTCGCCGGGGCGAGCAGTGGCGGTTCGGGGTGCCGTCTGTGGGCGCGCGCAGCTACCTCGCGGTCCGCGGCGGCATCGACGTGCACCCCGTGCTGGGCTCGCGGTCCACCGACGTGCTGGCTCGCCTGGGGCCGGACCCCCTGAGCGTCGGAGACCGGCTCCCCATCGGGACATCAACGGATGCCATGCCCGGGGTGGACGTCGCGGCCGTTCCAGCTCCGACGGGCGATGAGCTTCGGGTGCAGGTCCTACCCGGGCCTCGACGCGACTGGTTCAGCGACGACGCATGGCTCTCCCTGCTCGACCAGCGATACACGGTGACCCCGGACAGCAACCGAGTCGGTCTGCGCCTGGACGGGATCCCGCTCGAACGCACCAACAACGGTGAACTCATCAGCGAGGGAATGATGCGCGGAGCGCTGCAGATCCCGCCCTCCGGCACGCCGGTGCTGTTCCTGGCCGACCACCCGGTCACGGGGGGGTATCCGGTGATCGGCTATGTCGCCGACCACGACGTGGACCGCTGTGGGCAGCTGCAGGTCGGTCAGGGGCTCCGCTTCACCACACGCCCGTCTCGATAGACGTCCTTCAGCGCGGTCGCCCCTGGTGTCGGCGCCGGGCCCCGTTCGCGACGACTCGCGGCTTGACGGCTCACCCCTCCGGGTAGCCGGAGTCGAGGCAGAGGATGTTGCCCTCGCTGTCCTTGAACCAGGCCGCGTGGCCCATCCCGGCCATGTCGGCGATGCCGTCATCCCACTCCACGCCGGGCATGTCATAGGTCTCGAGTGCGACGCCCTTGGCTTGCAGGGCGCGCGCCTCGGCCACGACGTCGTCGACGTGGAACTGGGCGATGGTGTGGCCGGCCTGACCGGCGTAGTCGGTCTGGTAGACGCTGAAGGTGGTCCCGCCGTCGGTGTGGTAGATCAGCATTCCGGCGTCGCCCAGCTCGGTGGCCGGCGTCAGGCCGAGGGTGTCGGCGTAGAACGATCGAGCACGCGCGAGATCCGCGGCGGGGATGTTGGCGGTGACGGATGCACTGGTCAGCATGGGGTCCTCCTGATGAGCTGCCTCCCGCTATACACCCCCTCCGGGCGACGCCGCAGCCGAACCACAAAATTGGGTTCGCACTGCCTACGGGTACAGGCCCGCCTCCGCCCGCAGGCCCCGTTGACGTCCGCTCAGGTCGCGGAGTATGTGGTCACTCATTCCTATGACAGTGCAGCGTCGATGGCGCGAGTGAGCCACTCGCCATACTGGTTGATGGTCCATCCTCTGAGCATGACGAGGCGCTCGTAGTGGTCGATGGCGAGATAGTTCCAGAGCAGATCGGTAACTTCGTCGAGCTGGATGCCCGGCCGCAGCTGGCCGGTCTCGAGGAGCTGCTGCCCCAGCAGCCGCATCCCGGTTAGCCCCTCCTGCAACAGCTGGTCCCAGACAGGTTGGAGGGACTCGTCGACGTGCCGGCCGTCGCGGACCATGATCTGGATCCTTGCGGAACGTTCGAGTCGCTGCGTCAGCCCGTCGACGAACAGCGCGATCTTGCGTCGCACGTCCGGCTCCTCACGCAGCGCGACCATGGCTGGTCGCTCGCGGATCGGCACCGGCTCGTCGTCCCCTGCGAGGGTGACGTCGAAGACGGCCTTGGCCAGGGCGGCTTTGGTGCCGAACGTCTTGTAGACCATCTCCGGCGACACACCAGCCGCGTCCGCGATGGCGGTCACGGTGGTCGCGCGGTAGCCGTCGCGCTCGAACAGGTCCCGCGCGGTCAGCACCACGCTATGCCGGCGCGCCCGGGCCTGCTCGCGGCGGCCAGTCGCGTCATACGGCCTCTTGACAGCTGGCATGCGTCCTCCCAAACTTTGAGTACAGTAGGACTGTAACGAATGGAGTGGTTCCCATGCCTGACCTCACGCTCGGCGTGTCCGCCGATCCGGTCGCGCTGGCCGTCCGCAGCATCCACGCGATGGCCTCCGGTGATCGGGAGGAGTTCGACGCGCTCTACCACCCGGACGCTCGCGACCGGGAGAACCGGATCCAGCCGCCGGCCTCGCGCGTCCCCGGTCCCGACTGCTTCTGGTCCACCGCGCGGTGGCTGCGTGCCGCCTTCGCCGGTCTTCACTACGAGATCCACCACGCCCTGGCCGACGGCGATCTGGTCGCCGTGGATTCCACGATGTGCGGCACGCACACCGCTCCGTGGGCGGTCTACACCGACGACGGCGACATCGACTCCGTATTCCCTCCCACCGGCAAGCCGTTCCGGGCCACGCAGACCCACTGGTTCCGGGTCGAGGATGACCTCATTCGCGAGCACTGGGCCAACCGCGACGACCTCGGCATGGCCCAGCAGCTCGGTTGGATCCCGCCCACCCCGATCTTTCTCCTGCGCATGGGCGCAGCCAAGCGGCACGCTCACCGCAGCGAACGGCATCCCGCCGGGTAACTGGTCCCTGCGCGAGCCCTTCGGCCTGCCGTGCCGTGCGTGGCCCCCCGAGTGCGCTGGAGTTTGTCGCTGCAAGGGTTACCTCGCTGAGCGCCTCAGGATCTTGCCCATCGCCTTGCCCTTGGCGAGTTCGTCAACGAGCGGTGGCCGAGATCGCGATGCTTGCGACGGCAGTGCCTGGTCCTTCGGTTGACGAGGACTGCGTGCGGCAGGTTCCGGTGCACAACTGTTGCGCCGGTCGAGGAGCGGGGCCATGGTGATGGGTGGATCTTTTACGCCCTGTGAAGGAGAGGCACCCATGTCGCTTGCGCACCGTCTCCGTCGTCACCGCGTCATCGTCGGCACCTGCGCGGCGGCAGTCGCCGTGGCGACCGTGGCCGCAGCAGGTCAGACCGCCGTCGCGGCAGGCCAGCCAGAACTCGCCCATCCCGTGGGCCTACAGGTGGAACAGTCGAAGCAGCCGGTCGCGACCGGCACGGGTGGAGCGGTCTCGTCGGTCGACCCGGATGCCTCCCGGGCGGGCATCGCGGTGCTGAGACGGGGCGGCAACGCCGTCGACGCGGCCATCGCCACCGCGGCGACGCTCGGAGTGACCGAGCCGTTCGTGGCCGGGCCGGGTGGCGGGGGCTTCATGGTGATCTACCTGGCCAAGCAACATCGGGTCGTCACGATCGACGGTCGCGAGACCTGCCCCGCCGCCTGCACCAAGAACCTGTTCGTCGAGAACGGCACACCGCTGGAGTTCGAGGAGGCTCGGCACTCCGGGCTGGCTGTCGGTGTCCCGGGCATGGTGGCCACCTGGGCGCAGGCGGTGCGCCGCTACGGCACCAAGCGGTTCGCTCAGGACCTGCGTCCGGCGATCCACCGGGCGCAGCGGGGCTTCATCGTTGACGACACCTTTGTGCAGGAGACCAAGGAGTCGCTGGCCGACCTGCAGGCCTTCACCTCCAGCCGGAAGCTGTTCCTCAAGCATGGGCAGCCGCTTCCCGTCGGCACCAGACTGCGCAATCCCGACCTGGCCCGCACCTACCGGCAGCTGGCGCGCAACGGCCCGAGCTTCTTGTATGACGGTCCGCTCGCCAAGGCGATCGCCCACACCGTGCAACACCCGCCGGTGTGGAAGGGCACGCCGCTCCAGGTGCGGCCCGGCATGATGACCGTGAAGGACCTGGCGCGCTACCGTGCCGAGGAGCCGGCCCCGACGCACGTGAACTATCGCGGGTTCGACATCTACGGGATGGCCCCGCCCTCATCGGGAGGCTCCACCACCGGTGAGGCGCTGAACATCCTGTCCGGCTACGACATGTCCGGTGAGTCGCGCGTGCTGGCCCTGCACCACTACCTGGAGTCGCTGCGCTATTCCTTCGCCGATCGCAACCGCTACGTCGGCGACCCGGACTACGTGAATGTGCCACTGCGCGGGCTGCTCGACCCCGACTTCGCGGCCACGCGGCGCTGCCTGATCACCGACCTGGCAGCGACCAGCCCCGTCGCCCCGGGCGACCCCTACCGGCCCTACGCCGGGTGTTCGGATCGTACGGCCGCGGCATCGGCATCCGCCGACCACGAGCAGTCGACGAACAACATCGTGACGGCCGACAAGTGGGGCAATGTGGTGGCCTACACCAACACCATCGAGCACTTCGCCGGCACCGGGATGACCGTGCCCGGATACGGCTTCCTGCTCAACAACGAGATGACCGACTTCGACTTCGCGCCGGCCAGCCCGGACGTCCCCGACGTCAACCTGCCCGCTGGCGGCAAGATCCCCCGCTCGAGCATGAACCCGACGGTGGTGCTGCGCGACGGCAAGCCGGTGTTCGCGGTAGGGAGCCCCGGCGGCGCCACCATCATCACGACGGTGCTGCAGATCCTGATCAACCGGATCGACTTCGGCATGTCGATGGAGAAGGCGATCGAGGCGCCCCGGGTGGGCAATTTCAACACGCCGACCAGTTTCGCCGAACAGGCCTTCCTCGACTCGCGAGCCGCAACCCGTCTCGAGAAGGAGCACGGGCAGAAGTTCAGTGTGGTGACCGGCCCCACCCAGCTCGACAAGGAGATCGGTGCCGCGACGGCGGTCGAGCTGCTACCCGGCCATCGATTCCGCGCCGACGCCGAGCCGATCCGTCGAGGCGGCGGATCCGCCATGGTGGTGCACCAGCGCTGACGCGCGCCCGAGGTCGGCGTCGAAGCCCAGCACCGTCTGCCAGGTCATGAGTCTGGATGTCGGGACGCTCTTCAGCTCCCCGGACGTCGCCCTGGTGCGGTACAGATCGGCGCCTGCCATCAACCTCGCCGGCACGGGCGTTGACGAGCGACTGATGACGCCGCGGTCGCAGTCCAACCTGCAGCTGATGCACACCACAGCGGAGCCGGGGGGCACCGGCGGCAGGGACCTCTACACCATCAACTGCCAAGTCGAAGTCGTCCATGTCCTCAAGGGAGCCGTAGACCTCATCTTCAACGACCACACCCAACGGCTCACCGCAGGGGACGCCTTGACCTTCCCCGGTGGCGAGCCACACACCTGGACCAACGTCAGTGACACCAGGAAGGCAGAGCTGCTCTGGATCCTCGTGCCGGCCCCCTGGAGTGGAAGCGCCTGAGCGGATCGACGCCATCCGCCACACAATCTGGACGAGCCCGGGTTCACCAGCTTCGGTGTCAGGCGTCGGCGTCCCAAGCAGTGCCTTGCAGGCGGGCCAACGCATGCGCCTGTTCTCGGGTGGCTGGGTACAGGGACGCGTAGTGGTCGAAGAGCTCGTCATACAGTGGCCGAACCGTTGCGTCCGGACTGATGACGTGGTCGACGCGGGACCAATCGGTGTCCGCGGACGCCAGCCCGCTACCGATTGCCGACATCAGGGCGTCCGTAGCTGGCACCGATGGTTTGCTCGGGGACGTCCTGCTCCCGACCGGTGACATCGCTGACGATCTGGGTCCAAAGCCGACCCTGCGTGCCGCCACCAACTGCAACGAGTCGCTGGACCGGATTGGCCGGTGTGTCAAGAAGTTCGAGGATCTGGCGGATGCCGAAGGCGATGCCCTCGTAGACGGCTCGGAACAAGTGGCCGCGTCGATGTCGCAACGTGAGACCCGCGATCACGCCACGGGCGTGGCGATCGAAGATCGGGGTGCGCTCGCCGGCGAAGTACGGGAGGAGGAGCAACCCGTCAGCGCCAGCCGGGGCCGCCGCTGCCTCCTCGACGAGCGTCTCGAATGGAACGCCGCCGACCAGTTGGCGTAGCCAGTCGGTCAAACTTCCTGACGTCGACATCCCCGCAGCCAGGCAGCGGCTCCCCGGTTCGACACCCACCGTGTTCCACAGTTGCGGGTGGGGCGCGACGGCGCGCAGTTGTTGGACGAAGAACATCGTCGAGCCATACATCAGCATCAGGTCACCGGGCTTTCGTGCGCCGCCACTGAGCGCTTCGGCCCACGCGTCCACGGTGCCAGCGCACACTGGAGTGCCGGGTCGGAGCCCCGTCTGCTCCGCTGCGCGCGCAGTCACCGAGCCGACCACCTCGGCCGGCCATGCGAGTCGGGGTTGAGGCATCGAACCCATCACCTGGTCATACCAGGGCTGGTGCCAGGACTCGGAATGAATGTCGTAGAGCGGCACGCTCTGGCTGGCGGTGTGATGGTCGAGGATGTACTCGCCAGTGAGCCGGAAGGCGACATACGAGCTGGAGTTGAACCATCGCGCCGCGCGGTCCCAGGTCTCCGGCTCGTGACGCTGCACCCAGAGGGCTTTCGGCCCGACTGCCTGCGTGGTCAAGGGCGTCGCACATCGCTCGAGCACAGCGGCTGCGCCGAGTCTCCGAGTCAGTTCATCGATCTCCGCGGTGGCCCGCATGTCGATCCCGTAGAGGATCGCGGGGCGTACCGGGGCGCCGGCTGCATCGGTCAGCAGTAGGCAGGGACCTACACCGCTGACGGTGATCGCTGCGACTGCGTCGGATCCAACTCGCTCCGTGAGTTCCCGGGAGATCTCGACGACGTCCTCCCACCAGGTCCCCGAGTCCATCTCCGCCCACCCTGGCGCGGGAAGCGACATGCTGTGCGGGCGGGGAAGAGTCATGGTTGCCACGATGTCGCCGTCAGGCGTCGCCAGCACCCCCTTGCTGCTGGCCGTGCCGAGGTCGATGCCCAGCAGGTACTGGCCACTCATGCGTGACGCCGATGGCACAAGGGGATGTCACAGGGGAGTCGGTAAGGAGTGGGATCCCGGTGGTTCTTCATGTGCCCTCCTTGTAGTTGGCTGGTCCGGCGGCGGTGGATGCCCGTACGACGAGCTCCGGCTCGAAGACAACATGTCGGTCCTGCGGCGTAGCGCCGGTCAGGACATCGGTCAGCAGATGAGCCGCCGTCGTGCCCATCTCGTAGTGAGGTCGACGAACACTGGTCAGGGAGACCGAGAGCTGCCTGGCGAAGGGGATGTCGTCGTACCCCATCAACGACACGTCATCAGGCACACGAAGGCCATGCGACAGCAGTGATTGCAGGACCCCGAACGCCAGCAGGTCAATGGCGGCGGTCACGGCGGTTGGCCTGCGCTTGGCGGGAAGCTTCGCGAGACGTTCGCCCACTTCGCGACCCGCCTCGACGGTCAGCTCGGCGGGGATCACCTCGAGTCGTACGTCGAGCCCCTCACCGACCGCCTCGTCCACCGCCCTTCGGACACCGGCGAGCCGGTCGTGCACTGGCGCAGCCGTCAGTTCGTCCCCAACGAACGCCAGGTGACGGTGCCCGAGCTCGATGAGATGCCGTGCAGCGTCGCGGCCACCGGTCACATCGTCGACTGCCACCGACAGCTTGTGCTCACCGCTTTCGGCACGGTCCACGACAACGACAGGAATGCCGCCCGTCCGGATCCGATGGAGACCATCGGCGGACTCGTCGTGGGGGATGACGATCAGGCCAGCAACACGCCCCTCCGCAAACAGCCGGAGGTACGTCTGCTCCCTGTTTATGTCACGGCCGCTGTTGGAGATCAGCACCGTCCAGCCCCGTTCGGCCGTGGCGTCTTCCACGCCTCGGGCAAGATCCATGAAGCCGGGGTTCCAGGCATCGAGCAGAAGCAGTCCCACGGTGTTGGAGTAGCCGGCTCGCAGTTGCCTGGCCGGCTCGTTCCGGACAAAACCGAGTTGCGCGATCGCCGCCTCGACGGCAGCCGTCTTCCCCGGGCTCACCCGGTCGGGGTGATTCAGGACGTGCGAGACGGTCCCTTGGGAGACGCCAGCGAGCCTGGCCACATCCTTGATGCCCACCCGTGGACGACGTCCAGAACCCATGGCGATGGGAGGGTTGGGCTGGCCGTCAGGGCGTCGGCGACCGTCTTCGGCCGATTCCGATGTGACTCTTGACACGTTCCAAACCTGTCACTAATCTCCGTGAATATCCAACTTTGACACGATTCAAAAATCGAGTCGAGCACCGCGGGCAACAACGTCCAAGAAGGGACCGACATGAGGTCGCAGAGGATGCCGGATCGGATGACAACGAGGAAGTGGGCGGGGTCTCGGCGGACCCTGGCCGTGACGGGAGCGCTCCTGCTGGCTGCCACCACGGCCGCCTGCGGTAGTAGCGACAACGGAGGCTCCGGTGGAGATGGGGGTTCCGGCGCCGGTGGTTCCGCTGGTTCCGGCGGCAGCAAGGCAGCAAAGGTCGCCTTCTTGATGCCTGACACGGGATCTACACGTTACGAGCTGCACGACCGACCAGGCTTCGAGAAGAGGCTCAAGGAGCTGTGCAGCGACTGCACCCCTCTGTACAACAATGCCGATGGCAGCGCGGACAAGCAGCAACAGCAGTTCAACTCCGCGATCACCCAGGGCGCCAAGGTGATCGTGCTTGACCCAGTCGACTCCGCGGCCGCCGTCTCGCTCGTCAATGCGGCGCATGCTCAGGACGTCAAGGTGATCGCCTACGACCGTCCCATCCCCAAGGCCAAGGTCGACTTCTACGTCTCGTTCGACAACGAGGAGATCGGGAAGAAGATCGCCACCTCGCTCATCGAGAAGGTCAAGAGCAACAAGGTGCCCGCAGGATCTGGGATCCTGATCGTCAACGGCTCCCCGACCGACGCGGCCGCCGGCTTGATCAAGAAGGGCATCCACGAGGGTGTCGACAACAGTGGCGTTCCGGTGCTGGCCGAGTACGACACCATCGACTGGAAGCCGGAGAACGCACAGAAGTGGGTCTCGGGTCAGATCTCGAGGTTCGGCAAGAAGATCGTGGGCGTCGTGGCCGCAAACGATGGCACCGGAGGTGGAACCATCGCCGCCTTCAAGGCCGCTGGAGTCAACCCGAACCCACCAGTCAGTGGCAATGACGCCACCGTGGCGGGACTTCAGCTGATCATCTCGGGCGATCAGTACAACACCATCAGCAAGCCGAGTGAGATCGTCGGTGGCGCGGCTGCCGAGGTGGCGGTCAAGCTGATCAACGGTGAGAAGCCGGAGGCGAGCGACACCCTCTTCGGGTCGCCGACGAAGCTCTACCAGCCGATGCTGATCACCGCGAAGAATCTGAAGTCCGAGGTCGTGGACAAGGGCATCACTCCCGCCAAGGATCTGTGCACCGGCGCATACGTCAAGGGCTGCAAGAAGCTCGGAATCCAGTGAGCCGCCCCTCCCGCCGGTCCGGGTGACCGGCGGGAGGGCCCTCGAGAAGTGCAAGACCTTCGTGGGAGTGAGCAGATGGACACCATGCCCCAGGTCAGCCCGACCAACCGGAAGACCGCGTTGCTCAGTATGCGCGGGGTGACCAAGACCTTCGGAGCGGTCAATGCGCTCACCGACATCGACCTTGATGTGGAGGCCGGCGAGGTGGTCGCGATCGTGGGCGACAACGGAGCCGGCAAGTCGACGTTGGTCAAGGTCCTCGCCGGAGTGCACCAACCTGATGCCGGCACGATCACCTTCGACGGCTCGCCCGTCCAGATCCCTGACCCGAGCGCGGCGATTCACCTGGGCGTCGCCACGGTCTTCCAGGACCTTGCGCTGTGCGAGAACCTCAGTGTCGTCGACAATCTGTTCCTGGGTCGGGAGATCAGCCCGATGCGGCTCGATGAGACCGGCATGGAGGTCAAGGCGTGGGAGCTGCTGCAACAACTCTCGGCGCGCATCCCCACGGTGCGCATAGCGATCGCTTCGCTGTCGGGTGGTCAACGACAAACCGTCGCCATCGCGAGATCGCTCCTCGGTGACCCGAAGATCATCGTCCTCGACGAGCCGACCGCGGCGCTGGGTGTGGCCCAGACCGCCGAGGTTCTGGACCTCATCGAGCGACTGCGCGAGCGCGGGCTCGGCGTGGTCATGGTCAGTCACAACATGGAGGACGTCCGGGCGGTCGCCGATCGGATCATCGTCCTGCGCCTGGGGCGCAACAACGGCGAATTCGATGCGGTGTCAGTCACCTCCGAGGATGTCGTTGCCGCCATCACGGGCGCGACCGACAACGTCGTGACCCGTCGACGCGACCGAGTCGCCGGGTCACGCGAAGACGCGCCGGCCGGCCATGTGGTGCCGACCGAGGAGAGCACTGACAAGGGAGAGGTCCGATGACCAGGCCAACCTCCAACGCAGCCCCTCCGCGGCGCGCACTCGATCAGACCGACGAACGGCTGCGGCAGAGCGAAGGTGTCGCGGGTGCCCTCGCCTCCTTCGTACGCAGCATGCGTGCTGGGGATGTAGGGGCGCTTCCCGTCATCATCGGCTTGGTCGTGATCTGTGCGATCTTCCAGTCGCTCAACTCGGTCTTCCTGTCCAGCGGCAACTTGGTCAACCTCACCCTGGACTCGTGTGCGGTCGGGATCATCTCGCTCGGCATCGTCTGTGTGCTGCTCGTTGGAGAGATCGACCTTTCCGTCGGCTCGGTCAGCGGCTTCTCGGCTGCCGTGGTTGCCGTGCTCTTCGTGCGGCACGGCTGGAACTGGATCCTCGCCTGCGTGGTGGCATGTGCGATCGCCGTTGCGATCGGCCTGCTGTTCGGAGTGCTCCTGACCCGCTTCGGCATGCCGAGCTTCGTCTCCTCGCTCGCGGGGCTGCTCGCCTTCCTTGGCCTGCAGCTCGCCATCCTCGGTGACCAGGGCTCGGTCAACCTGCCATTCGACTCCACGCTCGTCGGCTTCGCCCAACTGGACTTCGTGCCGGCGTGGTTGTCCTACCTGTTGGCTGGGCTCGCGGCCCTGGCAGTGTTCCTTGCCGGCTACGAAACCCGGCTTCGGCGCCGAAAGGCCAACTTGTCTGCGCGCTCGATCAACGCGTTGATCGTTCGCTCGCTGGCGCTGCTCGTCGGGCTCGAGGCGTTCTTCTGGTACCTCAACCGGTCCCGCGGCGTGGGCTGGATGGTGGTCTTCTTCGTCGCGCTCGTGCTGCTCCTGAACTACGGGATCACCCGAACCAAGTGGGGTCGCTCGCTGCTGGCCGTGGGCGGCAACGTCGAGGCGGCGCGCCGGTCGGGGATCAACGTGCGCAACATCTACCTCAGCGCGTTCATGCTGTGCTCACTGCTGGCTTGCGTCGGCGGCATCCTCGCTGCTGGCCGGCTCGCTTCGGCGAACTTGAGCAGCGGCACCGGCGACGTCAACCTCAATGCCATCGCCGCCGCGGTCATCGGTGGAACCAGCCTCTTCGGAGGTCGCGGCAGCGCCTTTTCCGCGCTCCTTGGCACCCTCGTCATCGCGTCCATCGCGAGCGGCCTGACCTTGCTCAACCTGGACTCGTCGTACCGCTTCGTCATCACCGGGCTGGTGCTCGCGGTCGCCGTGGCGATCGACTCGCTGGCCCGCAAGTCACGCGCCTCGCACGGTCGGGCATGACCCGGCATACGAGCCAACAAGAGGAAGATTCCCATGTCGAACCGTGCTGCCGTCATGACCGAACTCGAGCACATCGAGGTGCGGGAGGTCCCCGATCCTGCTCCCGGGTCGCGGGAGGCGGTCGTGCGCATCGAGGCCGTCGGAGTGTGCGGCTCTGATACCGCGTACTACAAGGTGGGTCGGATCGGTGACTATGTGGTCGACGGGCCGATCATCCTTGGTCACGAAGTCTCCGGCCAGGTGGTAGAGGTCGGCAGCGAGGTCACGAATGTCGCTGTCGGTGACCGAGTGGCGATTGAGCCGGGCACGCCGTGCCGCGACTGCCGAGAGTGCTTGGCCGGCCGCTATCACCTGTGCCCCGACCTGGTGTTCCTCGCCACACCGCCGTACGACGGAGCACTTGTCGAGCGGATGGCCATCGACGCGCGCAACCTCTACCCGATCCCCGACGACATGACCTATGAGGAGGGGGCCCTGCTGGAACCGCTCTCGGTGGGCATCTGGGGTTGCCGGCGGGCGAACCTCGAGCCGGGTGACGACGTGCTGGTCACGGGCGCCGGACCTGTCGGGCTGCTGTCAGCTGCCGTCGCCCGCGCCTTCGGCGGGGGCACGGTGACCATCACCGACATCTCCGACTTTCGGCTCGGGCTGGCGAAGGAGATGGGCTTCGAGATCGAACGCAGCGAGGTGCCCAGCGAACGACGCTTCGACGTGCTGCTCGAGTGTTCGGGAGCTCCCGGCGTGCTCGCCACCGGTATGCGGCGGCTGCGGCCAGGAGGGCGCGCGGCCATGATCGGGATGAGCAAGGAGGGGTCTATTGGGCTGCCGCTGTCGCAACTCAACGTCAACGAGCTGTCGCTGAGCCTCGTCAACCGCTACAACCATACCTGGCCGATCGCGATCGAGCTGGTCTCCTCGGGCCGCGTTGACGTCAAGCCCCTGGTCACTCACCACTTCCCTCTGGAGGAGGCTGCGGATGCGTTGACCTTGAGCGGCCGGGTCGGCGACTCGGTCAAGGCCGTGGTCCATCCCCAGAAATGAACCCACCACGGGAGTACACATGTTGATCGGTTGCCACGGCTCGGTGTGGACCGGCGAGTTCGACGATGCAGGCCTGCAGCGGGCCATCGCGCGCACGGCCGCCGCGGGATTCGACCTGGTCGAGATCCCGCTCATGGACCCCGACAAAGCAGACGGGTCTGCCGTACGCCGCATGGCCGAGCAAGCGGGCCTCGCAGTCACAGCCTCGTTGGGACTCTCGGAGCAGACCGACGTCTCCAGCGAGGACGACCAAGTCGTCTCGGCCGGGGAGGCTTTGCTGGGGCGGTGCCTGGAGTTCCTCAGTGATGCCGGCGGCACGCACCTCGTCGGAGTCATCTACTGCGCCATGCGCAAGTACATGGCCCCTGCGACGCCGACGAACCGCCAGCACAGTATCGACGCCATCGGGCGCATCGCGGAGCGAGGTGCTGAGCTCGGGATCCGGGTCGGTGTGGAGGTGGTGAACCGTTACGAGTCCAACCTGCTCAACACGGGTCACCAAGCGCTGGCCTACGTAGAGGAGGCGAAGTCGGACAACTTGGTGGTGCACCTGGACACGTATCACATGAACATCGAGGAGCCGGACATGTTCTCGCCGGTACTCGCCGCGGCCGACAGGCTCGGATACGTGCACATCGGGGAGAGCCACCGTGGCTACCTCGGCTCGGGCACGGTGGACTTCGATTCCTTCTTCCGTGCCCTGGCCACGGTGGACTACGACGGTCCGGTGGTGTTCGAGTCATTCTCGTCCACGGTTGTGCACCCCGAACTCAGCTCGATGCTCGGCGTCTGGCGCAACCTCTGGCAGGACGGCGAGGACCTCGGACAGCACGCCAACAGCTTCATCCGGAACCAGTTGCGCAGCGTCGAGTCGATTGCCATGCACTGATGCGTGCCGTCGTCTACGACGCTCCTCGTAGCTTCGCGGTGACGGACGTGCCGCGTCCGGTCGCTGACCCTGGTCAGGTCGTCGTCGACGTGCACCTCGCCGGACTGTGCGGTACCGACCTGCACCTGCACGAGGGCGGCTTCTTCGCCACGTTCCCGTTGACACCCGGGCACGAGAGCGTTGGAGTCGTTCGGGAGGTCGGGGCGGGCGTGGACGGTTTCGAGCCTGGACAACGGGTCGTGGTGGACAACGCCTCGGCCTGCGGTCGCTGCCGCGAATGTACTCGTGGACGACCGCTCTTCTGCAAAGCGTTCCTGTCGCTCGGCGTCAACGCTCCGGGCGGCTTCGCGGAGTCGCTGGTCAGCCCGGCACACAAGGTCTACGCAGCCGGCGACCTGGCCGATGACGTTGCCGTTTTCGCGGAGCCGCTTGCCTGCGCCGTGCACGGGATGGACATCCTTCAGCTGCGACCTGGCGCTGACGTGCTCCTGGTGGGCTCCGGTACCACCGGCCAACTGCTGGCCCAACTCCTGGTGCATGGCGGTGCCGGCCGGGTCACGGTGGCAGCGCCGACCGCCTTCAAACTCGAACTCGCAGAGTCATTCGGCGTCGACCGCGTCGTGCAGATCACTCGCGACGCCGAGAGCACAAGGCAGACTCTGCACGAGTTGGCACCCGACGGCTTCGATGTGGCCGTCGACGCGACCGGCGCCGTCTCCGTGGTGGACATGCTGCCGGAGCTGGTGGCGATTGATGGGACCGTCTTCGTCTACGGAATGTGTGACGCCGACGACCGCGTGGCCTGGAGCCCCTACGACATCTTCCGGCGACAGTTGACCGTCAGGGGATCCTTCGCGCAGGTGAACTGCATGGACCGTTCGTTGGCCTTGCTGCGCTCAGGACGCGTCCGCACCGCCGGGCTGATCACCCATCGCTTCGCGCTGGGGGAGTATGCCGACGCGCTCACCGCCATCTCGGACCCGACATGTCTCAAGGCTGTGGTCACGCCAGCCGACTGACCGGAGCAGCTCGTCGATGACCGAGCGGTAGGGCGCACTTACCATGACGACCTCGGGAGAGGGATCGAGGCCTCGTTATCGCGTGAGTGGTGGGTCAGGGGGCGGCCGGACCGCCGCTCATGCCCGCTGGTCGCCCCCTTCCTGGACAGTTCGGTGGTACACCCGCTCTGCGGTGCCGGCGAAGAGCTGCCCGCGCTCTCTGGGGGAAAGCTGTTCTGCCAAGGTTGTGGCGAGGGACAACGCCGCGGGATATCCGCCGAAGTCCGTCGTCATGGGCCAGTCCCCGCCGTACATCAATCGGGAGGGGCCGAACAACTCGACTGCGGTGTCCCAGGCCGGGCGGATGGCCTCGGGAGTGAACGGTTGCCCGGGCGTCTGCAGGCCGGAGACCTTGGCCGTGGTGTTGGGGCACGCAGCCAGTTCGCGCAGGCAAAGGCGCCACCGGTCTTGCCCTACTGCGTCACGGGGAGGTTTGCCGAGGTGGTCCAGGACGATCGACAGTCCGGGCACGGCGCGCGCGAGGGAGACGGTCCCCTCAAGGTGGCGGGGCCAGGCGTCGGGGACATCAAAGGGCAGACCAAGCTCGGCGACCATTGCCAGGGACCGGCGCACGTTCGGCAGAGCGAGGAAGTCGTTGCGGGGGTCGTTGTGAACCAGGTGCCGAATGCCGCAGAAGGCTGGGTGAGCGGTCCAACGGGCGAGCTGCTGCTCGGCTCGCTCGGGGTCGTCGAGTTGGATCCATCCGACGACGCCGGCGACCCAAGGTTGGTGACTGGCCACGTCGAGGAGGTACGTCGTGTCGCCCTCGGAATCCTCGGCCTGGACCAGGATGGCGGCATCGACGCCGGCCGCTGTCAGCTCGCGGCGGGCCTTCTGGGGGGTGAAGCTGGCTCGGAGGCGGCCGTGGGCGGGCGGCAGCCAGGCGTACTCGCTGACGGACAGGTCCCACACGTGCAGGTGGGCGTCGAGGATTCGGTGAGTGCCCGTCATGCCGTCACCAAACCGGCGGTCGCGAGAGTCTCCCACAGGTCTTGCGGCAAGGGGGTGACGGTGCGCTGCCAGTTCTGGCGCACTTGCTCTGGAGTGGCGCCGCCGGCCACGACGGTTCGCACCAGCGGATGGCGCAGGGGGAACTGCAGCGCCGCGGTGGGCAAGTCGGTGCCGAACTGCGCGCAGACCTGCGCGATGGCACGGGTGCGTTCGAGCACGTCGGCTGGCAGCGCGCCGTACTCGTAGAGGCCGTCAGCCTTGGGCGGATCGGTCGCCAGCAGCCCTGACATGAATACGGCGGCGGCGACCACGGGCAGTCCGTGTGAGACGGCCTCGGGCAGGACTTGCTCGGCGGCGCTCTGGTCGGTGAGGGTATAGCGGCTCGCGACCATCAGCAGGTCCAGGCAGCCGGTGCGCGCACCGGCGAGTAGGGCCTCGTTCGACATGGAACCGATCCCGACCGCCGTGACCAAGCCCTCCTCGCGGAGTTGGGTGACAGCAGGCACGCCGGTGTCGAGGGCGGCTGCCAGCCCGAAGCGTTCAGGGTCGTGCAGGTAGGCGATATCGACCCGGTCCAGGGCCAAGCGCTGCAGCGATTCCTCGAGGCTGCGCCGAATGCCGTCGGTGGAGAAGTCCCACTCCCGGCGTAGGTGCGTGCTCACGATGAAGTCGTGGGCGAGGTCGAGCGCGTCGCTGCCCCGGTCGTTGGGAACGAGGAGGCGGCCGACCTTGGTGGAGAGCACGAATTGATCGCGGGGCTTGGTGGTGAGAAAGGCGCCGAGCCGTCGTTCGGACAACCCGAGGCCGTAGTGCGGAGCCGTGTCGAAATAGCGGACGCCGCACTCCCACGCGGTCTCCAGCAACTCCCACGCGGCGTCGTCAGTGAGAGCGCGGTGCAGGTTGCCGATGTTGGCGGCACCGTACGACAGCCGCGGTAGTTGGAACTCAGGCATGGCGGGGATGGCGGAATTCGGCTAGAGAGGCGGCGAGCATCTCGGTTCCGGCGCCGGGGGTCGTCGGGGCAACGTAGCGTCCGTTCTCGACCCGGGCCGGTGAGACGAAGTGTTCGTGCAGATGGTCGACATACTCGATGACGCGGCCTTCCATCGTGCCGGAGACGGCGACGAAGTCGAACATCGACAGATGCTGCACGGCCTCGCAGAGCCCTACCCCGCCAGCATGGGGGCACACCGGCACACCGAACTTTGCAGCGAGCAGCAAGACCGCGACGTTCTCGTTCACCCCGGCGACCCGGGTTGCGTCGATCTGCAGGACCTGCAACGCATCTGCTTGCAGGAACTGCTTGAACATCACCCGGTTGGCCATGTGCTCACCGGTGGCGACGGGTAGCGGGGTGATGCCCCGGGCGATCGCAGCGTGAGCCAGTAGATCGTCGGGGCTGGTGGGCTCCTCTACCCACGCGAGGTCGAACGGTTTGAGTTCGCTGAGCCAGCTGATGGCCTCAGCAACCTCCCAGCGTTGATTGGCGTCGACGGCGATGCGCACCCCCGGCCCGAGCGTCCGCCGCGCCAGGCCAAGGCGCCGGACGTCGTCTGTGCGGTCTGCGCCGACCTTCAGCTTGATCAGGGTGAAGCCCTGGTCGACCGCTTCGCGACAGAGGCGGACGAGCTTGTTGTCGTCGTAGCCCAGCCATCCCGGCGTCGTCGTGTATGCCGGGTAGCCCACCTCAAGCAGCGTGCGGACCCGCTCGGCGCGCCCGGGCTCGGTGCGTCGCAGGAGCCGGAGTGCCTCGCGCGGGGTGAGCACGTTGGTGAGGTAGCGGAAGTCGACGAGGTCCACCAGCTGCTCGGGGGTCATCGAGGACAGCAGCTGCCACAGGGGCATCCCGGCGCGTTTTGCCTTCAGGTCCCACAGGGCGTTGACCACGGCGCCGATTGCCATGTGCATAACGCCCTTCTCGGGTCCCAGCCATCGCAGCTGGGAGTCGTGCACCAGGTCGCGCCAGAAGCCGCCCATGTTCGCGAGCGTCTGCTCCACGTTGCGCCCGAGCACGTGATCCTCGAGCGCCTGGATGGCCCCTACCTCGACGTGGTTGCCGCGCCCGATGGTGAAGACGAAGCCGTGCCCCTGCAGACCGTCCTCGGAGTCGGTGCAGACCTGGACGTAGCTGGCCGAGTAGTCAGGGTCCGGGTTCATCGCATCCGAACCGGCCAGCGAAAGGGATGTGGGGAACCGCACGTCATGGGTCTGCAGTGCGGTAATGGCGCTCACGGGGCTCCTCACGAATGACGGGCCGTGTTGTCCCTGAGCGTAGAGAGCGGATGTATCACCCGTCAACGGAGGCGGGACCTATCCCCTCGCGTGCGTCGGCCAGCAACCCCGCCCCGCCCTGGCCGCCGGCCGGTGGCTGATGCCACCGATCGATTCATTCACGAGCCAGCGGGTAAGGAGTAGGCATGCCCACCCCGTTCGGCGGTATGTCGGCAGTGGTCACCGGCGGTGCGTCCGGCATCGGTGCCGCGGTGGCCCGGCTGCTGCGCGAGCAGGGCGCCGCTGTCGCGGTTCTCGACCTACACCCTCTCCCCGAAGGGAGCAGCGGCGACGGGGTCGTTTCGCTCATCGCCGATGTCAGCAGGGACGCATCGGTGCGTCGAGCCGTCGGGCAGGCGGCCGAGGCGCTTGGTGGCATCGACATCGTCGTCAACAACGCGGGCATCGGTGCACAAGGCACGGTCGAGGACAACTCAGATGAGGAATGGTCTCGCGTGCTCGATGTCAACGTTGTCGGCATGGTGCGCGTGAGCCGTGCCTGCCTGCCCTTCCTGCGCAACTCCAGGGCGGCCGCGATCGTCAACACCTGCTCGATCGCGGCGACTGCCGGGCTGCCGCAGCGAGCGCTCTACAGCGCGAGCAAGGGGGCAGTCCTGGCGCTCACTCGCGCGATGGCCGCCGACCACCTGCGCGACGGGATCCGGGTCAACTGCGTTAACCCCGGCACCGCCGACACCCCTTGGATCGGCCGGTTGCTCGAGCACGCGTCCGACCCCGCGGCCGAGCGTGCCGCGCTGAACGCGCGGCAGCCCCATGGCCGTTTGGTCTCGGCCGACGAGGTCGCCGAGGCAGTCGTCTACCTTGCCAGCCCGGCCGCGGGCTCGACCACGGGGATCGATCTGGCCGTCGACGGTGGCATGCAGGGCTTGCGGCTCCGGCCAGAACGCTGAGCGACGCCAACCTTGACGTATGAAAACGATTTCTGGCAGTGTGCCGTTGTGGGAGCGTCGGCCGCCCTCCGCGTGAACACCGGCGGCTCGAGCACCGAGGGCGTGCTCGTCGATCGGGCCGGTCACCGCCTGCGCGCCGCCCAGAGGACAAGGAGCCTCACATGTCCACCTACACCATGCCCGCCCCGACGTCACGAACCGTCGCGGAGCCGCACACCGTCTACACGGTCGCCAGCGGCGACCTGCGGCCGGCGGCGAACCAGACCTGCTGGCCCGCCCAGCGCAAGCTAGAGGCCGACCTGGCTCGGGCGGTGGAGTCGCTCGGGTGGTCCGTGCGGCGCGGCCACGCGGTCGACGAGGCCAAGGGGCACGGCTTTATAGACAGCCAGGCAGCCGGCATACGTGTGTTTCGGGAATTGCCCCCGGATGCACCGCTCATCGTCGTGGAGGCGGTGTGGCAGTACAGCCATCACGTCCTGGCCGGACTGCGCACGCACCGAGGTCCCCTCCTCGTGGTGGCCAACTGGATGGGAGAGTTCCCCGGCCTGGTGGGTCTGCTGAACCTCACCGCGAGCCTGACCAAGGCTGGGGTGGGTTACTCCGCCTTGTGGAGCCAGGACTTCACCGACGAGTGGGCGCTGGATGGATTGCGCACCTGGTTGGAGACGGGGGAGCTGGTCCATGACCAGAGCCATGTGCGTGACCTTCCCGCCCTGTCGGATGGTCCCGAGGTGCAGCTGGGTCGGGCGCTGGCTGAGCAGCTGCGCGCCGACAAGGCGATCATGGGCATCTTCGACGAGGGTTGCATGGGGATGTACAACGCCATCTTCGACGACGAGCTGCTCAACCCCCTGGGCATCTACAAGGAGCGGCTCTCCCAGAGCGCCCTCGTGGTCGAGATGGGCAAGGTCGCCGACGACGAGGCGCGGGCCGTCCGGGCTTGGCTCGAGGGGGCCGGGCTGGACTTCCGCACCGGCACCGACGAGGCCACCGAGCTGACCGATGCCCAGCTGCACAGCCAATGCGCGATGTACGTCGCCGCGATGCGGATCGCCGACGACTTCGGCCTGGACGCGGTAGGCATCCAGTACCAGCAGGGCCTGAAGGACGTCGTGCCCGCCAGCGACCTGGCCGAGGGGCTGCTCAACGACCCATACCGCCCACCCGTACGATCCCGGGACGGCTCACGGGAGCTGTATGCCGGCCGTCCCTTGCCACACTTCAATGAGGTCGACGAGGGGGTCGCCGTGGATTCCCTGGTGACCAACCGGATCTGGACCGCCATGGGTCTGAACCCCGCGACCACCCTGCACGACATCCGCTGGGGCGAGCAATACGGTGACGACTACGTCTGGGTCTTCGAGATCTCCGGATCGGTTCCAGCCTCGCACAACGGCGGCTACGACAAGTCTTGGAGCATGCGACAGCCACCGATGTTCTTCCCACTCGGCGGAGGCACACTCAGCGGCGTGTCCAAACCGGGGGAGATCGTCTGGTCGCGAGTGTTCCTCGCTGGCGGCCGCCTGCACACCGACCTCGGACGCGCAACCGTTGTCGAACTCCCCTGGGAGGAGACCCAGCGGCGGCTAGAGGCCACCAACCCACAGTGGCCAGTCATGCACGCGGTGCTGCACGGGGTCACCCGCAACCAGATGATGGCGCGGCACAGGGCCAACCACATCACGGTCGTCTACGCTCCCGACGCCGACACCGCCGACAAGGGTCTGCTCGCGAAGGCCGCCATGTTCGACGCACTCGGCGTGCCGGTGCACCTGTGCGGAGAGGTGACCCTCTGACCCAGCCCGCGCGATTGAATCCTCAATCGAACCCATGTTTGCGTTGACAGTGGTGCGGATCCCGATTTACCGTTGCAGATAACGATTTCTGGAGCGATTGACACGGGCTTGTGCGAGCCGGCCAGCCAAGCGGTGAAGTTCCTGTTGATGGAGCGGAATGTGCGCAGCGAGTTACGCGACGGGCGGCTTCGGCCATGTGCCAAATGACGAGGATTGACGTCGGATGAGTTCATCCGCGGGCCGCCCAGATGGCCGTACCGGTGACTTCGGGAAGCAACCGGGTGCCGCCGCAGTCGGTGGGCCGTGGGGGTTAGTACGCCGCCGCCTCGCCGATGTGATCTCCCAAGTGGCCGCGCTGGGCGCACTCCTGGTGATCTTCGTCCTGCTGTCGCTGCTCTCGCCCAACTTCCTTACCTACAACAACCTGAGCGAGGTCGTGGTCGAGGCGGCCGTCACCGCGATCATCGCGATTGGCATGACACTGGTGATCGTCACCGCGGGCATCGATCTGTCCGTGGGGGGGATCGCCGCACTCGCCGGAGTTCTGGGCGCCATGCTGATGGTCGATGCGCACCTGTCATGGCCCTTGGCGACGGTCGTAGGGGTACTCATCGGTGGAGCGGCCGGACTCGTCAACGGCGGACTGGTCGGATGGGTCAAGCTGGCACCGTTCATTGCCACCCTGGGGATGATGGGGGTCGCTCGGGGCCTGACATTCGTATCTACCGGCGCGGTTGCGGTCTACGGACTGCCCGTCGGCTTCAATGTCCTGGGTCAGGGCTATGCCGGTCCGATCCCGATTCCGGCTATCTGTCTCATCGGTGTCATCGTCATCTTCGGCTTCATCTTCACTCGCACCAAGCTGGGGCGGTACTCCTACGCCATCGGCTCGAACCACGAGGCAGCGCGCCTCATGGGGATCCCGGCCAGCAGGTACCTGGTCCTTGTGTACGTCCTGCAGGGACTCCTCGCAGGCTTCGGTGGGATGATCGCAGCCTCCCGCGTCTCGTCCGGGCAGCCGAACTTCGGAGTCGGTCTGGAGCTCGACGCGATCGCGGCTGCCGTGATCGGGGGCGCCAGCCTCTTTGGCGGGCAGGGGACCGTCTCCGGTGCGATCATCGGTGCCTTTCTCATCCAGTTCATCCGCAACGGGTCCGTCTTGTTGAACGTCAATATCTACTGGCAAGACGTCATCATCGGCCTCGTCGTGTGGATAGCCGTCAGCTGGGACCAGTTCCGTCGACAGCGGATCACCGAACGCGCCCACGTCACGTGATGACAGGTGCCTGACCTAACAGCCCGACAATCGAGGAGGTCTCCATGAACACACAGAAGAGCCGTTGGTGGTTGGTGGCACTCACCATCCCGGTGGTAGCCATGGCCGGCTGCAGCAATGGCCCGAGCTCGGCGAGTTCCTCCACGTCCAGTGCGCCTGGGTCATCCACATCGTCGAGCTCGACCAGCGGCGCGGGCGGCGCCGCCGGCGCGGCATCAGCTGGCAAGAAGCTCAACGTGGCGGTGATCCCCAAGGCGGTGGGGTTCGACTACTGGACCCACGTCAAGGCTGGAGCCCAGTGCGCTGCCCAGAAGCTGGGCAACGTGAACATCGAGTGGAACGGGGTCTCCGCGGAGACTGACGTCACCGGCCAGATCAACATGCTCAACGGCTACCTTTCCCGCCACGTGGACGCGCTGATCTATGCGGCGACCGATGCCAAGGCTCTGGTGCCGGTGACCCAGAAGGCGCAACAGGCAAAAATCCCGGTCTACAACATTGACTCCGGCACAACGCCCCAAACGGTCCCGCTGTTCGCGACCGACAACGTCCAGGGTGCCAAGGAGGTGGCCAAGTTGATGAACACCGCACTGCACGGCCACGGCAAGGTGGCTCTGCTGGAGTTTCAACCGGGGTCGATGACCAACGACCAGCGCAAGCAAGGCTTCATCGAGGGCTTGAAGAAGTACCCCGGTCTGAAGCTGGTCTCGGACCAGGCCGACCAGAGCGACGCCAACCAGGCGCTCAACGTCACGAACAACATCCTGACCGCGAATCCGGACCTCAACGGATTGTTCGCGTCCAACGAACCGGGAGTCATCGGCGCCTCGCATGCGGTCTCCCAGCGGAACCTCAAGGGCAAGGTCGTCATGGTCGGGTGGGACGCAGCACCCGACGAGGTGAAGGCGCTGAGTTCGGGCGAAATCACTGCACTGATCGTGCAGAACCCCTTCCGCATGGGCTTCGACTCGGTCGTCGCAGCGGTCGAACACATCCGCAAGGGCGTCGCCGTCACCAAGGAGGACACCGGCGTCTACGTCGTGACCACGAAGAATATGAACCAGCAGCAGATGAAGGCAATTCTGGCGCCCAGCTGCACCAACCCGCCGCTGAAGTCGTCCGACCCGTGGTTGAAGTACGTGCACATGAAGTGAGGCACCGAATCGAGAGCGTATGGAACAGATGAATTCGCAGGATGCCAGCGTGACCGAGCCGATGCTGAAGGTAGAGGGCATTTCGAAGCGGTTCGGTGGTGTTCAAGCCCTTCAGGATGTCGACCTGCAAGTCGACACCGGTGAGCACGTCGCGCTCGTGGGTGACAACGGTGCCGGGAAGTCGACCTTGGTCAAGATCCTCACGGGCGCAGAGCATGCTGACGACGGCAGCTTTTGGTTCGCGGGGGAGGAAAGGCATTTTCGCTCCCCTCTGGAGGCGCGCAGGCATGGCATCGAAACCGTGTACCAGACGCTCGCCCTCGCCGATCACCTTGATGTCGTTGCCAATCTCTTCCTTGGCAGAGAGCGTTACCTGCTCCGCCTCGGGCCGTTCAGTGTGCTGAACCGTGCGGCCATGAAGACCGAAGCACGCGCCCTGCTGGAGCGAACCGGCGTGCAGATCCCCGACCTGGGGGCCATGATCATGGGGATGTCCGGCGGCCAACGCCAAGGGGTGGCGATCGCCCGCGCTGCGGGGTGGGGTTCGAAGATGATCGTCCTGGACGAGCCGACGGCAGCGCTCGGCGTCCAGGAGACCGCAAAGGTTGAGGAGATCATCCACACTCTCAAGGACCAGGGTGTCACCGTGCTCATGGTGAGCCACAACCTGCGCCAGGTCTTCGACCTCGTGGACACCATCTGGGTGCTTCGACACGGAAGAATGGTCGGCGCGCGGAAGGCCGCCGAGGTGCGCCCCCAGGAGATCGTCTCGATGATCACCGGAGCCGACGACGCCTCTGGACTGGAGTTTGCGTGAACCACCCAACCGCCCAGGCGCATGCAGGCCGTGCCAGGCTCGAGCGGGAGCGATTGACGGGGGCGTGAGGGTGGGTGGTCAAGATCGTCGATGTGGCGCGGCTCGCCGGCGTTTCGTCGGCAACGGTGTCGCGTGTTCTCAACAACGTCCCCACCGTCGATCAGTCCCTGGCTGAGCGAGTGCGCTCGGCGGCCGATGAGCTCGCCTACCGCCCCAACGGTGTCGCGCGCAACCTACGCCGGCAACGGACCGACGTGTGGGCGCTGATCATCTCCGACATCGAGAACCCGTTCTTCACCGCGGTGGCGCGCGGCGTGGAGGACGTCGGCCGAGAGCACGGGTTCTCGGTCCTCTTGTGCAACTCCGACGAGAACAGGGGCAAGGAGGACCGTTACCTGCAGGTGGCCGAGCAGGAACAGGTGGCGGGGGTCATCATCTCCCCGAACATGCGCGGCAGCGACGTCGCTCGCTTGGTGGACGCATCGATCCCAGTGGTGACCATCGACCGGACCGTGCGTAAGCCGGTTGACTCGGTGACGGTGCAATCGAGGCGAGGAGCGCGTGGCGCCACGCAACACTTGCTTGACAGCGGCTGGCGCCGCCCGGCCTGTATCACCGGGCCGGACTACGCACAGACTGCCGAGGACCGACTCCAGGGATATCTTGATGCCATCGCGCGTGCTCCACGACGGATGACCCAAGGCTTGGTGCGGCACACGGACTTTCAGGAAGCGGGCGCCGTGGCAGCGGCGGCGAGCTTGCTCGACGTGCCGGACCCGCCGGACGCGTTCTTCGTCGCCAACGCAACCATGACCCTCGGCGTCCTGCAGGAGTTGGCCGAGCGTGGGCTGAAGCCCGGCCGCGACGTCGGACTGGTGGCCTTCGACGATGCCCCGTGGGCGCGGTTGACCGATCCGGCCCTGACGGTCGTCGCGCAACCGACCCACGAGATCGGGGCGACCGCGGGCCACCTGCTGACCGAACGCATTACGGGCTCGGCGCGGAAACGAGCCCGTCACATCGTGCTCTCCACGGAGCTCATCGTTCGTGAGAGTTCCCTGCGGCACCGCTGACCCCGCAGCGGCGAAGCGAAGCAGGCCAGGTATGTCGGGTCAGGCCACCAGCGCGCCGTAGGCTGCCACGTAAGAATCGCCGGAGGCAGGGTCTCCGAGCGGTGTTCACTCGCCGCGAGTTGGCTGAACTAAGTGGAGGTCGGGTTGGCGAAGCTCATCGACGTGGCGCGTCGGGCTGGTGTCTCTCCAGCGACGGTGTCCCGCGCCCTCAACAACGTCACGACGGTGGACCCGGCGCTCGCTGAACGGGTCCGTGCGGCGGCAGACGAGCTGGGCTACCGACCCAACGGTGTGGCGCGAAACCTGCGTCGGCAGCGGACTGACGTGTGGGCGCTGATCATCTCGGACATCGCGAACCCGTTCTTCACGGCGGTCGCCCGCGGTGTTGAGGACGTAGCCCAGGGTCAGGGTTTCTCCGTGCTTCTGTGCAACTCAGATGAAGACCAGGACAAGGAACAGCGTTACCTCAGGGTCGCTGAGCAGGAGCAGGTCGCCGGCGTCATCATGTCGCCGAACACGCGGGGCAGCGACGTGTCCCGCTTGGTGAACGCGGCGATCCCTCTGGTGACGGTCGACCGGTCGAGTCACAAGGCCGCCGACTCGGTGATGGTGCACTCCCGCGCTGGTGCCCGCGATGCGACCAACCACCTGTTCGCCACTGGTTGGTCGCGCCCTGCCTGCCTCACCGGGCCGGAGCGGACCGACACTGCCCAAGAGCGCCTGCAGGGATACCTGGACGCCGTGAAGGACGCGCGCCGGCGCCCAGCGATGTCACTGGTGCGGCACGCGGACTTCCATGAGGAGAGTGCACGCGAGGCGATGGGATCGCTGCTGGACGAGCGCAGGCCGCCGGACTCCGTGTTGATCGCCAACGCGACGATGGCGCTCGGCGCCCTCGGGGAACTCAACCGGCGAGGTATCAAGCCGGGGCGCGACCTTGGCCTGGTCGCCTTCGACGACACCCCGTGGGCCCGCTTCATCGACCCGCCTCTGACCGTGGTCGCCCAGCCGGCTTACGACATCGGGGCGACCGCAGCCCGGCTGCTGACCGAGCGGATCGCGGGCACCGCCCCGAAGCGCGCTCGCCACGTCAGGCTCTCGACCGAGCTGATCGTCCGCGCGAGCTCTCGCCACCTCCGCTGAATGGACGAGCAACCACCACGCGCCACATCGGTCCACCTCACGCGAGGAGACGAGCAGGAGCACGGAGACACGTCTACAGGTCGTAGTACATCTCGAACTCGTGCGGGTGCGGCCGGAACCGGATCGGGTCGATCTCGTTCTTGCGCTTCCACTCGCACCACGTGGAGATGAGGTCTTCGGTGAAAACGTCTCCCTCGAGTAGGTATTCGTGGTCGGCCTCCAGGGACTGCAGCACCTCGGGCAGCGAACCGGGGACCTGCTGGATCTCCTGGTGCTCCTCCGGGGGCAGCTCGTAGAGGTCCTTGTCGATGGGCTCCGGGGGCTCGATCCGGTTGCGGATCCCGTCGATTCCCGCCATCAGCTGGGCGGCGAAGGCGAGGTAGGGGTTGGCCGACGGGTCCGGCACGCGGAACTCGATCCGCTTGGCCTTGGGGGAGTCGCCGGTCAACGGGATGCGGACGCATGCGGAGCGGTTGCGCGCCGAGTAGACGAGGTTGACCGGAGCCTCGTAGCCCGGGACCAACCGGTGGTAGGAGTTGATCGTCGGGTTGGTGAAGGCGATCACCGAGGGCGCGTGCCGGAGCAGACCACCGATGTACCAGCGCGCTATGTCGGACAACCCGCCATACCCCTGCTCGTCGTAGAAGAGCGGTTCACCGTCCTTCCAGAGCGACTGGTGGCAGTGCATGCCGGATCCGTTGTCACCGAAGATCGGCTTGGGCATGAACGTCGCCGTCTTGCCGGCGTCCCAGGCAGTGTGCTTGACGACGTACTTGAACTTCATCACGTCGTCCGCCGCGCCGAGCAGGGTGTCGAACCGGTAGTTGATCTCCTGCTGCCCGGCTGTGCCCACCTCGTGGTGCGCCCGCTCGACCTGCAACCCGACCCCCTCGAGGTTGAGCGTCATCGTGTCTCGCAGGTCGGCGAAGTGGTCGGTCGGGGGCACCGGGAAGTAGCCACCCTTGTAGCGGGGCTTGTAGCCGCGGTTGCCGCCCTCCTCCTCGCGGCCGGTGTTCCAGGCCGCGGCGACCGAGTCGATGAAGTAGTAGCCGGCGTGGGCATTGGTCTCGAACCGGATGTCGTCGAAGACGTAGAACTCCGCCTCGGCCCCGAAGAAGCAGGAGTCGGCGATCCCGGTCGAGGCCAGGTAGGCCTCCGCCTTCGCCGCGATGTTGCGTGGGTCGCGGCTGTAGGGCTCAGCGGTGTACGGGTCGACGATGGAGAAGTTGAGGATGAGCGTCTTCTCCTTGCGGAACGGGTCGAGGTAGGCCGTGGTCGGGTCCGGGATGAGCTTCATGTCGGACTCGTGGATCGCCTGGAAGCCGCGGATGGACGACCCGTCGAACATCTGGCCCTGGGTGAACGCGTCCAGGGTGAAGGACCTGGCGGGCACGTTGAAGTGCTGCATCACCCCGGGCAGGTCACAGAACCGTACGTCGACGAACTGCACCTCCTCGTTCTTGATGAACTCGAGGCACTCTTCGGGGCTGCTGAACATCAATCCTCCTGTGGATGGCGCCGACGCCTGCTGCCGACCCTCGGAACGAGACTATCGGGCCGGTGTTTCTCGGTCGTGACCCGAACGTTTCACCCGTGTTTCGTCCCGTCTAACCTTGGTGTGTGCCAGATCCTCACGCCGCCGGGCCTCGCCCCGACTCCGCTCGGCCGTCCCCGACCTATCCCGGCGAGCTCCTGGGGCTCCCCGAGGAGGGGCGAGGCGCGATGGGCACCTTCGGCCGCCGACTCATCGCGATCTTCATCGACTGGGTCCTGTGCAGCATCATCGCGGCCGGCTTCCTCGGTTACCGGCTCGGCGGCGGAGAGGGCAGCCTCTGGCCGCTGGCGGTCTTCGCCGTGGAGAACCTGCTCCTGGTCAGCACGCTGGGCTCCACCATCGGGCACCGCGTCCTCGGGCTGCGGGTGATCCGTCTCGACGGCCGTCCCGCCGGGCTGTGGCGGGCGCTGGTCCGCACCGTCCTGGTGTGCCTCGTCATTCCTGCGCTGATCCTGGGGCGCGACGGGCGGGGCTGGCACGACAAGGCAGCCGGGACGCTGATCGTCCGCCTCTGAGGTTGCCGAGCAGGGGCCGTGCCGGGTCAGCGACCCTTGAGTCCCTTGCGGTCCATCCGGACCTTGGTCGGGTCGACGCCGGCGGGCACGGGAGGCTTGAGGCCGCCCAGCGCCTTGAGCCGCTTGTTGACCGCGGACACCTCGGCCTTGGTCAGCGTGGGCTTGAGCTTGGTGATCCGCTTGGTCAGCTTGTTGACCGGGACGGCGTCGTCGCCCTGGCCGATGCGCAGCACCGTGATGGGCACGTTGCCCCCGGTGACCCGGGTGACCTTCTTGCGCTCGGACTCGGCCAGGCGGATCGCGGGCCCCTTCGGTCCCTCGGCCACGAGCACGACGCCCGGCCGCCCGATGGCGCGGAAGACCATGGCAGCGTTCGCGAGGTCACGCGGGTTCCGGCCACGCGGCGCCTCGGCCGCCACCGGCTCCTTGTCGTAGTACCAACCGCGCCGCAGGGCGCCCAGCGCAGCACCGGTCGCTCCCGCCTTGCCCTCGATGCTCTTGTATGCCGCTCGCTCGGCTCGCCGGCTCATCACCAGCATGGCCACCATCAGGCCGAACATGATGCCGAAGAACCCGAACAGGTAGGGGTGCCCGGTGAACAGCCCGACCACGAGCAGGACCGCAAAGACCACGAGGGCCGAGAGCAGCATCCACCACCCGATGTTGGGGTCGGTCTGGCGGGAGACCGTGTAGATCTGACGGATCTGCGCGACCCGTCCCGGCTTCTTGTTCGGGTCCTTCGGCTTGCGCCGGAACCTGGACGAGAGCCCGGACGAGGGCGCGGTCGACTGCTCGGAGTTCTTGCTGCGGGCCATGGGGGTCAGGATACGTCGGAGAGGGCGCGCCCCACGAGTGAGGCCGCCTCCTGACGCGCCGGGGAGGCCGCCGCGGCCTCGGCCAGGTGCGCCAGCTCAGGCGGCACTGGCTTGCCGCTGCGGCGCATCGCCTGGGCCCAGAGGCGCCCGGCCCGGTAGGACGAGCGGACCAGGGGCCCGCTCATGACGCCCTTGAAGCCGATCTGCTCGGCCAGGTCCGACCAGTGCACGAACTCCTCCGGCTTGGCCCACCGGTCCACCGGGTGGTGGCGAGGGGAGGGCCGGAGGTACTGGGTGATGGTGAGCAGGTCGGTGCCCGCCTCGTGCAGGTCGCGGATGGCCTGCTCGATCTCGTGCTCCTCCTCGCCCATGCCGAGGATCAGGTTGGACTTGGTCACGAGACCGGCGTCCTTGCCGCGGGTGATCACCGCGAGCGACCGGTCGTAGCGGAAGGCCGGGCGGATCCGCTTGAAGATGCGCGGCACCGTCTCCACGTTGTGGGCGAACACCTCGGGACCGGCGTCGATCACCTGGTCGACCTGGTCGGGGACCCCGTTGAAGTCGGGGATGAGGATCTCGACCCCCGTGCCGGGGTTGAGCTCGTGCACCTTGCGCACGGTCTCGGCATACAGCCAGGCACCGCCATCCGGCAGGTCGTCGCGGGCGACCCCGGTGATGGTGGCGTAGCGCAGGCCCATCTGCTGGACCGACTCGGCGACGCGCCGTGGTTCGTCCCGGTCGAGCTCGGCAGGGCGCCCCGTGTCGATCTGGCAGAAGTCGCAGCGCCTGGTGCACTGTTCGCCGCCGATGAGGAAGGTCGCCTCCCGGTCCTCCCAGCACTCGAAGATGTTGGGGCAGCCCGCCTCCTGGCAGACGGTGTGCAGTCCCTCGCTCTTCACCAGGGAGTGCAGCTGGGTGTAGGCCGGGCCCATCTTGGCGGTGGTCCGGATCCAGGACGGCTTGCGCTCGATCGGGGTCTCGGCGTTGCGCGCCTCCACGCGCAGCATGCGGCGGCCCTCGGGTGCGACGGTCACGGACGGCTCCCTTGCCAGTCGAGGTTGCAGCGTGTCACTCGTGCGAGAGGCTCCGAGTCGTGGCGTGCCTCCCACCCCAGCCTACGACCCCACGCGTTGAGCGCCGCGCCGAACCCTGAGCTGCCCTCGAGGTGGCCGCCCCGGTCGATTTCCGAGTGGGCCGAGGAAAAAGGGCTACAAGGCCTTGACGTCACTGCATCTATGCGTCGAATATCAGAGCTCTCAGCGGCACGATGGGGGCAGACCATGCGTGGGGTCGTGATCTGCGCGATCAGGTCACTGAGCAGATGGCAGTCCCCCGAAGGAGGCTCGATGACCACCTTGTACGCGACCCCGCGGATCGTGCGGGAGGACCGACCCGACGGCAGCATCCTGCTCCGCTCGGCCGACCAGCTGCGGCCCTATCCCGCCTCGATCCTCCACTCGCTCCGTGAGTGGGCGTCCCGGGACGCCCACTCACTGCTGGTGGCCGACCGGGACGGGAGCGAGGGCTGGCGGACCGTGACGTATGGCGAGGCGGTGGCCGGCGCGGAGTCGATCGGCCAGGGCCTGCTCGACCTCGGCCTGGGCGCGAGTCGGCCGCTGCTCGTGCTCTCCGGGAACTCCGTGGACCACCTGTTGATGATGCTGGGGGCGCTCAATGCCGGCGTGCCCGTGGTGCCGACCAGCACGGCATACTCGCTGCAGTCCAAGGACCACGCGCGAATCCGGCAGGTCGCCGAGCTCGTCACCCCTGGTGCGGTGTTCGCCGACGATGCCGACCGCTTCGGCGCCGTGCTCGACACGCTGCAGCAGACGCCCGCGATCACCAGCCGCGGCAACCGCGCGGTGGGCGCGACCGTCGAGGAGTTGCGTGCGGTCGGGGCCGGGTCGCAGGTGCGTCAGGCGTTCGAGGGCATCGGGCCCGAGACGGTTGCCAAGATCCTGCTCACCTCGGGGTCCACCGGCGCACCCAAGGGTGTGCTCACGACACACCGGATGCTCGCCTCCAACCAACAGATGATGCGGCAGGTGTGGCCCTTCCTCGAGGAGGAGCGCCCGGTCATCGTCGACTGGCTGCCGTGGAGCCACACCTTTGGTGGCAGCCACAACCTGAACATGGTCGTCACCAACGGCGGCACCCTCTACGTGGATGACGGCGGGCCTCCGGCGCTGTCCCGCAGCCTGGCCAACCTGGCCGACGTGCCACCCACGATCTACTTCAACGTGCCAGCCGGATACGCCCAGCTCGTGCCGGTGCTCGAGGACGACCCGGAGTTCGCCGAGGCGTTCTTCTCCCGGCTGCGGCTGCTTTTCAACGCGGCGGCGGCACTGCCCAGTGCCCTGCGCCAACGGCTCGGAGCCGTCGCGGAGAAGACCACCGGCAGGCGGATCCCGGTCAGCGGTTCATGGGGCCTGACCGAGACCGCGCCGGCCGTGACGAATGCGCACTTCGACTTCGATGACGCGCGGTGCATCGGCGTGCCGCTGCCTGGCGCCGAGGTGCTCCTTCGCCCCGAGGGGGAGGCCTACGAGATCCTCGCGCGCGGACCGATGGTGACACCGGGCTTCTTCCGGCGACCGGACCTCACCGCGTCGGCCTTCGACACGGAGGGTTTCTATCGCACGGGAGACGCCGTCCGGCTGGCCGACGACGCGGATCCCGACGCCGGGCTGCTCTTCAGCGGCAGGGTCGCCGAGGACTTCAAGCTCACCACCGGCACCTTCGTCCGGGTCGGCGCCCTGCGGACCTCCCTGCTGTCGGCGCTGCCGCAGCTGTCCGACGCGGTCATCGCGGGCCAGGACAGGGACGAGGCGTGCGCGCTCGCCTGGCTCAACCTCGCGGAGACCCGCAAACTGCTCGGCCGTGACCCTGTTGCGGCCGGTGACGCCTACGTCGATCCGGCGCTCGCGGGCCACCTCGCTCGCGGACTCGAGGTCCACAGCAGGGGAGCGGGCCGCGCCGGGCGGATCGAGCGGATCCTGCTCATGACCGCACCGCCTGACCTGGATGCCGGCGAGATCACCGACAAGGGATACGTCAACCAGCGCAAGGTGATAGAGCTGCGCAGTGATCTCGTCGACCGACTGTATGACGAGCCGGCTCACCCGAGCGTCGTCCATGTGGCGTCGTCCGAGGCCTCGGAGTCGCGCTGAAGGCGCCGGACGAAGTCACCGACTGAGCCCCGTCACCGGGGCGGCCGCTCGGCCGCGCCTCAGGCCACGTCGCGTCGACGGAACAGGATTGCCCCCAGCAGCACGATGAGCCCGCACGCGACGGCGAGGTATGCCGTGCCGTGCCCGAACGAGACGTTCCGCTCCACCCCGGCGCACATGTAGTTGCCGGCCTGGTCGACGCGGCACTCGTCCAGGAAGAACGTCGTGCCCTTGGCCACCCAGGCCTCCACGTTCTTCAGCAGCAGCCACGGCTGTTGAGGCTGCAGGAAGGAGTTGACGAACATCCCCTCGACGAGGACGAGGTAGGCCATCGCGAGGCCGATCGCGGCGGCGGTGTGACGGACCAGGGAACCCAGGGCCGCACCCGCCACGGCAGCCACGGCGGTCAGCGCGAGCACGCGCAACGCCATCAGGAGCGGTGGCCCCCAACCCTTCGGCATGGCCGTGGAGCCCCAGGCGTCGCAGATGATCCAGACGCTCCCGACGAGCAGGGCCAGCACCACGACCGCGGGCGCCAGGACCCCGAGTCCAGCAGCCAGCAGCTTGCTCCCGTAGACCCGCAGGCGGCGGGGCTCGAAGGTCAGCCAGTTGCCCATCGACCCGGTGCTGAACTCGGCGGCCAGGAATCCCGCGCCGAGGAGGAAGGCGACGAAGGCCAGCGCGTAGGAGCCGATCTGGAGGGTGTCCGGCAGGGCTCGTTGCAGCTCGACGGCGGGTTTTCCCCAGTTGGCCCAGGTGGGCGCTTGCATGTCACACCCGAAGTTGACGGTGGGGTCGGTCTCGCGCTCCGTGGCCTCGGCCTTGCGGCACTCCTTGACCATCTCGGCGCCGTGCAGCTTCCAGTCCTTCTGGGCCTGCTCGAAGCTCTGCTGCGCCATGGTCAGCTCCTGGCCGGACAGCGGCTTCGCGTCGTGCGCGGTCCCGAAGATCACCACTGCGGTGATGACGAGGAGGCCGAGGCTCGTGAACAGCGTCAGCCGACGCGAAAAGAGCCGCTGCAGCTCGACGCGCACCAGGCGGATCACCGGGCCACCTCCTCGACCTGCGCGCGGGCATCCGCCTCGAGCGTGTCGTCCGCGGTCAGCTGCAGGAAGACCGACTCGAGGTCGGCACGCACCGGCACCAGCTCGTTGACCCAGAGGTCGTGGTGGGCCAGTCGCCTGGTGACCTCCGCGCCGTCGGTGACGCCGTCGACAGCGATGAGCCGGCCGTCCGGCCGAGCCGAGAGGCCCGCCGCGGTGAGCACCTGGATCGCGGCCCGGGGGTCGGACACCCCGACCCGCACGCCGCCCGCCGATCCGGCGCCGATGACGTCCGACACCCGACCCGAGGCCAGGAGCCTGCCGTGGCCGATGATCGACACCGTGTCGGCCACCTGCTCGACCTCACCGAGGATGTGGCTGCTGACCAGGACCGTCCGGCCCTGCGACCCGAGAGACCGCATGGTGTTGCGGATCTCGCGGATCCCCGCCGGGTCGAGCCCGTTGGTGGGTTCGTCGAAGATCAGCAGGTCGGGGGACTTCAGCAGCGTCGCGGCGATGGCGAGCCGTTGCTTCATGCCGAGGGAGTAGCCCTTGTAGCGGTCCTTGCCGCGGTGACCGAGGCCCGACTCGTCCAGGACCTCGTCGACCTTCGTGCTGGGCGCGCCGATGGCCTCGGCGAGCAGGCTGAGGTTCTTGCGACCGGTGAAGGCGGGGAAGAACTTCGGGGACTCGACGATCGCGCCGACGCGGCCCACGACCTCTGGCAGGTGCTCGGGGACTTCGCGGTCGAACAACCGCATGGTGCCTGCATCAGCGCGAATCAGGCCGAGCAGCATGCGGATCGACGTGGTCTTGCCGGACCCGTTCGGCCCGAGGAAACCGTGGACGCCCCCGACCGGAACGTCGAGGTCCAGGCCGGCGACGGCAACCTGCCGGCCGCGCCGTGTGCGATAGGTCTTGCGCAGTCCTCGGGTGGAGACGGCCAGTTCAGTGGCGGTGGAAGGCATCGCGGTGGTCCCCAAAGTTGTGCTCCGACCGCGGCCCGTCAGCCGCTTGACCGGAAACCTACCGTTGCCGAGAGGTTCGCGTGGGCGCAACACGCGATAGTCGATTGGTGCTGTACTGGTCGTCATCGGCTCGCCCAGCGTTCTCGCGGCGAGGAGAGGCAGGTTCTGGCATGACGCTGTTGACCGACCACGACACGGTGACCCTTGTGCGGCTGCTCAAGATGGCGTATCCGCACGAGGCGTTTCCGGACGGACCGTATGAACGCACTGCCCAGGCCGTCCTCGCCGCCGTCGCCGGCGCTCCCCGACAGCTGGCGCAGCTGATCCAGGGGCTGCACGACCTCGACGAGCTGCGCGAGGTGCCGTTCGCCGAGCTCGACGACGACACCGCGTTGACGGTGCTGCGCGGGATCCACGAGGCCGCCTTCTTCAAGAACGTCCGTGGCGTCGCGGTGGTCGCGCTCTACGACGACCACGAGGTGTGGGATCTGCTCGGTTACGAGGGGCCCTCCTTCGACAAGGGAGGCTATGTGGACCGGGGATTCAACGATCTCGACTGGTTGCCCGAGCCCAAGATCTCGATCGAGGAGGCGAGCGCGTGAGCCGCTTCGACGCCGACGACGACGACGTGGTGGTGGTCGTCGGTTCCGGAGCGGGTGGAGGGACGCTCGCCAACGAGCTGTGCCAGCGGGGCATCAGGACGGTGGTCCTGGAGGCGGGGCCGCACCTCACCGGCAAGGACTACCACAACGACGAGTGGCAGGCCTTCAGCCAGATGGCCTGGACCGATCCCCGCACCACTTCCGGGAGCTGGCGGTTGGCCACCGACTTCCCCACCCTCCCCGCGTGGATCGTCAAGGCCGTCGGCGGCACCACCACCCACTGGGCCGGCGCCACCCCACGCTTCAAGGAGCATGAGTTCCGCATCCGCAGCACCTACAGCGACATCGACGGGGCGAGCCTGCTGGACTGGCCCATCACGTTGACGGAGCTGGAGCCCTATTACGACCAGGCCGAGGTCAAGATGGGATCTTCCCACCTGCACGGCCGTCCGCCGCTCCCGGCCAACAACAACTACAAGGTCTTCGCCAACGGCGCGGAGCGGGTCGGCTACCGCCGCTACGCGACCGGCCCCTATGCCACCAACGCGGAGCCGTATGACGATCGGCCGGCCACCGTCCAGGACGGCTTCAACTTCCAGGGGGACAAGGGAGGCTCCAAGTGGTCGACGCTGGTGGCCGAGCTGCCCAAGGCGGAGAAGACCGGCAAGCTCGACCTCCGGCCGGACAGCCACGCAGTGCAGATCCTGCACGACACCAGGGGTCGTGCCACGGCAGTGCTCTACACCGACAGCGAGGGCACCCTGCGCCGGCAGCGCGCCCGGGTCGTCTGCGTGGCGGGGAACTCGATCGAGACCCCGCGGTTGCTCCTGCTGTCCGCATCCGCGCTGTTCCCCGCCGGACTCGGTAACTCCTCCGGTCAGGTCGGGCGGAACTACATGCGGCACACCACCGCGACGGTGTGGGGTCAATACGACCAGCCGGTGCGGATGTACCGAGGCGAGACCATGGCCGGTTGCATCCAGGACGAGTCCAGGCTGGACACCAGCCGCGGGTTCGCGGGTGGCTACTACATGCAGACCATCGCACTCGGCCCTGCCTTCTTCGCCTCCTTCGTGGCGCCGGGCACCTGGGGCCCCGATTTCACCAGCCACATGGACGCCTACCGGGATACGGCCGGCATGTGGATCGTCGGAGAGGACATGCCGCAGGCCGACAACCGGGTCACCCTCAACGACGGTGTCCTCGACCAGCACGGGCTGCCGGTGGCCAACGTCCACTTCGACGACCACCCCAACGACGTCGCGATGCGCGAGCACGCGCAGCGGCAGGGTCAGGCGGTGTACGAGGCGGTGGGAGCGAAGCGCACCATCGTCACCCCGCCGTACCCCTCGACGCACAACCTCGGTACCTGCCGCATGAGCGAGCGGCCGGTGGACGGTGTGGTCGACCGGCATGGTCGGGCCCACGACGTGCCCAACCTGTTCGTCTCCGACGGCAGCCAGTTCACCTCGGGAGCCGCTGCCAACCCCACCTTGACCATCGTCGCGCTCGCGATCCGGCAAGCGGAGTACATCGCAGGGGAGTATCGCCGCCAGGGCGCGTGACCGCCATACCTCGTCCGGGTGGCTGACCGGGTGCCCGAGGGGAGCCTGGTCAGCCTGGTCAGCTCAGCCGAGGACGTCGGCCAGGTGCTTCTCGGCATACGGGAGCACCTCGGCGACGGTGACGTCGCGGTCGAGCTCCGCGGACAGGGAGGTGACCCCGGCGTCGGCGATGCCGCACGGCACGATGACCTGTGACCAGGCCAGGTCGCAGTCGCAGTTCAGGGCGAAGCCGTGCATCGTCACGTCGTGGCTGACGCGGATCCCGATGGCGCCAAGCTTGCGGTCGGGGCCACGGCCGTCGGCCGTCACCCACACCCCGCTGCGGCCCTCGACGCGCACCGCCTCGACCCCGAGGTCCGCCGCCACGGCGATCATCATCGCCTCGAGACGTCGCACGTGGCCGACCACGTCGACAGGTTGGGGGAGGTGGACGATCGGGTAGCCCACCAGCTGCCCGGGACCGTGCCAGGTGATCTTGCCGCCGCGGTCCACGTCGATCACCGGGGTGCCGTCGAGTGGGCGCTCATGCTGCTCGGTGCGTTTGCCCGCGGTGTAGACCCGCTGGTGCTCGAGGAGCAGGACGGTGTCCGGCTCCTCGTCCGCCACGACGGCTGCGTGCACCTCACGCTGACGGGCCCAAGCCTGCTCGTAGTCGACGAAATCCGGGTCGAAGCCGAGGTGGACGAATCGCATGACACGAGACTACGCGCCCGCATCGACCGCTTCGCTGCCCCTAGGCTGTCGCCCGGACAGACCGTCGACCCGAGGAGGGTCCCGCCATGGCCCGAACCGACCTCAGGCCCGAGCAGGGATCCGCCGAGCGCGCCGGGCTGTCACGCCGCCAGCGGATCCTCCGGTCGGTCGTCGTGGCGCTGGTGCTCGTCGGCTTCCTGGCGGTGGCCGGAGTCGGCGGTCCGCTCGTGGGCCGGCTGTCGGAGGTGCAGAAGAACGACAACGCCTCGTTCCTGCCGGCGTCGGCCGAGTCGACCGAGGTGAGCCAGCTGGCGCGCTCCTTCGCCCCGGTCGAGGCGTTGCCCTACTTCCTCGTGGTCGAGCGTCCTTCGGGCCTGACCCCGGCCGACCGGCAGGCCGTGCAGGACTTCGTCCAACGCATACCGACGCTGCCCTTCGCGGTGGACGACCACAGGCTGGGCCAGTATTTCGTGGCGCCACCGGGCCAAGCCATACCGAGTGCCGACGGGGAAGCGCTGATGGTGCCGGTCCTGCTCGACGCCGACAAGGCGAGCAAGGCCGTCGCCGGGACCACTCCCTTGTACGAGGGCGCACAGGCCATGCGCACCGCAGCGCAGAAGACCCTCGAAGCGGACGGGCTCAAGGTCTACGTGACCGGACCGGCCGGCATCCTCGCGGACTTCGTGGACGCCTTCTCGGGCATCGACGGCATCCTGCTGCTCGTCGCGCTCATCGTGGTCTTCGTGATCCTGCTCATCGTCTACCGCAGCCCGATCCTGCCGGTCACGGTGCTGCTCAGCGCGATGCTCGGGCTGTCGCTCGCGGCCCTCGTGGTCTTCCCGCTCGCGAAGCACGGTGCCCTGGACGTGAACGGGCAGACCCAGGGGATCTTGTTCATCCTCGTCGTCGGGGCGACAACGGACTACGCGCTCCTGCTCGTCGCCCGCTACCGCGAGGAGCTGCACGACCACCAAAGCAAGTGGACTGCGATGCGGGCGGCATGGCGTGCCGCCGTCGAGCCGATCGTCGCCAGCGGCTCGACGGTGATCCTGGGCCTGCTCTGCCTGCTGCTGTCCGACCTCGGCAGCACCCGCGGGCTGGGACCGGTGGGCGCCCTCGGGATCGCCGGTGCGCTGCTGTCAGCGCTGCTCTTCCTGCCGGCGGTGCTGATGCTGTTCGGCCGGCGCATCTTCTGGCCGCTGATCCCGCACGTCGACCACGTCCACTCGGAGGACTCCGTCGGACGGCGTGGCATCTGGGGGCGGGTCGCCGGCATGGTGGGTCGCCACCCCCGCCGCACCTGGGTCACCACCTTGGTCGTGCTGCTCATCTGCGGGGCCTTCGTGCCGACCTTCCGGGCGAGCGGGACGACCCAGGCCGAGCTGTTCCGCAACCCGGTCGAGTCGGTGACCGGCGAACACGTCATGGCCGAGCACCACTTCCCGGGAGGCTCCGGGACACCGGTCGAGATCATCGCGCCCGCCGACCAGGCCGACCAGGTCGCCTCGATCGCGAAGCAGGTCGACGGAGTCGAGGACGTGTCGGTGTCCGGTGGCAACGACGGCGGTTCGCCGAAGGTCGTGGACGGACGCGTCCTGGTCGACGCGACGCTGCAGTCCGGCTCGGACAGCCAGGCCTCGATCGACGCGGTCAAGCAGATGCGCACCCAGCTCGACGCCGTGGGCACGGACGTGCTCGTGGGCGGCGACACCGCCGCCAACCTCGACGTGCGCGACGCCAGCAAGCGTGACCTGCGGGTCATCATCCCCGCCATCCTGGCGGTCATCCTCGTGGTGCTCATGCTGCTGCTGAGGTCGGTCCTCGCAGCGATCCTGCTGGTGGTGGCCAACGTGGTCTCGTTCGCCGCCACGATCGGTGTCTCCGCCCTGGTCTTCAACCACCTCTTCGACTACCCGGGGGCCGATCCGGGACTGCCTCTGTATGCCTTCGTCTTCCTCGTCGCGCTCGGCATCGACTACTCGATCTTCCTGATGACCCGGGTGCGTGAGGAGTCGGGACACCGCGGCACCAGACCGGGTGTGCTGGTGGGCCTGGCGGTCACCGGAGGCGTCATCACCAGCGCCGGAGTGGTGCTGGCCGCGACGTTCTCGGCACTGTCGGTCATCCCGATCCTGTTCCTGCTGCAGATCGCGTTCCTGGTGGCCTTCGGTGTCCTGCTCGACACTCTCGTCGTCCGTTCGCTGCTCGTCCCCGCGGTCGTCCACGAGGTCGGTTCGGTGATCTGGTGGCCCAGTCGGTTGGACCGCCCGAAGGGCCGGCACGAGATGGGCGCCGTGGGCCGGACAGCCGCCACCGTCGGCGCCACCGAAGGAGAGCGATGACACGAGTGGGGATCGCGGGCTACGGCCTGGCCGGGCGCCACCTGCACGCCGCGCCGATCGCGGCAGTCGGTATGACGGTCGCGGCCGTCGCGACCAGCAACGCCTCGCGAGCGGAGCAGGTGGCCCGGGAACACCCGGGCGCGCAGGTCGTGCCGGAGCTCGACGCACTCCTGGCGGTCGATGGCCTCGACCTGGTCGTGCTGGCCACGCCGACCGGCGACCACGCGGCGCAGGCGCTCGCCGTGGTCGAGGCTGGGATCGCGCTGGTGGTCGACAAGCCTCTCGGCGTCGACGCCACGCAGGCCCGCGAGGTCGTCGCCGCGGCGGCGGGGGCGCACGTGCCCCTCACGGTCTTCCAGAACCGTCGCTACGACCCGGAACATGCCACCCTCCGCGAGGTCGTGCGGAGCGGCCGCCTCGGTGAGACCTACCGGCTCGAACTGCGTTGGGAGCGTTGGCGCCCCACGCCGCTGACTCGCTGGCGCGAGACCATGCCACCCGAGCAGGGCGGCGGCCTGCTGCTCGACCTGCAGTCACACCTGGTCGACGGGGCGGTGGAGCTCTTCGGCCCCGTCGAGCGGGTCTACGCCGAACTGGCCTCCCACCTGACCACTGCGGAGGATGACGCGTTCCTCGCCTGCCACCACGCATCGGGCGCGGTGTCCCACCTGGGCACGATGTCCGTGGCGGGCGCGCCGGGCCCACGGGTGCGGCTGCTCGGCCGTGAGGGCGCCTTCGTCCTCGGCGACTTCGAGGGCGAGATCAACGTCTTCCCCGACACCGCTGACGCCGACGGCGAACACTGCGGCTGGATCTACACCGGCGAGTCGCGCGTGCCGGTCCTGCGCGTCCCCTCCGAGCAGGCCGACTTCTACCGCGCGGTCGCAGCGGCCCTCGGGCGCGGCGACTTCCGCGAGGTCCAGGCGGCCATGCCGGTCGACCCGCACGACGCCGTACACGTGATGGACGTCATCGACGCGGCCCGGGTGAGCGCCGTCGGCAGCACTGTCGAGACCATCCGCCCACCGGAGTGAGTCACGACTCCTGGTGGGTGACCGGAGCGGATGCCTTGCGGTTCCACGGCCAGGTGAGCAGCGCCCAGGCGCCGGCAATCAGCAAGGCCTCGACGACGACATACCAGGGCCACGGGCCCAGCACGTCCAGGATCGAGGCGCTCACGGGCTTGGCGTTGAGGTATCCGTAGTTGCTGCCGACGGCGAAGTTGAGCGACATGACGGCGGCCGCCCAGACCGCGGTCAGGGCCAGGGTGAATCGGTAGCCACGCCAGTCGGGTCCCTTGCCGGCACCGACCAGGTAGCAGGCCGCCCACACCGCCAGCACGTGCCGCACCCAGTAGCCGAAGAACTGGACCTGCGGGAAGACGCTCCCGAGGTCCGGGGTCACCACGGCCTGCACCGTGAGGGTGAGGCCCCAGTAGTAGAGCACCGCCGACCACGTGGCCCTGCCGGTCAGCAGGGCGACCACCGCGACGATCCAGGCGAAGTCGCAGATCTGCACCGGCAGCCCGGTGCGCCAGGCGCCGACGGCGTTGACCCAGTTGATCGTCTGGAACGGGCCACAGATCACCAGGATCGCCAGCCCGGCGACGCGCCGGAACCACACCTGCGACGGCCCCGTCAGGCGCAGGCCCACGAGGACGGCCGCGGCACAGCCCGCCGCGAAGAGGCCGAGGATCAGCCAGTGCTCCGGCCCGAAGGCGACGAACCGGTCGTCGGCCTGCTCCACCATGGGCCAAGTCTCCCGTGTGCACGGACGTCATGCTTCTCCGTGCGGCCGCGCGGGGCAGCACTCGGCCACCAGCCGGGTGGTGGCTCGACCTGGCGGACGCGGCTCTCCGACCCCCCACCCGGCTGGTG